>NZ_PGEZ01000001.1:2120449-2423371 GCF_002797495.1 Mumia flava
CAGTTCGTGGAGGACGGCGTGGTGGCGGTGATGGACGGCTTCAACCTGTCCTCCAGCGCGACCCTGCCGGCTCTCACGGCGGCGAAGATCCCGCTGGTCGGGATGATCCCGTTCGACTCGGTGACCGGAGCCGAGGCCGAGAACCGCGTGTACTTCGCCGCCCCCCAGGCGTCGTTCCTGGTCGGCGCGATGCAGGCGTTCAAGGAGGCCGGCAAGAACTCGGTCACCCTCGCCCTCGTGGACACGCCCTCCTCGCACCAGACGATCGACACGCTCCTGCCGGCGCTGGCGGGTGCGCTCGAGATGGACGCCAACGGCGTCTACTTCTCGCCGACGAACCCCAACTTCACCGCCCTCGCGGCGACGATCGCGAAGGAGAACCCGGACGTCGGGGGCCTGGTCGCCTCGCCGAACGAGGCCGCGTGCACCGCGCTGGTGCAGGCGCTGCGCCAGCAGGGGTACGAAGGCACGATCTTCACCGCGGCGTGCACCGACTACATCGCGGCGGCGCCCGAAGAGGCAGCCGGCGGCGCGCTCTACTCCTCGACCTGGCTGCCGGCCGCGGCCGAGCACGCCCCGGAGGAGGTCCAGGACGATCTCGCGGCCGCCCAGGAGGCCATCGAGTCGGTCGAGGGCGGCACCGGTGGCTTCTACGCGTACGCCGAGTTCGCCCAGTTCGTGACCTTCGCCCAGGCGCTCGACGGCGTCGACGGCGAGCTCACCGGCGAGACGGTGCTGACCACGCTGAAGGGGTTGAAGGACTTCCCGAGCTTCCTCGGGGCCGACATCTCCTGCGACAGCCCGACCTCGCCGAACTGCACCACCGAGATGCTTCTCTTCGAGGTGCAGGACGACGGCACGATCGCGCCGCTGACGGACGGCTTCCTGCAGCCGGTTCCCGAGGTTCTCGCCCAGATCCCCGGCGCGACGTGATCGACCGGGGTGCGCCGAGGCTCCACGCCTCTTGCCTCGGCGCACCCCTGACCATCCCGCCTCCGTCGGGCCGCCACCCCCGGGCGGCCCGACGGATCCCTCTCGTCCCGTCCCATCTTCGAGGAGGTGACCCGTGGACCAGATCGTCCTGTTCGTGACCCTCGGCTTCGCCGTCGGTGCGGTCTACGCCGTCGTCGCGTCGTCGCTCGTCGCCGTGCACGCCGCCACCGGGGTGCTCAACTTCGCCCAAGGCTCGATCGCCCTGTGGGGCGTCTGGGTCGCCGCCGAGCTCGGCACCACCGGCACGCTCGTGCTGCCGGTCGGGTCGATCGCTGTCTCGGACGGCCCGACCTCGGCCGCGGTCGCGGTCGCGGTCGGGACGCTCTCCTCCGCGGTCATCGCACTCCTGACGCACCTGCTCGTCCTGCGGCCGCTGCGCTCGGCGCCGGTGCTGTCGCAGGTGGTGGCGTCGGTCGGCGTGATGCTGGTGATCGTCAGCCTGGTGCCGCTGCGGTTCGACGTCACGGGGTCGGTCGCACCTCCGATCCTGCCCGCCGGCACCGTCGAGATCCTCGGCGCTGCGGTGGCCGTCTCCGACCTGATCCTCGTCGGGCTCGCGGTGGCGATCGCGCTCCTGCTCGCAGGCTGGTTCCGGTTCACCCGGTGGGGGATGGCGACGCGGGCGAGCGCGCAGGACGAGACGGCGGTGATGCTGACGGGCTACTCCCCGGACCGCCTGGCCGCCGTCGTCTGGGTCGCGACCGGCGCCGCGACGGGTCTGGTGGCGATCGTCGCCTCGCCGACCGTCGGGCTCGACCCGCTCAGCTACACCTTCTACGTCCTGCCGGGGCTCGCCGCGGCGCTGCTCGCCCGGCTGCGGTCGGTCCTCGGCGCCTGCGCGGCCGGGCTCGGGATCGGGATCTTCCAGTCGCTGCTGCTGATGATGAGCACGTACGACTTCTGGCCCACCTGGGCCCAGGCCGGGTTCGGCGAGACCGTGCCGTTCCTCATCGTCGTGATCGCGCTGTTCGCGTTCGGCAAGGCGATGCCGGCCCGCGGCGGCGTGGTCGCGATGCGGATGCCGACCGTACGTCCGCCGTCGATGAAGCCTCTCCCCACGCTCGTGCTGATCGGAGTCGCGGTCGCGGCCGTCCTGCTCACCGACGGGAGCTGGCGCTTCGGCGTGGTGACGTCGATCATCATGAGCCTGATCGCGCTGTCCCTCGTGGTGCTGACGGGCTACCTCGGGCAGATCTCGCTCGCGGCGATGGCGTTCGCCGGCACCGGCGGGTTCGTGCTGTCGCGGGTGACGACCGAGTACGGCATCGCGTTCCCGTGGTCGTTGATCGGACCGGCGCTCGCCGCCACCCTCCTGGGCGTGGTGGTCGCGGTGCCGGCGCTGCGGATCCGCGGTGCGCACCTCGCCGTCGTCACGCTCGCCGCTGCGCTGGCGATCGAGAGCTTCGTGTTCGGCAACCCGGCGTTCACGCCGTTCGAGGGCAACCACATCGCGGACCCGTCGCTGTTCGGGATCGACCTCGCGGTCCGCAGCGGGACCGACCTGACGACGGTGTCCTTCGCGCTGATGGTGCTGACCGTCGTCGCGGTCCTGACCTGGGTCACCGCGCGCCTGCTGGCCGGCCGGACGGGACGGGCGTTCCTGGCCGTACGGTCCAACGAGCGCGCCGCGGCCTCCGCCGGCATCGACGTGGCGGCGACGAAGCTGCTCGGGTTCGCGTTGTCGGCCTTCCTCGCCGGGGTCGGCGGGTGCCTGATCGGCTACAGCCGCTCGCAGCTGTCGGTGGAGTCGTTCAACGTCCTCGTCGGACTCACGCTGCTCTGCACGGTCTACGTCGCCGGCATCACCAGCATCGCCGGCGCCGTCCTCGCCGGTCTGATCGCGCCGTTGGGCGTTCTCGCCGTGATCCTCGAGGGGACCCTCGGCGTCGGCGAGTACTACAGCCTGATCGCCGCCCTCGCGCTGGTGATCACGGCCGTGCTGAACCCCGTGGGGATCACCGGCAGCGTCCGTGAGGCCTCCACCCACCTCGCCCACCGCAGGAGCTCCCGTGCCGATGCCTGAGAACGAACCGCTGCTCGAGACCCGGGGACTGACCGTCCGCTACGGCGGCGTCGTCGCGAACGACGACGTGGACCTGACCGTACGCGCGGGCGAGGTGGTCGGGCTGATCGGACCGAACGGGGCGGGGAAGACGACGCTGGTCGACGCCGTGACCGGCTTCGCTCCGTCGACCGGTGAGGTCCTGCTCGCCGGTCGGCGGATCGACCGGTTGTCGCCGCATCGGCGTCGCCGTGCCGGTCTGGCGCGGACCTGGCAGGCCGGGGAGCTGTTCGGCGACCTGACCGTGGCCGACAACCTCGCCGTCACGACCCAGCGCCGCGGCGTCGGCGGGCTGGTGGCCGACATGTTCGGTCGGCGCGGGACGGCGGCAGCCGACCCGGCTCTCGAGCTGCTCGGGCTCGGCGACTGCGCGGCCCGGCGCCCCGACGAGCTCAGCCTCGGCCGGCAGAAGCTGGTGGGCGTCGCGCGCGCACTGGCGGGCGGCAGCCGCGTCGTCCTGCTGGACGAGCCGGCCGCCGGGCTCGACACCGACGAGAGCGTGGCGTTCGGTGCGGAGGTGCGGTCGATGGTCGAGACCGGACTCGGCGTCCTGCTCATCGACCACGACATGAACCTGGTGCTCGACGTGTGCGACCGCGTCTACGTGCTCGACTTCGGACGTGTCATCGCGTGCGGACCACCGGACGAGGTCCGACGCGACCCTGCCGTCATCACGGCGTATCTCGGTGCGGAGGCGATCGCGTGAGCGCGTTGGAGCTGTGCGGCGTGACGGCCGGCTACGGGCACGCGCCTGCGGTGCGCGACCTGGACCTGAGCGTGTCGGCCGGCGAGGTGGTCGCGCTGCTCGGGCCGAACGGTGCGGGCAAGACGACCACCCTGCGTACGGCGGCGGGCCTGGTGAAGCCGGACGGAGGCGAGGTCCGTGCGTTCGGTCGGCCGATCGCGCGTCGGGTCGAGCGCAACACCCGGGCGGGTGTGGTGCTCGTCCCCGACAACCGGGCGATCTTCGCCGACCTGACGGTGCGGGAGAACCTGCTGCTCGCGCGGGGGAGCCGGGACGGAGGGATGTCCGCGGTGCTCGATCGGTTGCCGCGGCTCAAGCCGCTGGTCGGCCGCAAGGTCGGGCTGCTGTCGGGCGGCGAGCAGCAGATGCTCGCGCTCGGCAAGGCGCTGCTCGCGCAGCCGCGTGTGCTGCTGATCGACGAGCTGAGCATGGGCCTCGCCCCGGTCGCCGTCCAGGAGCTGCTGCCGATCGTGCGGGCGCTGGCCGACGACCTGTGGGTCGGCGTCCTGCTCGTCGAGCAGCACGTCGACCTCGCGCTCTCGGTGGCCGACCGTGCGGTCGTCCTGCACCACGGCAAGGAGGTGCTGAGGGGGTCGGCGGCCGAGCTCCGTGCTGATCGTGACGCTGTGCACCGGGCGTACTTCGGGGAGGCGGAGGCCGCCGAGCCGAGCGGGGAGCGTCCCGTCGTGGAGACGGTGGGGTCCTAGGAGCACCCCCACGGCGCGCGATCGGACAAGGGCGTACGGGCGGGCTAGCGTGGCGAGCGGCAGCGCCGCCGCACCGCTCGTCGCCCCCAGGAGACCATCGATGGCATCGCACTCGAAGGCGCCGGAGCGCGCCGTGTCCACGCCCCGCACGATCGGCCGCATCGCGCTCGGCTCGTTCCTGCTGTTCGCGGGGATCAGTCACCTCACGTTCGCGCGGGAGGAGTTCCTGGCGCAGGTGCCGGACTGGGTCCCGCTCGACGGCGACACGGTGGTGGTGGCGTCCGGGTTCGTCGAGGTGGGGCTCGGGGGCGCCCTGATCGGCCTCCCCGGCAGGCGCGTCGCCGTGGGCTGGCTCACGGCTGCGTTCTTCGTCGCGATCTTCCCCGGCAACATCTCGCAGTACGTGACCCAGACGGACGCGTTCGGCCTGGACTCCGACCGGGCGCGCCTGGTGCGGCTGTTCTTCCAGCCGCTGCTCGTGCTGTGGGCGCTGTGGGCGACCGCCGCGTGGCGCGACCGTCCGCGTCACTGACGTCGGACGGATCAGGGCTGGTCGGACAGCAGGACGGCGACCGTCGCGGGCTCGAGGGCGACGAAGACGTGCGGCTCGTCCCCGGGGTAGCGGACGTAGTCGCCGGGACCGATCTCGACCGGATCGTCGGAGGGCCCGACGGATGCGCGTCCGCGGACGAGCACGACGTGCTCGACGGTCCCGGGCGGGTGCGGGTCGGACCGGCGCGGCTGCCCGGGCTCGGCCTGGACCACGTAGAGGTCGCGGCGCACGTGGGCGGCGCCTGCGGCGAGCAAGGTGGCCGCGTACTCGGCCTCCTCCGCGACCACGGTCTGGCCGTGACCCAGCCGGACGACCTCGGTGCTTCGGCGCGGCGGGTCGACGAGGCGCGAGAACGGGATCCCGAGGGCGGTGCTCAGCGCCCACAGCGTCTCGACACCGGGGTTGCCCGTGCCGGCCTCGAGCTGGGACACGGTCGACTTCGAGACGCCGGCCCGGCGCGCGAGCTCGGACAGCGAGACGCCGGCGCGGGTGCGCTCGCGGGTCAGGGCCGCCGCGACCTGGCCACGGATGGACGGTGAGGACTCCACCCGTTCACCTTAGCGAACGAAACGTTCGGGTTGACAGACACCGAACGAATCGTTCACTCTGGACAACATGCGTTCGACACAGCGAACGATCCGGCCGGGCGTCCTGCGCGACGTCGGGATGGTGGCGCTGGCCGTCATGGTCGTCGGGGTGTCGTACGGCGCGAGCGCGACGGGGGTCGGGCTGGCGCGGTGGCAGGTCGCTCTCCTGGCGGTGACGGTGCTCGCCGGATCGGCCGAGCTGCTGTTCGTCGGGGTGGTGGGAGCCGGCGGCGCGCCTCTGCTCGCAGCCGCCGCCGCGCTCCTGGTGAACCTCCGCAACGGCGCGTACGGGATGGCGGCGGCGCGGTTCCTCGGGCGTGGCCCGTGGCGTTGGCTCGGGGCCCACCTCGTGAACGACGAGTCGGTGGCCCTCGCGTCCGCGCAGACCAGCCAGCACGAGCGGCGCTTCGTCTTCTGGCTGTCCGGGGCCGCGATCGCGTTGGCCTGGCCGACCGGTGCGATCGCCGGCAGCCTGCTGGGGGAGGTGGCGGCCCCGGAGACGCTCGGCCTCGACGCGGTCTTCCCGGCCCTTCTCGTCGCGCTGGTCCTGCCTGCGCTGCGCGAGCCTTCGACGCGGGTGGCCGCGTCCGTCGGGGCCGTCGTCGCGCTCGCGGCGACGCCGTGGCTGCCCGTCGGGCTGGCGCCGCTGGTCGCGCTCGTCGGCGTGCCGGTCGCCGCACTGGTGGCGCGGGCGAGGAGGCGTCCGTGAGCACGCCGACCGAGGTGCTCGTCGGGATCGGGGTGCTCGCCGTCGGCACGTACGCCGTGCGCCTGATCGGCGTGGTGATGCGGGACCGCATCGCTCTGACCGGCGAGCGGGAGGCCGTTCTGGAGCGGTGCGTCGCGGTCCTGCTGCTCGCGGTCGCCGTCGCGACCACGGCCTACGACGGTGCGGAGCCCGCCGACGGCCCACGGGTCGTCGGTGTCGCCGCCGGTGTGGCTGCCGCGCTGGTGCGAGCGCCGCTGGTGGTCGTCGTGCTCGTGGCGGCGCTGGTGGCAGGCGGGCTGCGCCAGCTCGGCTGAGCACCCGATCCTGTCAGCGGTCTCTTCTAGTGTGGGAACACATGTTCGAAAAGCCGGAGAAGGGACGGGTCGTGACGATCACGGAGGAGCAGAGGTTGTCCGAGGCGGCCGCGTGGTTCGTCGAGTCGGCGAGGCGGACTCGCATCGATCGAGCGTACGCGAGTCGGGTGGCCGGGGCCCCCGGCCGCGGCGAGGCTCCGGTCGCAGCTGCGCAGATCGCGGCCGCGGCCGTCGACGTGCTGGGCGGGCTGGTCTCGACCGCCGTGCGGCACAAGGGCTGGACGCCCGTCGACCTGCGCGAGATCGTGCGCCGGCGTGCACGACGTGACGACGTCGCGCTGCTCGCGGACCTGGTGATCGCGGAGACCGCGAGGCACCCGGACGAGCGGGTCGTGCCGCGGTGGCGACGCGAGGTCGACGACCTCGGCTCGTCGCGCCCGGACGATCTGCGCAGTCCGTCCGGGCTGGCGTCCGCGCTGCGCCTGGCCGGCGCGCTCGACCACCTGCCGGCGCTCCCGCGCACCCTGCCGGCCCCGGGGAGCGCCGACGCGTCCGCCGCGGACCCTTCCGCGGTCGGATCGAGCGCCTCGACCGCACGGCACACCCACCGAGTCCGTGCGCTCCTGGCGAAGGCAGAGTCCACCGATCACCCCGAGGAGGCGGAGGCGTTGTCTGCCAAGGCGCAGGAGCTCGTGAGTCGATACGCCCTGGACCGTCTGCTCGCCGAGGGGGGCACGCCCTCGGCTGCGACGCTGCGCCGGATCTGGATCGATGCGCCGCACGTCTCGGCCAAGGCGCTGCTCGTCGACCGGGTCGCACGGGCCAACGGTTGCCGTGTCGCGCTGTCGGAGACTCTCGGTTTCGCGAGCGTCGTCGGCGCTCCGAGCGACGTCGACGCCGTCGGGGTGATGGCCGTCTCGCTGCTTGCCCAGGCGGAGTCGGCAGCGCTGGCGTGCGGCGCGCGGCGTGATCGTGACGGCACCGTGCGGACGGCATCGTTCCGGCGCAGCTTCCTGCTGGCGTACGCCGCGCGGGTCGGAGAGCGGCTGGCGGCAGCGAGTCGTGGCGCGGCTGCGGCGGACCCGCGCGCCGCGGACCTGGTGGTGGTGATGTCCTTGCGGGATCGGGCGGCCGAGGAGGCGCTGGTCTCCATCTTCGGGAGCCTCCACGAGCGGACCACGAGCGTCCGGAGCCTCGACGGATGGGCGGCGGGGCGAGCGGCTGCTGACACGGCACGATTCGGTGGGCGCGACGCTCTCGGCGCTGCGAGGTGAGCGCTGCCCGGGGCCGTCCTGCGGACCTCGCCGTTCCCTTCCGGTCGTCGCGCCCCTACGCTCGTCCCCGTGACGGGACGGCGATGGCGTGCGGTGCGGGCCACGTCTGCCGTGCTGGCCGCGAGCCTCGGCCTCGTGCTCTGGCTCCTCGCCCCGGCCGCAGCGGCGTCCGACTCCGGCACGATCGCGTCGCTGGCCAACGACGCGCGATCGGATCAGGGCCTGACCAGGCTGGTGCGCGCGCCCGCGCTGGACGAGGTCGCAGCGGGTTGGGCTCGCCAGCTCCGGCGCAACGGCTCGCTGTCGCACAACCCCGCCGTCGGCGACCAGATCCCGTCGGGCTGGCGCGCCTGGGGCGAGAACGTCGCCTCCGGTCAGTCGGACGGAGCGTCGATGCACGCTGCCTGGATGGGGTCGTCGGGTCATCGTGCCAACATCCTCGGCGACTACACCCACGTCGGCGTGGCCTTCCTCCGTGACGGATCGACGACGTGGGGGGTCCAGGTCTTCGCCCGGTACGACGGTGGCGGCCCGTCCGGGTCGACCCCAGGCAGCTCCGACGGAGCGGGGTCCGGCTCGACCGGCGGGGATGCAGGCGGCGGAGCCGGCGCGAAGCGCGACAAGTCCGGTGACGGCTCGGGCGGTGACGGCTCGGGCGACGGAAGCGACGGAGGCGACGGCAGCGAGGGTGCCGGGAGCGGCGCGAACGACGAGAAGGGCGACAGCGACGCCAAGGCCGGCAGCGGCGAGAAGGCCGAGGGCGGGGCGTCCAAGAAGGTCACGAAGCAACGCAGCGAGCCTGCGGACGCGACGCCGTCGGTCCCGACCCCGACGCCTGGGGCCGACACCGCCACGGTCCCGGCACCCCAAGCGCAGCCTGCGGCCGAGCAGGCGGCCGGAGCAGCTCCCGGCGCGCTGGGACTCTCCACGCCGCTGGCGATCCTGCTCGGTGCTGCGTGCGTGGCGGTCTTCGTCCTCGCCGCCGTCGGCGCCCGGCGCGTAGCCGGTGGTCGCGCCGGCCGGCACCGGGGCTGAGCCGGCACCGGGGCTGAGCCGGCACCGGGGCTGAGTCGGGACCGGGGCTGAGCCGGGACCGCGCCGCTCCCGTCAGCGACCGGTCTTGTCGGCGGCGCCGCTGGCTGCCTTCCCGGCCTTCCCCGCAGTCCGGCGCGCCGACGTGGTCGCGCCCTTCGCGGCCGCACGGGTCTGGGTGGCGGACCGCTTCGCTGTCGTGGTGGCGGCCTTGGCCCGCGACTCGGTCGCCTTGGCCGACGACTCGAGATCAGCAGTCGCCTGCTGCGAACGCACCCGCCCGATCAGCCGCTCCCCACGGTCGGAGAGGCCGCCGTACGCGGCACCGGCGTCGCTCCATGCGGATCGCGCCGCGGTCTCGGCGCGTTCCGGCAGGCCGCGCACGGTGTCGGGGAGATCGCGGACCGTGGACGGGATGCCCCGCAGTCCCGCGACCACGGCATCGGTGACGCCGACCGCTGCGTACAGAGGGTTGGGGGTGCTGGTGATCGTGTCCTTCAGGGTCATGGAACGCCCTGCCTTCCGGGTCTCGATCGGTTCGGCCCGTACGACGACGCTGTCGGGACCCCGTTCCCTCCAGTCTTGCGCGCACTCCTCGTGGTGCAAGCGATCCGTTCCGTGACCTGGCGTACGCTCGCACCGTGCCGATCCCGGAGTTCGTCGCCGCGCTGCGTGCGCGGGTGGGCCACGATCTGCTGTGGCTTCCCGGGGTCTCCGGTGTGGTGCGTGCGCCGGACGGGCGCGTGCTGCTCGGCCGTCGGGCGGACAGCGGCGAGTGGGCCGTGCCGAGCGGGATCCTCGAGCCGGGCGAGGAGCCGGCGGTCGGGCTCGCCCGCGAGATCCAGGAGGAGACCGGCGTCGCGGTGGTGGTCGACCGGCTCGCGGCGGTGACGACCACCGAGCCCGTGCACTACCCCAACGGCGACGTCACGCAGTACGTCGACCTGTGCTTCGCCTGTCGGCCCGTCGACGACGCGGCGGTCGCCTCGGCGCGGGTCGCCGACGACGAGTCGACAGCCGTCGGATGGTTCCCGCCGGACGGGCTGCCCTCGCCCCTCGCCCCCTCGACCGGGGAGCGCCTCGCCCACGTCCGGGCTGCGCTGGCCGACCCGGCGGCGGGAGCCCACTTCCGCCGGTGACCCGATGTCGGCGACATCGGAGGACGATGTGGTCCAACCCGGACGGACCCGTTGACACCTCAGGGCATTGCGTCCACGATGTGGGACAGTGCGCGCCGCGAGGGGACGCGCCCTGAGGCCGGAGGATTTGCATGAGACGGACACCCGTACCCGTCAGAAGTACGTCGGCGAGACGATCTCTCGTCGGAATCTTCACTCTCGCCCTGATGGGCGGGGTGCTGGCCGCGACCGGCCCAGCCTCCGCCGAGACGCCCAAGAACGAGCCCGGCCCACGTGGGTCCGGGCTCGAGGTCTATACGGCCACGGTCGACTCCGAGGGGCTGGACGCGCTCGGCGAGGTCGGCGTGGACCGTGACCACGCCACCACGGACGTCACGAAGGACGGCGAGGCCGAGGTCGAGGTCGTTCTGACCCCGGAGCAGGCAGGGGAGCTCGAGGGCGAGGGCGTCGATCTCGACGTCAAGGAGGTCGACGGCGTCGCCGCCTCGACGATGATGGCTCGCCAGGCCGCGGCCGGCTTCAGCGTCTACCGCTCCTACAGCGAAGCGGGCGGCATCAAGGACGACCTGGTCGCGACCGCGAGGGCGAACCCGAGCCTGACGAAGCTCGTCAAGATCGGCACCTCCGGCACCGGTCAGCCCATCTACGCGCTGAAGGTCACGACCGGCGCCAAGTGGCTCAAGGACGGGCGCAAGCCGTCGGTCCTCTACGGAGCGACCCAGCACGCGCGCGAGTGGATCACACCGCAGATGGTGCAGCGGCTGATGCACTACATGATCGACGGGTACGGCTCCGACCGCGAGATCACCAAGCTCCTGCGCACGACCGAGCTGTGGTTCCTCCCGGTGCAGAACCCGGACGGCTACGACTTCACCTTCACCGAGGGCAACCGGCTGTGGCGCAAGACGCTGCGGGACAACAACGGCGACGGCGTGATCACCAACGGTGACGGCGTCGACATGAACCGCAACTTCCCCTACAAGTGGGGCTACGACAACGAGGGGTCCTCGCCGCAGCCTGCGAGCGAGACCTACCGCGGTCCGGAGCCGGCGTCGGAGTCGGAGACGCGGGCGACGATCGGTCTGGTCGACAAGGTCGGCTTCGACTTCTTCATCAACTACCACTCGGCCGCCGAGCTGATCCTCTACGGCGTGGGCTGGCAGGTGGAGACGCCCACACCGGACGACGAGATCTACGAGGCCCTGGCGGGCACCGACGAGAACCCGGCGATCCCCAACTACGACCCGGACCTGTCCGCCGAGCTCTACACGACCAACGGCGACACCGACGGTCACACGCACGAGGAGCAGGGCACGCTGGCGTTCACGCCGGAGATGTCCACGTGCCAGACGATCAGCAACGCCGATCCCGACGACGAGTGGGAGGCCGCCGACTGTGCGAGCGGGTTCAACTTCCCCGACGACGAGGAGCTGATCCAGCAGGAGTTCGAGAACAACATCCCGTTCGCGCTCGCGGTCGCTCGGTCGGCTTCCGACCCCGACGACCCGAAGTCGTCGGTCGGGCTGAAGACGCCGACCTTCGACGTCGACGACTTCCCGGTGTCGTACGGGACGTCGCAGGAGGTCGCGGTGGTCGCCAAGCGTGCCGTGAAGAACCTCAAGATGACCTACAAGGTCCGGGAGGCGTCGCCCTCGAAGGGCAAGGGCAAGGGCAAGGGCAAGACGAAGACCCGGACGGTCAAGGCCAAGGAGTGGAGGGGCGGCGAGAAGTACGGCGGCGAGAACGACATCTACTACGCCGAGTACCGTGCCGAGGTCCCGCGCCAGCGCTCCGGCGACGAGGTGACGGTGAGCTTCAGCGGCAAGCTGAAGTCGAAGGGCGGCAAGGGTTCCTGGGGCAAGCGCGCCAGGACCGTCAAGAGCGAGTCCTTCAGCTACACCGTCGCCGACGACATCGGGGACGACGTGCTCGTGCTCGCGGCCGAGGACTACACCGGCGTCTCGCCGGCCCAGGCCGACGGCCCGAACTACGTCGACACCTACGTCGACGCGGTCGAGTCGGCGGGCTACAGCACCGACGTCTACGACGTCGATGCGGCGGGGCGGCTCGCTCCGCACCCGTTGGGCGTGCTGTCGCACTACGACGCCGTCGTGTGGGAGACCGGTGAGGACGTCATCGCCCGCAACGTCGGTCAGGTGCCCGGCACCGCTGCGAAGTGGTCGTACGACACCGAGCTGAACGTCCGCGACTACGTCAACGAGGGCGGCAAGCTGCTCGTCGCCGGCAAGTACGCCTTGTTCGCGCAGGCTGCCGACGGCTCGTACTACTACGACCCGTACGAGGAGGCCGGCGACGTCGGGTGCACCACACCGGGTGCGGACCCGTGCCTGCCGATGGGCAACGACTTCCTCCAGTACTGGCTCGGGTCGTACCAGTACGTTAGTGACGGGGGAACGACCGACGACGGGACCTTCCCGCTGGTCGGCGACGAGGACACCCTCTTCGACGGCTGGAGCGCGTCGCTCAACGAGACGCAGGACCACACGGCGGCCTTCGTGTCGACGTCGTCGTTCCTGCCGCCGGACGAGTTCCCGCAGTTCACCTCCGAGGCACCCGTCTCGTGGGACCGCGGGTTCGGCGATCCGTACGCTCCGTACACCGGCGACTGGTTCGTCTCGAGCCAGTCGGCGGACCAGGCCTACAAGCGTCTGGCCCGCACGGTCGACCTGACCGGGGCCTCCTCGGGCAGTCTCGACTTCCGGATCTCGGCCGACACCGAGACGAACTGGGACTTCGTGTTCGTCGAGGTGGCACCCGTCGGGACGGACGACTGGACGACGCTGCCGGACGCGAACGGCCACACGACCCAGGCCACCGGCGACAGCTGCGCGTCGGGCTGGGTCGACGAGCTGCACCCGAAGCTGGCGCACTACCAGGGTGAGGACTGCAGCCCGACCGGCACCACCGGCGAGTGGAACGCGTTCAGCGGCAACTCCTCGGGCTGGCAGGACTGGTCGATGGACCTGTCCGCCTACGCCGGCCAGGAGGTCGAGGTCGCGATCGTGTACGCCACGGACTGGGCGACGACGAACCTCGGCGTCTGGATCGACGACGCCTCGGTCACCGTCGACGGCGCGACCGTCGCGGAGACGTCGTTCGAGACCGATCTCGGTGGCTGGGAGGTCCCGGGCGCTCCGGAGGGGTCGGGCGGCAACGCCAACGACTGGGAGCGGGCACAGGCCTCGGTCGACGAGGGTGCGGTCATCACCACGCCGGACACGGCGATGTACGGGTTCGGGCTCGAGGGACTGGCTCCCGACGAGGCGTCGGATCTGATGTCCCGCACGCTCGACCACCTGTTCGCCGAGTGACCGGAGCCTGAGGAAGGAGCACCACAGCGGTGGCCCGGCCGTCACGCAGCACGATCGCGTGACGGCCGGGCCACCGCTTCGTACGCCCCGGCGCGATCAGCCCCGCACGACGTCGGCGACCCGGTCGTCACGCGCCGCACGGACGCAGCCCGCGACCAGGCGGGCGAGATCCTCACCGTCGACCAGAGCGGCGAGCCGCGAGGGTGTGGTCGGCAGGCCGAGGGCCCGCGCGCCCCGGACGGCGAGGTCGTCGACGTACGGACGCAGACCCGGCCACACGGCCTGCGCCTCGCGGAGGAAGATCGCCGCGCCGGCCGGTCCGATCCCGCGGACCTCCTGCAGCCTGCGTGCGAGTGCGTCGGGGTCGTCGCCGGCGTCGGCGTGCATCCGCCGCAGGTCGCCGTACCACCGGGCTCGGACGTGCTGCGCGGCGTCGGCGAGCTGGGTCGCGGTGCGCTCGTCGTAGCGGCGGTACCCGCCGCGGCCGAGTGCGTCGACGCGCTGCTGCCAGGTGCTGTCCAGCATCCGTGCGGGCGTCCGCCAACCCGCCCGGCTCACCTCACGGGCCGACGCGACGGCGATGTCCGACGAGATCCGTGCCGACAGCAGGAGCGACAGGACGAGCAGGCGCCACAGCGGCGAGGGCTTGTCACGGAGCGTGATCCCGGCGTCGTCGCTGAAGGTGCGGCCGTACCGATCGAGCAGCCGCACCACGGTCGTGTGCGATCGCGACATGCGCTCGACGCTACGCTGCACCGGCGGCGCTGTCCGGACGCGGAAGCGCCCGGCGGGTGGTACGGATCCGTACCACCCGCCGGGCGTCGAGCTGTCGGGCTGATCCGGCTCAGCGGCCGATCGACCTGCCGTCCTTGCGCCACACGGCGGCCACGCCCGGACGGGGGATCGACGTGCCACCGTCGGGCCAGTGCGACGCCGGGGCCTCGTACGACGCGCCGTCGATCTCACCGGGGTGCTGCACGCACACCATCACGCGGTCGGAGTCGACGTACGGGCCGCAGGTCTCGGCGCCCCGAGGGACGGTGAGGAACTGCTTGACCTGGCCGCGGTACTCCCCGTCGACCGCGACCCCGAACAGGCCGTCGTTCGAGCCGAGCGCGTTGCCGTCGGTGGAGATCCAGAGGTTCCCGTACGCGTCGAACGTGACGTTGTCCGGGCACGAGATCGGCGAGACGGCCTCCTTGGGGTAGCCGGCGAAGTACGTGCTCGGGTCCTCCGGGTCGCCGCAGACGAGGAAGAGGTCCCAGGTGAAGGCCTCCGCGGCGCCGTCGTTGCCCATCTCGGTCAGCTCGAGCACCTGACCGTGGCGGTTGGAGTTGCGCGGGTTCGCCTCGTCGGCGGCCGGGTAGCCCGCGCGTCCGCGGTTCGAGTTGTTCGTGAGCGCGACGTACACCTTGCCGGTCCTCGGGCTGGGCTCGACGTCCTCGGGGCGGTCCATCTTGGTGGCACCCACGATGTCGGCGGCCTGCCGCGTGAACAGCAGCACCTCCTCCGCGGTCATCCCGGCCACGTACGAGGTGGTGCCGCTGACCAGCGGCACCCACACGCCCACGCCGTCGAACTCGCCGTCCGACGGAAGAGCGCCCGAGCCGTCGATCTCGGCCTGCGACGAGTCACCGAGGAAGCGGGCGACGTAGAGCGTGCCGGAGTCCAGCAGCGTGCTGTTGTGCCGGCGGGCCCACCAGGAGTCGCCGCGTGCCATCTTCTTGTCCGAGACGAACTTGTAGAAGTAGTCGAACCGCTCGTCGTCGCCCATGTAGACCGCGACCCGGCCGTCGCGGGTGACCTGCGGCTCGGCGGCCTCGTGCTTGAAGCGGCCGAGCGCGGTGCGCTTCTTCGGCGTCGAGCTCGGGTCGTACGGGTCGATCTCGACGATCCATCCGAAGCGGTTGACCTCGTTCGGCTCCTTGGCGAGGTCGAAGCGGTCCTCGAACTCCTCCCACTGCCGCGGCGTCGCGCCGGTCGGCAGCCCGTAGCGCGCGAGCCGCTCGGAGGTGGTGGGATCGGTGACCGCGCCGGCGTTGGCGAAGTACTGGTTGAAGTTCTCCTCGGCGGTGAGCCAGGTTCCCCACTGGGTCGTGCCGCCACCGCAGTTGTTCAGCGTGCCCAGAGCGGTCCGGCCGCGCGGGTCCGCGGCCGTGCGGACCAGCTCGTGGCCGGCGACCGGGCCGGTGAGCTCGAACTCGCTGTGCGTGTGGAAGCGTCGGTTCATCCGGTGCCCGACGAGCGGCGTCAACGCGCCCGAGCGGCGGTCCTCCTCGACCACGACGACCGACAGCCCGTGAGCCGCCCAGGCGATCTCGACCTGGTCGCGGGTCGGGTTCGCCTCGTCGTAGGCGGGGAACATCAGCGCCTCGTCGGTGTACTCGTGGTTGACGCACATCAGGTGCTTGCCGCGCCCGAGCGGGAACAGCCCGAGGAAGTCGCAGTTGTAGCCGAACTGCTGCTGCTGTGCCGCAGCGGTCTGGTTCGCCGGATCGAAGGCGGGCGCCCCGCGGAAGATCGGGTCGCCCCACGCCATCACGACGCCCTGGGCGTAGCCGGGCGGCACGGTGACGGCGTCGGCGGTGTTGGGTGCGACAGGCGTGAAGTCGAGTCCCTTGGCGGCGTCGGGGCGCCCGCCGCCGTGGCCCTTGCCGCCGCCCTTGCCGCGGCCCTTGCCGGGAGCGGCGGCCGCGGGGGAGGCGCCGACGGCACCGGCCGCGAGGCCCGCCGCACCGATCACGGCACCGGCGCGCAGGATGCCGCGGCGGGAGACGGCGCGGGCGGCGACGTCGCCGAAGTAGGGGTTGGCCGAGGTGTTCGGGGCGTCGTGGGCACATGCATCGCCGCAGCGGTAGCGGCAGGTCATCGCGGCTCGGCCGGAGGCGCAGGGAGCCTCGTTGTCGGACGCGTCGAGCAGCGGAAGCAGGCGAAGGGGCACGGGAGATCTCCTCGTTCGTTCGTCGTGACCGTCAGCACGCTAAGGACGGCTGCGGTCCGTCGCCGGAACCGCAGGAAAACGAGAGGTGAACGTTCCCGATCGCGCTAGGGTGACGTCCGTCGGGCCGCGCGGACGAGGAGAGGCCGATGGCTGCGTCGAACGAATCTGGTGGCGCCGAGGACGAGATCGCTGCGCTGCGTGCGGAGGTCGCCCGGCTGCGCGCCGAGGCGTCGGCTCGCGAGGCGGGGGAGTCGCCGCCCGCGGACGACGGTGCGACGACCGGACGGACGTCGAGCCGCTGGCGCTGGGTCGCCTTCGGCGTGCTCGTGGCGCTCGCGGTGGTGCTCGCGCTCGGTGGCGTGGTCTCGCGCTACACCGCCTCCATCCTCCTCGACACGGACCGCTACGTGGAGACGGTCGCGCCGCTGGCGGACGAGCCGGCTGTGCAGGACCAGATCGTCGACACGGCGACCGAGCAGCTGATGGCGCAGGTCGACGTGGAGGCGATGATCCGCCAGGCGCTGACCGGTCTCACCGAGGTGGCGCCGCGTGTCCCCGACCGCGTCGTCGGACTGACGCCCGTCCTGACCTCCCAGGTCGAGACGTTCGTGCACAACACGCTGGAGCGTCTGGTCCGCAGCGACGCGTTCGCCACGACCTGGGCGGAGGCCAACCGTCAGGCGCACGACTCCGTCGTGGCCGTGCTCACCGGCCGGGAGGACTCCAGCGTCACGGTCGACGACCGCGGCACCGTCTCGGTCCGGCTGGACGCGCTGCTCGCCGCTGCGAAGGAGCAGCTCGTCAACCGGGGCTTCACCTTCGTCGAGGGACTGCCGAGCGTGAACGCCGAGTTCGAGGTGTTCCAGTCGGCCGACGTCGTCCGGGCCCAGCGTGCGACCGACCTCCTCGACCGCACCTCGACCGTCCTGCCCTGGCTCGCCCTCCTGCTGACGGCGCTGGCGATCTGGGCCGCACCGCTCGGCCGGCGCCGCCGGGCCCTGGTGGTGGCTGCCCTGGCGATCGCCCTGTCGATGCTGCTGCTCGCGCTGGCGGTCGCGATCGGCCGCAGCTTCTACCTGTCGGCCGTCCCGGCCGACCTGATCACGATCCCGGCGGCCGAGACGGTCTTCGACGCCGTCGTCGACCCGCTCCGTACGACCTTCCGTGCGGTGTTCGCGCTCGGGGTCGTGGTGGCGCTGGTGGCCTTCCTCAGCGGCCCGTCGCCGGCAGCGGTCGGGCTGCGTCGTGGAGTGGGATCGGTCCGGCAGCGGTGGGACGACTCGGACCGCGAGCCGAGCGGCGCCGAGCTGTGGCTCGGCCGCAACCGCATCCTCGTCCGGTCCGCGATCATCGCGGTGGCGGCGGTCGTGCTGGTGTTCTGGCGCTATCCGAGCGGTCTCGTCGTGATCACGATCGCCCTGCTGGCGGCCCTCGCGCTGGTGGTCACGGAGGTCCTCGGCAGGACGCCACGTCCCCACGACGAGTCGGCCGAGGTGCCGTCGTGACCGATCTCCCTGACGTTCCCGGTGCGCCTGCTCGGCGAGCGCTCGCCGGCGCGGGGATCGTGGACCTCGAGTCGCTGGCACGGTGGCGGGAGGCCGACGTGGCCGCGCTGCACGGTGTGGGGCGGCGGGCGATGACCGCCCTGCGCGAGGCGCTGGACGAGGCGGGGATGGCCTTCCAGGACTAGCGGCCCCCGGGCCGCCCGACGGTCATCGCGTCTTCTCGTGAACCTGTCAGATGCGTACGGTTGACTGCAGGCATCCGAACGAGGGGGACCCCGATGACCGCTGCCGTCGCCACTGACGCCGACCTGGAGGAGTATCGCCGCGAGCTGACGGGCTACTGCTACCGGATGCTCGGGTCGGCCTTCGACGCCGAGGACGCGGTGCAGGAGACCATGGTCCGTGCCTGGAAGGCGCTCGACCGGTTCGAGGGTCGGTCCTCGCTTCGCTCCTGGCTCTACCGGATCGCCACGAACGTCTGCATGGACACGCTGGGGTCCGGTCAGCGGCGCGCCCGCCCGATGGACCTGTCGTCCACGGCGTGGCAGCCGGTCGCCGACTCGCTGTCCGCCCGCCGTGCCAACGAGGACTGGCTCGAGCCGATGGTCGACGAGCGGGTCCTTCCGCCGTCGGCCGACCCGGCCGAGGTCGCGGCGGGGCGCGAGTCGATCCGGCTCGCCTTCGTGTCCGCTCTCCAGCACCTCCCGCCCCGGCAACGCAGCGTGCTGATCCTGCGGGAGGTGCTCCGCTGGCAGGCGAAGGAGGTGGCCGAGCTGCTCGACACCACGGTCGCCTCGGTCAACAGCGCGCTCCAGCGCGCCCGCGCCACCCTCGACGGGCTGGGTGAGGAGACGAGCGCGTCCGACCCCATGGACGACGACGTCAAGGACCTCCTCGATCGCTACGTCGCGGCGTTCGAGGCCTACGACATCGACGCATTCGTGCAGCTGCTGCACGAGGACGCGACCCAGAACATGCCGCCCTTCGAGATGTGGCTGGCCGGTCGCGAGGACATCGCGGCGTGGATGCTCGGCCCGGGCTGCGGGTGCCGAGGCTCGAGGACGATCGTCACGTCGGCCAACGGCGCCCCCGCGATCGCCCAGTACCGCCTGGTCGAGTCCGCGATCGAGCCGCTCGTCCACGGCCCGGGCGACGCGCCGCCCGGGGACATGCCGGCGGACGCGACCCACCTGCCGTGGGCACTTCACGTGCTCGACATCCGTGACGGTCGCGTCGCGGGGATCACCAGCTTCCTCGACGTGACGCTCTTCGAGCTCTTCGGCCTACCCCGCTGGCTCCCCGCGTCGGCCGACTGAGCCCGACCCGGGAGCGATGTCACATTCCACGTCGCCACGTCGTCCGTGAGGTGAGAGAGTCCGAACGGAAGGAGTGCGCGATGAGGATCGCCGTCATCGGAGGGACCGGGATGCTGGGGGCGCCGGTCACAGCCGCGTTGAGGGATCGAGGCCACGAGGTCCGGGTCCTGACCCGACACAGCGAGCATCCCGTCGACCTCACGACGGGTGAGGGGCTGGAGGACGCACTCGACGGCTGCGACGCCGTGGTCGAGGCCGCCAACACCCGCTCGCCGAAGCTGGCCGAGGAGGTCATGGTCGGCGGCACACGGAGGATCCTCGCGGCCGAGCAGCGCGTCGGGGTCCCGCACCACCTGGCGATCTCGATCGTCGGGCAGGAAGCGGTCCCGTTCGGGTACTACCGTGCGAAGGTCGAGCAGGAGAGGCTGGTCGTCGACGGCCCGGTGGGCTGGACCCTGGTCCGGGCGACGCAGTTCCACCCGTTCGTCGCCGATCTCCTGGCTTCGGCCGCGCGGCTCGGCGTCGTCCCCGCCCCGCGGTTCCTGACGCAGCCGGTCGACGCCGGCGAGGTCGGGGCGGTCTTCGCCGACGCGGTCGAGGAAGGTCCCGAGGGCCGCACGATCACGGTCGCCGGACCCGAGGCGCGACCGTTGCGCGCGTTCGTCGACGAGTGGCGGGACGGCACCGGGAGCCACGCCCTCCGGATCCCGTTGCGGGTGCCGGGCGGCCTGGGCCGTGCGCTGCGGGACGGCGGCCTGGTGACGGACTCGCCGGACGTCCGCGGCCGCATCACGTTCCGGCAGTGGCTCGCCGCGCAGCACTCCGACGAGCCGGTGGCGACGCGCCCGTGAGCGGTGCGACCGAGAACGATCTCGCCGCTGCCTTCGAGGAGCACCGGCCCCACCTGCTGAGGGTCGCGTACGCCACGACCTCGTCGTGGGCAGCGGCGGAGGACTGCGTCCAGGAGACGTGGCTGCGGTTGGAACGCACGGACGTCGCGGAGATTCGTGACCTTCGCGCATGGCTGACCACGGCGGTCGGTCGGATCGCGCTCGACCAGCTCGGCAGCGCACGCGCTCGTCGCGAGCGGTACGTCGGGACGTGGCTGCCCGAGCCGGTCGTCGAGCCGGCACCGGACGCGGCGGGCGCCGATCCGGCGGACCGCGTCACGATGGACGAGTCGGTCGGGCTGGCGCTGCTCGTCGTGCTCGAACGGCTCTCGCCCGCGCAGCGGGTCGCGTACCTGATGCACGACGTCTTCGGCCTGTCCTTCGACGAGATCGCCACGATGGTCGGGCGGTCTCCGGCCGCGGTGCGCAAGCTCGCCTCCCGGGCGCGCCGGGACGTGCGGGCCGCGGGTCCGCGCCGCCCGGCGGGGCCGGACGAGCAGCGCGAGGTCGCCGACGCGTTCTCGGCTGCCTGCCTCGACGGCGACCTGGCCAGGCTCGTCGCACTGCTCGACGCGGACGTCGAGCTGCGCTCCGACGGAGGGGGTCTGGTCTCGGCCGTCCGGCAGGTGCAACGCGGCGCCGAGGGAGTCGCCCGCATCCTCATCGGATTCGCGCGCCAGCCGCCGCTGGCGGCGCGACGGGTGCTCGTGAACGGCGATCCCGGCATGCTGCTCCGGTCGGCGGACGGCGTGCTCACCGTCCTGTTCCTCGAGATCGACGACGGGCGGGTCGTCGCCGTCGACATGGTCCGCAACCCCGACAAGCTCCGCCACCTGGCGGACGACCTGCTCGGGTGACGTCGCGACGCGGGCAAGGACTCAGTCGCGCTCGGCGTCGGCGAGCGGTGACGGTTCGCCGGCCGGCACGGCGTCGGGTGTGCGCCGGCGCGGCCGCAGGCGCGTGATCGCGACCCCGACGAGGCACACGACGCCGCCGACGAAGCCGAGCGCGGTCGGGACCTCGTCGAGCAGCCACCAGGACAGGCCGATCGCGACCGCCGGCACCAGGTAGGTCGTCGCGCTGGCCGGGCCGGCCCCGACCCGGCGCAGCGCGTACGCCCAGGTGGTGAAGGCGAGGGCCGTCGGGAACACCCCGAGGTAGACGACGCCGAGCAGGGCTCCGGTCGAGGCGTCGCGGGCCTCCGTGACGAGCTGTCCCGCGAACGGCAGGCAGGTCACGGTGCCGATCACACAGCCGAGCCAGGTCACCTGGAGGGGGCCGATGCTCGGCATCGCCGGCTTCTGGAGCAGGACACCGGCCGCGTAGAGCACCGCGGCGGCGAGGCAGAGCGCGACGCCGAGCAGGTCGACGTCCTCGTCCCCGCCTCCGCTGCCGCCGAGGCCGATCAGCACGACGCCTCCGAAGCCGACGGCGAGTCCGACGACCAGCGTGCGCGGGAACCCCTCCCCGAGGAACAGCCCGGCGAGCACGGCGATGATGATCGGTCCGAGCTGGATCAGCATGGAGGCGGTCCCGGCGTCGAGGTGCCGTTCGCCGGCGTTGAGCGCGACGTTGTACGCACCGAACCACAGCACTCCGTACCCGAGGACGAACCAGGCGGTGCGACCACGAGGAAGGGGCTGTCGTCGAGGCAGCGCCAGGACGCTCAGCACCAGCGCCGCGACGAGCAGGCGTCCGAGCGACAGCGCACCGGGAGACAGCTCGTCCCCGACCGCGCGGATCCCCACGAACGCCGAGGCCCAGAGGACGACGGTCACACCGAGAGCCGCGAACGAGAGGTCGCGGGCGACGGTCGTCGCGGACGGCTGGCTGCTCACCACGCGAACCTACGTCCCGGCCGGGCATGTCACCAGCGAATATCGGACGTCGCACGATAGCGTTCGGCCAGGCTCGGCACGCGAGAGGTGAGGTCGTGCAGACACGGACGGTCGCCCTGCTGGCGCTGGGCTCGGTTCTCGTGCTCGCGGCACTCGTGCGTCCGGACTCCGGGGACTCCCCCGCGCAGGCCGAGCCCGACGAGCCGCGGCGCGCCGTCGTGCGTGACTGGCCGCTCCTCGATGCGACCGGGCGCGCACCGCGCGGGTCGACGTGCGGCAACCGCAGCCGTCGTGTGCTGCTGTCGTTCGACGACTGGGACTACGCCGAGCCGAAGCGCATGGTCGCGACCGCTCGTACCGCGAAGCGGCTGGACGTCGGCATGCTGTACTTCCCGCTGGGGGAGCCGAACACCGCGTACCGCCGCGCGCACGGCAAGAGCCTCGCGGACAAGGTCCGCGCCCAGGGGCAGTACGTCGGGAACCACACGTACGACCACCGGAGCCTGTCCACGCTCGGGGCGGCCGCGATCCGCCGCGAGATCCGGGGCGGGGTCCGCAGCAGCCTGCTGCGGCCGCCGTACGGCGCGTACGACGCACAGGTGGCGGCGATCGCGAGCGACCTGAGGTACCGGATCTGTCTGTGGACCCTCGACACGCGCGACTGGCGCGACCTGACGCCGAAGCAGGTGCGGACGCGGATCGTCCGCAACGTCCGCCCGGGCGACGTGATCCTGCTGCACATGAACCACGCCCTGCACCGCCGGTACGACGTCCGGGCCCTGGTGAGCGCGGTCCGGTCCACCGGGCTGAAGCTGTGCCGCCCGTACCGCGAGCACGGCGAGCCGGCGACCTCGCCCGTACGGGTGCCGCGGAAGCTGCGCTGCTGATCGGGGCGATCAGTGTGAAGTGAAACCTTCACGTCACGGAAGGGCGGTCGGTCGGTAACACCGCGTCGGCACAGTGGTGCACCCACGATCCCGGAAGGACCGCCGATGACCCGACGCCGACCCCTGCGCCTCCTCGCAGCGGCCGCCTCGCTGTCCCTGCTCACCGCCGTCGCCGCGTGCGGCGGCGACGACGAAGCCGCTGCCGGCGACGACACCACGGTCGTCAAGGTCGGCACCCTGCGCGGCCAGCCGCACTTCTACGCGCCCCTGCTCTACGAGGACGGTGACGGCATCACCTACGAGGCCGTCACCCTGGACACCGCACCCGCCCTGAACGACGCGCTCGTGTCGGGCCAGGTGGACATGGTGGTCGGGAGCATCACCGCGACGATCGCCTCGGTCGCCCAGGGCCGCGACCTGCGGATCGTGGCCAACGCGGCCGACGGCGGGTCCGGCTTCGTCGGCAACGACACGATCCAGTCCGTCACCGACGTCGAGGGCAAGAAGTTCGGCTACCTGGTCGCGAGCTCGCAGGAGATCGCGATGCGCCTCACCTTCGAGGAGGCCGGTGTGGACGCCGACGCCGTCGAGCTGGTCGAGCTCGCGCCGCCGGAGTTCTTCAACGCCTTCTCCACCGGTCAGATCGACGGCTTCTGGGCGCCGGAGATCGCCGTCTCCCTCGCCCTCGGCGACGGCGGCCACGAGGTCGCCTCGCCGTACGAGACCGAGATCGGCCGCGTCAACATCGCCCTGATCACGACCCAGCGGCTGATCGACGACGACCCCGACCTGGTGCAGAAGGTCGTCGACGAGCACACCCGTGTCACCGAGGAGATGACGACCACGCAGGACGTGTGGCTCAAGGACCTGGTCGAGACGTACGGCGGCGACCAGGAGGTCTTCGAGACGGCCCTCGACAACTTCTGGCTCCGCGCGGACATCCCGGACGACTGGCAGGCGCAGATCCAGGCGCTGATCGACGCCTCGTACGAGCTCGGCAAGATCACGGAGAAGCCGGAGCTCGGCGACGTCGTCGTCGACACGTTCGCCGAGACGTCCTGAGTGCCGGTGGCGACGACGCGTGGGCGGGCCGGCGGGACCCTGAACCGGGTCCTGCTGGCCCTGCCCGTCCCGATCGCGATCCTCCTGCTGTGGCACTTCGGGGTGCAGCAGCAGTGGGTGCTGCCGTTCGGGATCAAGATGGGGTACGTGCCGGAGCCGGGCCGGGTGGCGGAGGTCTTCTGGGACTTCTGGTTCGGCGGGATCCTCGACGACGCCTTCAGCGGCACGGCCCTGGACCATCTGCTCGCGAGCACCGCCCGCGTGCTCGCGGGGTTCGGTCTGGCGGCCCTCTTCGCGATCCCGATCGGGGTGCTGATGGGTCGGTTCTGGGTGGTCGATGCCGCGCTGGACCCGACCGTGAGCATCGTCCGGCCGATCCCCGCGACGGCCTGGGTCCCGCTGGTGCTGCTGATCATCGGGTTCGGCAACCAGGCCACGATCTTCCTCATCATGCTGTCGGCGTTCTTCCCGATCCTGATCAACACGATCTCGGCCGTACGGCAGGTCCCGCCGCGCCTCGTCGAGGCGGCACAGATGCTCGGCACGTCGCGTGCCGGGGTGCTGCTGAAGGTCGTGGTGCCGGCCGCGACCCCGGGGATCGTCAGCGGACTGCGGATCGGCCTCGGTCTGGGGTGGGTGATCCTCGTCCTCGGTGAGGCCAACGGCATCGACACCGGCCTCGGCGCGGTGATCAACCTGGCGCGCGAGCTCGTCCGTACGGACCTCGTCGTGGTCGGGATGATCTGCATCGGGCTGGCGGGCTTCGTCTCCGACCGGCTGCTCGTCGGTCTCTTCAAGGTCGGCCTCGGGCGCCGGCCGCTCGTCGGTTGATCGCGACCCGGAGGTCTGTGATGGCACGCATCGAACCCCCCGTCCCGCTCGAGGGCCAGGTCAGGATCGAGCAGATGGCGAAGTGGTACGGCCCGGTCGGCGAGGGCGTCGAAGCGCTGGGCGGTCTCAACCTCGACGTGCCGGCGGGGGAGTTCCTCGCCGTCGTCGGGGCGTCGGGGTGCGGCAAGAGCACCCTGCTCCGCATCCTGGCCGGGTTCGAGGACCACACCGACGGTCAGGTCGAGGTCGGCGGCGCGCCGGTGACCGGCCCGAGCCCGCGACGCGGCGTGGTCTTCCAGGACTACGGGCTCTTCCCGTGGCTGACGGTCTCGGAGAACGTCCGGTACGGGCCCCGTCAGCGGCGGGTCCCGCGCCGCCGCGCGAAGGAGATCGCCGCACGCTACATCGAGACCGTCGGGCTGAGCCGCTTCGCCGACCGCTTCCCCGGGGAGCTGTCCGGAGGCATGCAGCAGCGGGTCGCGATCGCGCGCGTGCTGGCGAACGAGCCGGCTCTGCTGCTCATGGACGAGCCGTTCGGCGCGCTCGACGCCCTCACCCGCACCTCGATGCAGCACGAGCTGAAGCGGATCCACGCGGAGACGTCGGCGACCGTCGTGTTCGTCACCCACAGCATCGAGGAGGCGGTCTACCTCGCCGACCGGGTCGTGGTGATGACCGGGGGACCATCGCACGGTGTGCCGGGCCGGATCGAGAAGATCGTCGACGTGGACCTCGGCGACCACCGTGACGTGAACGCACCCGACTTCAACGCGATCGAGCGTGCGATCTCGGACCTCGTCCACGTCGGCGCGTAGTGCGGATCCGGCGGCGCGCTGGAAAGATCGGCCCGTGACCGAGCCCGTCCCGACCGGGGTCCCGCCGCTGCCCGGACCGCGCCCGCGCGTCGTGGTCCCGTACCCGCGGCTGTCGCCGGGGCTGCGCCGCTACTTCTCGACCGAGGCGGGCGGCGCGACCCTGCTGCTCGCCGCGTCCGCGATCGCGCTGGTGTGGGCGAACCTCCCCGGCGACTCCTACCACCACTTCTGGGACACCCACGCGACCGTCGACATCGGCGACTGGGGGATCGACCTGTCGCTGCACCACTGGGTCAACGACGGGGCGATGGCGATCTTCTTCCTCGTGGTGGGTCTGGAGGTGAACCGGGAGCTGACCGTCGGCGAGCTGCGCCACCCACGCGCCGCGTCGGTCCCGTTCCTCGGAGCCGTGGGCGGACTCGCGGTCCCGATCGCGCTGTATCTGGCGATCAACCCGTCCGGCCCGGACGCGGCGGGGTGGGGGATCCCGATGTCGACGGACACGGCGTTCGTGATCGGCATCCTCGCGCTGGTCGGCCCGCGGTGCCCGGACCAGCTGCGGGTCTTCCTGCTGACCCTGGCGATCTTCGACGACATCGGGGCGATCGCGCTGATGGGGATCTTCTACGCCGACGCGCTCGACCCGATGGCACTCGCCTTCGTCGTCGGCCTCGTCGTGGTGCTCGCGGCGATGCGGTGGACGGGGGTCTGGCAGGTCACCCCGTACCTGCTGGTCGGAGCGGGCCTGTGGGTCGCGGTGCTCGAGTCCGGCCTGCACCCGACCCTGGCGGGCGTCGCGGTCGGTCTGCTGATGCCGACCCGCAAGGAGGTGCACCGCGACGAGCTGCGGCGCTACCTCTCCTTCTACGGTCGGGCTCTGGTCGAGGAGACCGACCCGATCCGCTCGAGGCTCGCCGTCAGCGCCGCCCGCGCCGCCGTACCGGCCGGTGACCGTCTCCAGGAGGCGCTGCACCCCCTGAGCTCCTACCTCGTCGTGCCCGCGTTCGGTCTCGCGAACGCCGGCGTCGTCCTGGGTGCGGAGGAGGTCTCGGACGCCTTGTCCAGCCCGGTGACGCTGGGAGTCGTCGTGGGTCTGTTCGTCGGCAAGGCGCTCGGCGTGGTCGCCGGCGCGGCCATCGCGCTGCGCACGGGCCTCGGCGCCCTGCCCGGGCAGGTGCGCTACGGCCACCTGATCGGTGGCGGGTTCCTGTGCGGGATCGGGTTCACGATCTCTCTGTTCATCAGCGAGCTCGCCTTCGACGACGAGGCGCTGGTCAACGAGGCGAAGGTCGGGATCCTCGTGGGCTCGGTCGTGTCGGCGATCGCCGGGGCGCTGATCGTCCGGTACTTCGGAGAGCGGATGTCGCTGTGCTCGCCGGACGAGGAGGACGGCCCGCCCCCGCTCCCCGAGGGGCCGTGGCGTGCTCCTGCCACGCCGTGGCGCCCGCCGGCCTGACCCGGCACGCGATCCATCCGGCCGTGACGGTCGCCCGCGCGGGTCTGCTAGGAACGGGCCCGCGACGCACCGCGCCGCGAGAGCCCGAGCTCGTCGCGCAGGTCGTTGAGAGTGACCTTCCCGAGGTACGGGGTGTCCTCGACGAAGAGGGTCGGCGTCCCGTGGACCCCGAGCGCGATCCCGTCGGCGTAGTCGGCCCGGACCGCCTCGGCGTACTGCTGCGCCGCGTCGCCGACCAGGGTCGAGGTGTCGAGCTCGAGGAACCGCCCGTACTCCACGATCGACGCGTCGTCGAGCCGGTCCTGGTGCTTGAACAGCTTCTCGACCATCGGCCAGAACGCCCCCTGCCGGCCGGCCGCCTCCGCTGCCAGCGCCGCGGTCAGCGCGAACGGGTGCACCGTGTAGAGCGGGAAGTGTCGCCAGACCAGCCGGACCTGGTCCTCGGAGGTGTCCACGAGCTCGCGCAGCACGGGGGCCGCGGCCCCGCAGTACGGGCACTCGAGGTCGCCGAACTCGGTGATCGTCAGCGCGGCCTCGGGGTTGCCGTACACCCACCGCTGCGCAAAGCCCTCGTCGCTGCGCTCGTCGCTCATGCTTCTGATCCTTCCACGCGATCCCTCGTGCGGCCCGCGATCCGGCGACGTAGCCTGAGGCCCACGAGGGTCCGTACGGGGGTCGGTGCCCGCGTCCGACGGGGGAGAGCATGACCGAAGGTGTCGACACCGAGGTGGCGCCGAGCGGCCCGGGCTGCGCGGACTGCGAGGGGGCGGACCCGCCCGGATGGTGGTTCCACCTGCGGCGGTGCGCGACCTGCGGCCACGTCGGGTGCTGCGACTCGTCGCCGGCGCAGCACGCCACGGCCCACTACCGGTCGACCGGTCATCGCTACGCCCAGTCGTACGAGCCGGGCGAGGACTGGTGGTTCGACTACGCGGAGGAGGCGATCCTCGTCGGTCCCGAGCTGGCGCCGCCGACGTCACGCCCTGCGGACCAGCCGGCTCCGGGCCCGTCCGAGCGGGTGCCCCCGGACTGGATGCTGCGCCTCCACCGCTGAGCCGCCGCGGCGACGGCGTCCGCGATTCGTCGGGTTGCGTACCGAATCGGCTCGCGCAATCAGTCGAGAACCCGACAAATCGTGGACGCGACGGCGCGGCGTAGCCTCTGCTCGTGACCGAGATCCTGCGCTACGCCGCGTTCACCGACGACCCGTCCGGAGGGAATCCCGCTGGAGTCGTGCTGGACGCGACCGGGCTGTCGGCCGACGAGATGCTCGCGGTCGCGGCCGAGGTCGGCTACTCCGAGACGGCGTTCCTCGTGCCGCGTGCCGGGGAGGACCGGGCGTACGACGTCCGGTACTTCGCGCCGAGGGTCGAGGTTCCGTTCTGCGGGCACGCGACGATCGCGAGCGGGGTCGCACTGGCCGAGCGGCACGGTGTCGGCGGGTTCGCGCTGCACACCCCGTCCGGTCTCGTCGACGTGGACACGACCCGGCTCGACGGTGCACTGTGGGCGACGCTGACCAGCGTGGAGCCGTCCGTCGAGCCGGCGGATCCTGATCTCGTCGACGAGGCGCTCGGCGCTCTGCGCTGGGACCGGGCGGACCTCGATCCGGCGTATCCGCTGTCGGTCGCCGACGCCGGTGCGCGCCACCTCGTCCTCGTGGTCCGGACCCGGGACCGGCTGACCCGGCTGGCGTACGACGTCGACCGGCTGCGCGACGCGATGCTCGGTGCGGGGCTGACGACCGTGCAGCTGATCTGGCCCGACCGCTTCGGTGGCTACCAGTCGCGCAACCCGTTCCCGGTCGGCGGCGTGGTGGAGGACCCCGCGACCGGGGCCGCGGCAGCAGCGTTCGGGGCGTATCTCGCGCACCACGGTCTGGTCGAGCCGGACGCGTCGTTCACCATCGAGCAGGGGGTCGACCTCGGCCGACCCAGCCTGCTGCAGGTCCAGCTCTCCCGGGAGTCCTCCCGGGTCCGCGTCTCCGGAAAGGCGGTGTCGCTGTGATCAACGGCGGCGTCTCGTACTGGCTCACCTCGCTCGGCCGGACCGAGCCGACCCGGTCGGCTCTGGGCGGTGACGTCACGGCTGACGTCGCGATCGTCGGGGGCGGGCTCACCGGACTGTGGACGGCGTACTACCTGGCGAAGGCCGATCCCACGCTGCGGATCGTCGTGCTGGAGGCGGAGTTCTGCGGGTACGGGGCCTCGGGTCGCAACGGCGGCTGGTTGACGGCGGCGCTGGCGGGGTCACGGGAGCGGTACGCGCGCACGCACGGTCGGGACGGCGTGCTGGCACTCCAGCAGGCGATGAAGGACACCGTCGACGAGGTGATCGACGTGCTGCGGACCGAGGGCGTCGACGCCGACGTCGTGAAGGGTGGCGAGCTGTCCGTGGCGTGCAGCCGCCCGCAGGTCGAGCGACTGCGGCAGGAGGCGGCGTACCTGCACGGGTGGGGGGACGAGGACCACGAGGTGCTCGACGCGCCTGCACTCGCGGAGCGTGTCCGGGTCGCCGACGCGGCCCTGGGGCTGTGGACGCCGCACTGCGCGCGGGTGCATCCCGCGAAGCTGGTGCTGGGCCTGGCCGAGGTCGTCGAGCGGCTCGGAGTCACGATCCACGAGTCGAGTCCGGTCACCGCGATCGAGCCACGACGCGCGGTCACGCCGTACGGGACCGTCACGGCCGACGTCGTGGTCCGCGCGACCGAGGGGTTCACCGCCCGGATCCCCGGGCTGCGCCGCACCTGGCTCCCGATGAACTCCGCGATGCTCGTGACCGAGCCGCTCGCGGACGACGTCTGGGACGCGATCGGCTGGGACGGGCTGGAGACGATCGGCGACATGGCCCACGCGTACATGTACGCGCAGCGCACCGCCGACGGGCGGATCGCGATCGGCGGGCGCGGCGTCCCGTACCGCTACGCGTCGACGACCGACCAGGCCGGGCACACGCAGGAGGCCACGGTCGCGAGCCTGCGCGACGTGCTGGTGCGCCGGTTCCCGCAGACCGCCGACGCGCGGATCGACCACGCGTGGGCCGGTGTGCTCGGCGTGCCTCGCGACTGGTGCTCGACGGTCACGCTCGATCGGGGGACCGGTCTGGCGGCCGCGGGCGGCTACACCGGGCACGGTGTCGCGACCACGAACCTCGCCGGCCGGACGCTGCGCGACCTGATCCTGGACCGCGACAGCGCCCTGGTCACGCTTCCGTGGGTCGGCCGACGGGCACGCAGGTGGGAGCCGGAACCGCTGCGCTGGCTCGGGGTGCAGGCGATGTACGCGGCCTACCGCACCGCGGACCGGCGCGAGGACTCCCCTGCGGCGTCGACGACCTCGTGGTTCGCGCGGGTCGCGGACCGGGTCAGCGGACGCTGATCCTCGGTCGCCTCCCGGGACTCAGGCAGTGCCACCGCTCGGGCTGCCGCGGCGTCGCGGCGCCCCAGCGCGAGCCCGATCATCGCGCACACCGTCGATCCGACGAGCAGGCCCGGCGTGAGGTACCCGAGATCGTCCAGCAGGTCGGAGCCGACCCACAGGTGCGCGCTGAGGGCGGCTGACGCCCACTGCCACGTCACGCACGCGACCGAGGTGAGCATGCACACCACCACCCACAGCACGAGCGGGTAGCGCGGGAGCCGGTCCCGGCGAGCGTCGAGGAGCGCGACGAACCCCGCCACCGCGAACCACGCCGTCGTGGTCGCGACGGACGCTGTGATGGTCGCGTCGGGCGTCTGACCGACGGCCAGGCCGACCGCTCTGCCGAGCACGACCCAGACCCCGACCAGGAGGAGCACCCGTACCGCGACCGCCCCCACGTGTCGCACCCGTCCATTGTCACCGAGATCGGGCGACTTCGCGGGTCACCGGGCGGATCAGCGGGCGCGGTGGTCCTCGCGGGTGATCCGTGGTCCGCGGCGGGGCCGTACGAGCACCCCGGACGCGAGGAGCAGGCGGAGCATGCGGCCCCGGTGCGGACGCCAGGGCTCGACGAGCTCGAGCATGCGGGTGTCGTCCCCCGGCGAGCCGTCGAACAGCCACCCGACGTCCTTGGCCAGGTTGTAGTCGCCGACCGAGACGGCGTCGCCGTCACCGAGGCGCACCATCACCTCGGCCGCGGTCCAGGCGCCGACACCGTCCAGCGATCGCAGGCGACGGGACGCCTCGGTGACGGGCAGGTCGACGAGGCGCTGGACGGCGCTCGCGCGCTGCGCCGCCGCCACGACGGTGCGGGCGCGCCCCGGGTCGACGCCGGCGCGGTGCCAAGCCCACGACGGGACCGCACGCCACTGCTCCGCGCTGGGCGGCACCCACATCGGGCGCGGTACGGGGCCCGGCGCCGGCGCACCGTACCGGCGCACGAGCCGTCGCCACGAGGCGTACGCGTCCACCCCCGGGACGCGCTGCTCGATCACGATCGGCACCAGCGTCTCGAAGATCCTGCGCTGGGTCGGGAGTCGCAGACCCGGGTGTCGCCGTCGTGCCTCCGCCACCAGCGGGAGGCGGGCCTCGAACCCGCTCCAGTCGTCGTCGCGCCCGAGCAGCGGACCGAGCTCGTCGGCGGCGTCGGCGGCACCGTCCCCCCACAGGTGCGCGACCACCTCGCCGTCCCGGACGGTGACGCGGTACGTCACGGCACCGGACGGCATCGAGCTCGCACGCCACACCGCGCCGTCGGGAGCGACCGCGTGCGCCGGGTCGTACGGACCCTTGCCGAGCATCCCGAGCGTGCGCCGCACGTCGACCGGCTCCTGCGGGCGCCAGCGCCACTCGAGAGTCGGCGCTGCGTCGCTGGTCACCTCTCGATCGTCCCACGCGGCCCTGACGACTCCCGTCGGTCGACTCTCGATCACTCGCTCCGCTCGCGCCTCGAGTACCGCCCTCCCCGAGGATCGAGACCCCGCACGCCCGATGGTCGAGGCCGAGCGCAGCGAGGATCGAGACCCCGCCCCCACGCCCGTCGGTCGAGCCTGTCGAGACCACACCCCCACCCGTACGCGTAGGATGCCGGTCCCATGAGCGGAATCGTGTCCCTGCTCCCCGCGGCGACGGAGATCGTGCTGGCCCTCGACCTGGACGAGCGGCTCGTCGCGGTCACCGACGAGTGCGACGTCGGCGCGGGTGGTCCGCGACGCATCGTCACCCGGGCCGTCGCGACCGCCGGGCTGTCGCCGGCCGAGATCGACGAGCAGGTCGCCCGCGCTGCCGCGGTCGGATCCGGTCCCGCGATCGCCCCCGGTGCCCTGGCCGGGCTCGATCCCGAGCTGGTGCTCGCGCAGGACCTGTGCGCGGTGTGCGCCGTACCCTCGGGCGACGTCGAGGCAGCGCTCGCACGTCTCGGCTGTGACGCCGAGGTGGTCACGCTCGACCCGCGCTCGGTCGGGGACATCGTCGCGGGCATCGCCGAGGTGGCTGCCCATGCGGGCGTGAGTGACCGGGGGGACGCGCTCGTCGCCGACATGCGGTGCCGGCTCGCGGACGTCGCGGTCGCCACGGCGTCGCGGCCGCGGCCGCGGATGGCGGTCGTCGAGTGGGTGGATCCGCTCTACCTGGGCGGTCACTGGATCCCCGACATGGTGGAGCTGGCCGGCGGTACGAGCGTGGCAGGGTACGCAGGGGAGCGGTCGCGTCCGTCGACCTGGGACGCGCTGCGGGCGGCGCGCCCGGACGCGGTGGTCGTGGCGCCGTGCGGGTTCGGTCTGGAGGACGCGTCTGCGCAGGCCCGCGCGGTTGCCGAGCAGCTGCCCGACGTCCCGGTCTGGGCGATCGACGCCGACGGACTGGTCGTACGCCCCGGCCCGAGGGTGGTCGACGGCGTGGAGGCGCTGGCGTCGATCCTGCATCCCGAGGTGGTCGCGGCTCACCCGTCGGTGCGGCGGGTGGCGTGAGCGGCACCGGGCGCTACGCACCCAGCCCGTCGGGGGACCTGCACGTCGGCAACCTGCGGACGGGCCTGCTGGCGTGGATGTTCGCCCGGTCGACCGGCCGATCGTTCCGGATGCGGGTCGAGGACCTCGATCGCGTTCGAGCGGGCGCCGAGCAGCGCCAGCTCGACGACCTCGCGGCCGTCGGACTGGAGTGGGATCCGCCGCTGGTGCGGCAGAGCGAGCGCGGCGACGCGTACACCGCGGCGCTGCAGGCCCTCGTCGACGCCGGCCGGACGTACGAGTGCTTCTGCACGCGCCGCGAGATCGCGGAGGCCGCGTCGGCCCCCCACGGCACGCCCGGCCTCTACCCGGGGACGTGCCGGACCTTGTCGACCGCGGAGCGCGACGCCCGGCGCACCGAGAGGCCGGCGGCGATCCGGCTCGCGTCCGAGGTGGTCGAGGCGACGGTGACGGACCTGCTGCACGGTGCCTACACGGGCCCGGTCGACGACGTCGTCCTGATGCGCAACGACGGCGTGGTCGCGTACAACCTCGCGGTCGTCGTCGACGACGCAGCCATCGGTGTCGACCAGGTCGTGCGCGGCGACGACCTCCTGAGCTCCGCGCCCCGGCAGGCCTACCTCGCGACCCTGCTCGGCATCGCACCCCCGACGTACGCCCACGTGCCGCTCGCACTCAACGCCGACGGGCAGCGGCTCGCGAAGCGCGACGGTGCCGTGACGCTGGCGGACCTGGCCGAGCGCGGGCTCGCGGTGGACGACGTCGTCGCGTGGATCGCCGAGTCGCTCGGCATGACCGAGGCTCGGACGGCAGGGGAGATGCTGGAGCGCTTCGACCCGGCCGCGCTCCCGCGCGAGCCGTGGGTGGTCGTCCCCCCGGCCTGAGCCGGTCGCGTTGGTCACGAGCGAGCAATGTCGCTGGTCGAGGCGCGAGCGGAGCGAGCGATCGAGACCCCCGGAGGGACTCCTTGGGCCGAGCCTCACATGGGGCGGTACGCGTGCGCGCGGTGGTCGACGCGGATCACCAGGACGGTCCGCTCGGACTCGTCGACCCGGATCAGTACGCGGTAGTCACCGCGGCGAGCAGACCGGTACGCCGCGAGATCGCCGGTCAGGGGCTTGCTCAGCCTGGCAGGGTTCTCCGGCAGGACCGCGGTGATGAACTCGACGATCGCGACGGCGATGCGCGGCGGGAGCCGCCGAAGATCGCGGGCCGCGCCACGACTGACCTGGACCGCGTAGCGCGAGTCCGTCACTGATCTGGGAGCCCGAACGCCGCGCGGAGGTCCTCACCCGACATGGTGTCGCCCGTAGCGTACTCGCGCTCGGCGGAGAGGATCGCGTCGGCGATCTCGGGCTGCGCCAACCAGTGCACCGTCTCCTGGAGCGACTCCAGGTCGTCAGCCGACATGAGGACAGCGGCCGGCCTGCCGTGGCGCGTGATCGTGGTGATCTCGTGCGTCGACTCGGCAGCCTCCACGAGGTGAGAGAGCCTGTCCTTGGCTTCACTGAGTGGCACCGACGATCCCATGGAGAAAGTTTAGCCAGAGATCAGGCCTATTACTAGCCTCTCAGTTGGCCAGACTATCGAGGGGCCGCGGCGTTCCCTCGCTGGTCGAGGCGCGAGCGGAGAAGCGATCGAGACCGGCGGGACCACCCGGGCGGCCGAGCCTCACAGCGGGCGATATGCGTGCGCGCGTTGGACGACCTGTTCGGTCGGACGGTCAAACCCTTGCGCACGACTCGTCGTCAGCGACGTCTTGACACCAACGGCGTCTCGGACGAGACGCCGCCGACCACGCCGCGCCGTCGCCGTGCTGGGCGTAGGTAGCAGACTGTCACGCGACCGGGCCGCCGAGCGCTGACCGTCGACGTTCGGGAGCGCGGCCCGGACGCCGTGTGGGACGATCAGCGCGTGATCTTCACCCCCCCCTCCGATCTTGTTGATCTCTGGGAGACCGACAAGCGTCAGGTGGTCCGCGCGTACGAGCAGGCGCAGCACGTGCGGGAGCGCGCGGGTGATCTCGGTGATCAGGTTCTCGAGGAGCAGCTGCACCTGACGGGCGTGGCGGATGCGTACCGGTCGCGTGACACCGTCGAGGGTCGGGTGCTCTGGGACGCGTGGCAGGAGGGCGCGTCGTCCCGCGACCTGCGGCGCCGACTGCGGTCGCGTCGCCTCCGAGCTCGCCGCAAGGCCGCCGGCGTGCAGCACGGCTGACCCCCGTACGACCGGCGTGAGATCGGGTCTCCGTCGCGAGTGTGGCGTGGCAGCGATCGGCGCGGCAGGATCGAGGGGTAGCCGAGTCGAGGAGGACCAGGATGTCGCTGCAGGGTCACGAGGCCGAGGTCGTCAAGGGTGTGAGCACCGGGCTGTTCGTCGGAGGACAGTGGCGCGACGCCGAGTCCGGTGCCACCTTCGAGGTGGAGGACCCGTCGACCGGCGAGACGATCGCCTCGGTCGGCGACGCGTCGGTCGCTGACGGCACCGCAGCGCTCGACGCGGCGGTCGCGAAGCAGGAGGAGTGGGCGAAGACTCCGCCGCGTGACCGTGGCGAGATCCTGCGCAAGGCGTTCGAGCTGATCACCGAGCGCGCCGACGATCTCGCCCTGCTGATGACGCTCGAGATGGGCAAGCCGCTGTCGGAGTCGAAGGCCGAGATCGCGTACGGCGCCGAGTTCTTCCGGTGGTTCTCCGAGGAGGCCGTCAGGATCTCGGGCCGCTACTCCGTCGCCCCGAACGGCGCGACCCGGCTGCTCACCCTCAAGCAGCCGGTCGGCCCATGCCTGATGATCACGCCGTGGAACTTCCCGCTCGCGATGGGCACCCGCAAGATCGGCCCCGCGATCGCGGCCGGCTGCACGATGGTGATCAAACCGGCCCAGCTCACTCCGCTGACCATGCTCGCGCTCGCCGACATCCTGACCGAGGCCGGACTGCCGGAGGGCGTGCTCAACGTCGTCACGACGACGTCGACCGGCAAGGTGATGGAGCCGCTGATCCGCGATCCCCGGCTGCGCAAGCTCACCTTCACCGGCTCGACCGGCGTCGGGCGCCGGCTGGTCGAGCAGAGCGCCGAAGGTCTGCTGCGGGTGTCGATGGAGCTCGGCGGCAACGCGCCGTTCCTGGTGTTCTCCGACGCGGACCTCGACAAGGCCGTCGACGGCGCGATGCTCGCCAAGATGCGCAACGTCGGGGAGGCCTGCACGGCCGCGAACCGCTTCCTCGTGCACGACTCGGTCGCCGACGAGTTCTCCACGCGGCTGGCCGAGCGGATGGGCGCGATGACGGTGGGACGTGGCTCGGCCGAGGGGACCGAGGTCGGTCCGCTGGTCGAGTCCGCGGCTCGGGACAAGGTCGTGGAGCTGGTCTCGGATGCGGTCGACTCGGGAGCGAAGGTCCTGACCGGCGGCGAGGTCCCGGACGGACCCGGGTACTTCTACCCGCCGACCGTCCTCGCCGACGTCACCGAGTCGGCGAAGGTCTACTCGGAGGAGATCTTCGGTCCCGTCGCCCCGGTGTTCCGGTTCTCCAGCGACGACGAGGCGTTGCGGATGGCCAACGACACCGAGTACGGGCTGGTCGCGTACGCGTTCACCCAGGACCTCGGTCGCGCGGTGAAGGTCTACGAAGGCCTGGAGACCGGGATGGTCGGGATGAACCAGGGCATCGTCTCCAATCCGGCCGCGCCGTTCGGCGGGGTGAAGGCGAGCGGGTTCGGCCGCGAGGGCGGCGCCGAGGGGATCGAGGAGTATCTCGAGACCAAGTACGTCGGCCTCGCCCTCTAGCTCGCGGGTCACGCGCGGCGGGCTCGCGAGTCACCGGCGGCGTGGTCCCGAGTCACTCCCGTGTTCACGCCTCGTACGGAGGCGCTGCGCTCATCGGGGTGATCGGGCTGCGCAAACGCGGGTAGGTCTGGACTCCTGGTACGGCGTGCGCGCACGGCGTGCGAGAAAAAAATCCGGAACACGTCGCGAGGCGATGTCGAAAGGCCCGGCCTCCGTTCGTGGAGGGGGTGAAGAGCCGCCCGTACGAAGCGGACGGCCGACCCCAGGAGGACACGATGACCACCACCGCCAGCACGCCGACCACCGCCACCCCCTGTACGCCCGAGCAGCGCATCACCCGGTCGCTGCTGGGCTACGGCATCATCGCCGGCCCGTTCTACGTGACCGTCAGCCTCGTGCAGGCGTTCACGCGCGACGGGTTCGATCCGACGACCCACGCCTGGAGCCAGCTCGCCCTCGGAGACCTCGGCTGGATCCAGGTCGTGAACCTCACCCTCACCGGCCTCATGGTGCTTGCGTTCGCGATCGGGTTGAACCGCAGCCTCACCGACGGTCCCGGGTCGCGCTGGGCGCCGCGCCTGGTCGGCGGCTTCGGTGTCGCGATGATGGTGGCGGCCGCGTTCCGCGCCGACCCGTCGTACGGCTTCCCGCTCGGCACGCCGGACGGTCCCGGCACGTTCTCGACCCACGGGACGATCCACCTCGCGGCGGCGGCGATCGGCTTCACGTGCCTGGCCGCAGCAGGTTTCGTCATCGCCCGCCGGTACGGGGCGGAGGGTCGTCAGCGAGCCGCGCTGGCGTCGCGAGTCGCAGCCGTCGTGTTCTTCGCCGGCTTCGTCGCGATGGGGGCGAGCGGTGGTGCCGCCGCCGGCAACCTTGCGTTCACCGCCGCCGTCATCACGGTCTTCGGCTGGCTGACGGCCCTCGCCGTGGACCAGTATCGGAACACCCGGGCCGCGTGAGCTCGAGTCGACAGAGGAGACGGACATGCGCTACTTCACCCTGCTCGAGGCGACGGCGCCCGACGGGCCCCCACCCGCCGAGCTGATGGAGGCGATCGCCGCGCTCGGCGCGGAGGCCGGTCAGGCCGGGAGCCTGGTCGACTTCGCGGGACTGACACCCAGCGCGTTCGGCGCCCGGGTGGACGTCGACGGCGACGGGCTCAGCATCACCGACGGGCCGTTCGCGGAGTCCAAGGAGCTCGTCAGCTACGCCCTCTACGACGTCCGGACCAAGGAGGAGGCGGTCGAGTGGGCGCGGCGGTTCATGCAGCTGCACGTCGACCACTGGCCGGGGTGGGTCGGCACGACGAAGGTGGTCAAGGTCTTCGGCCCGGAGGACGTCCCGCCCGCGGGCTGACATGGACGAGACCGTTCCCGAACGCCCCGCGTCGGCGTCTCCCACCGATGGGGACGCCGACGCGGCACGCCGTACGGTCGAGGCCGTCTGGCGGATCGAGGCCGGGCGTCTGATCGCCGGGCTGGCCCGCGTCACCGGCGATCTCGGGACCGCCGAGGAGATGGCGCAGGACGCGCTCGTCGTCGCCCTGGAGCAGTGGCCGTCGCGCGGTGTCCCGCCGAACCCGGCCGGGTGGCTCATGACCACCGCGAAGAACCGCGCGATCGACGCAGCGCGGCGGCGGTCCACGTACCAGCGCAAGCTCGCCGAGGTCGGCCGCGACCTCGACGACCGCACCGCGGACACCGAGGTGGAGGACGCGCTCGACGATGTCGGCGACGACCTGCTCCGGCTGGTGTTCACCGCCTGCCACCCGGTGCTGTCGGTCGAGTCACGGGTCGCGCTGACGCTGCGCTGCCTCGGTGGCCTGTCCACGGCGGAGATCGCGCGCGGGTTCCTCGTCAGCGAGGCGACGATGGGTCAACGGATCTCGCGCGCGAAGAAGACCCTGACCGATCGGAAGGTCGTGTTCGCGCTGCCGGACCCCGACGAGCGCGCCGCGCGGCTCGACTCGGTCCTGGAGGTCGTGTACCTCATCTTCAACGAGGGGTACGCCGCGACCGGCGGCACGGAGTGGTACCGGACCGAGCTGTGCTCCGAGGCGCTCCGCCTCGCGAGGGTCCTGGCGGGTCTCGTCGAGGACGACCCGGAGGTGCTCGGGTTCGTCGCGCTGCTCGAGCTCCAAGCAGCCCGGATCCCCGCTCGGACGGCGGCCGACGGGTCGCCGGTGCTGCTCGACGAGCAGGACCGGCAGCGCTGGGACCGCACGCTGGTGCGGCGCGGGATCGCAGCACTCGACCGCGCGCAGGTGCTGGCGAGCGAGCCGGGCACGGACCGCGCGCTCGGTCCGTACGCGGTCCAGGCCGAGATCGCGGCCTGCCACGCTCGCGCCCGGTCGTACGAGGAGACCGACTGGCATCGCATCGCCGCGCTCTACACCGTGCTGCGCGCCCAGTGGCCGTCGCCGGTCGTCGAGGTCAACCGCGCGGTCGCGGTCGGGATGGCCGACGGGCCCGAGCGCGGCCTGGCCGTGCTCGACGCCATCGCGTCCACGCCGGCGCTGCGCGGCTACCCGCAGCTCCCGGCCGTACGCGGTCACCTGCTGGCGCTCGCCGGCCGCGCGGACGCCGCGGTGGCGTCGTACGAGCAGGCCGCGGAGCTGACCCGGAACGCCGCCGAGCGTGCGGCGTACGAGCGCAAAGCAGCGGGCCTGCGTACGGGGTGAGTCCGCGACGGGCACGGCAGAGCCTTGCCCGCCACCCGGAGCCCGGTAGTCTGAGCACCACGGAAGGGGAGTACCCCACCACCACGGGTCGTCAGCTCGGTACGGAGACGTCCCGGCCCGTGGGGCCGCAGAGCCGGGGGAGACCTTCGTCGAAACGCGATCGACGGAGGTGTCGTGGTGAACATCTATCTCTTCGAGTTCCTGGCCGTGGTGGCGGTGATCGCCTGGGCGGGTGCGCTCACGTGGTTGATCTCGCGTGACGTCGTGCGGTGGAAGCACCATCGCGACGAACGCCACGGCCACCACCACCCCCACGCCTGATCGTGACGGGCATCGAATCGATCGCGTCCCCCGCCCTGTGGCTCATCACCGCAGGCGCCGTGGTCGCGCTCCTCGTCGTCGACTTCATCGTCACCCGCCGCCCGCACGAGGTGTCGATGCGTGAGGCGATCGGATGGTCGGTCTTCTACGTCGCGCTGCCGCTCGCCTTCACCTTCTACGTCTGGGGTGCGCACGGGGGCGACAACGGCCTGGACTACCTCACCGGCTACCTGGTCGAGAAGTCGCTGAGCGTCGACAACCTCTTCGTCTTCATGGTCCTCCTGGCAGCGTTCGCGGTGCCGCCGGAGCTGCAGCAGCGGGTTCTCCTGTACGGCATCGCGGGGGCGCTCGTGCTGCGCACGGTCTTCATCGTGATCGGGGCGGCCGCGATCGCGGCGTTCGACGAGGTGTTCCTGCTCTTCGGGCTGCTCCTCGTCCTCACCGCGGCGAAGCTCCTGCGGGACGCGCGGCGCGGACAGGCGCACCAGGTCGACGTCGCGCGCCTGCGCAGCGTCCGGCTCGTGCGCCGGTTCGTGCCGGTCACGGAGCAGTACGAGGGACCGCGCATGCTCGGGCGGATCGACGGGCGCAGGGCGATCACGCCGTTCGCGGTCGTGGTCGTCGCGGTGCTGGCGACCGACGTCGTGTTCGCCGTCGACTCCGTTCCGGCGGTCTACGGCATCACCGGCGACCCGTACCTCGTGTTCGTGACGAACGCGTTCGCGCTCCTCGGTCTGCGGGCTCTGTACTTCGTCCTGCACGGCGCGATGGATCGCCTCGTCTACCTGGACTACGGGTTGGCGACGATCCTCGGCTTCATCGGCGTCAAGCTCGCACTGCACTGGGCGCACAACGTCTGGACGAGCGTGCCGGAGATCCCGACGCTTCTGTCGCTCGCGGTGATCGTGGGCGTCCTGGCTGTGACCGTGGTGGCGAGCCTCCTGCGGGATCGGGCGCGCCGCCGCGAGCGGTCCACCGCCGACGTCGCTGTCTAGAACGCGACGTCGGCGCGGTGGTGGTCGCGGAAGCAACGACCGTCGGTGTAGCGGACGCCGTCGGAGAAGCGTGCCTCCACCGAGCCGGACCCGAACTGCTCGACGTACAGCCGGGCGTACAGCCCTCCGCGCTCGAGCAGCTCGGCGTGCGTGCCCTGCTCGACCAGCTCGCCGTCCTCGAGCCCGAAGATCACGTCGGCGTTCTGGATCGTCGACAGCCGGTGCGCGATCGCGATGGTCGTACGGCCGTGGGTGGCACGATCGAGTGCTTCCTGCACGAGCCGCTCGGTCTCGGTGTCGAGCGCCGAGGTGGCCTCGTCGAGCACGAGGACCCGCGGGTTCATCAGGAACACCCGGGCGATCGCGATCCGCTGCTTCTCGCCGCCCGACAGCCGGTAGCCGCGCTCGCCCGTGATCGTCTCGTACCCGTCGGGGAAGCTCATGATCCGGTCGTGGATGTTCGCGTCGCGAGCGGCCTGCTCGACCTCGTCGGGTGTGGCGCCTTCCTTCGCGTACGCGATGTTCTCGGCGATCGTGCCGTGGAAGAGGTACGGCTCCTGCGTCACCATGCCGACCGCGCGACCGAGCGACTCGGCGGTCGCGTCGCGGACGTCGACGCCGTCGATCAGGACCGCCCCGCGGGTGACCTCGTGGAAGCGCGGGATCAGGTAGGTCATCGTCGTCTTGCCGGAGCCCGACGGACCGACGATCGCGGCCAGCCTCCCAGGCTCCACCTGCAGCGACACGTCCCGCAGCACCCAGGTCGCCTCGGTCACCGGGTCGGCCTCGTCGGTGCCGCGCGGCTGCTGGCCGAGGATCCGCGGCGGAGGGTACTGGAAGGAGACGTCGCGGAACTCGACCGCGCCGCCACGCCCGGTGTCCGGCAGCGGCTGCGCGCCGGGGCGCTCGATGATCGCCGGGTCGAGGTCGAGGTACTCGAAGATCCGGCGGAACAGCGCGATCGACGTCTGCACGTCCAGCGTCACCCGCATCAGCTGGATCAGCGGCATCTGCAGACGCCCCTGAAGTGTGGTGAACGCGACGAGCGTCCCCGCCGTGAGCGTCGCTCCGCCGGCCGACCCGGTGATCATGAACCCGGCCGCGAGGTAGATCAGCGCCGGCGTGATCGCGAAGAACGTCTGCACCAGCGCGAAGAACGTGCGGCCGGTCATCGCGGCCTCGACCTGGAGGCGGGTCTGGCGACGGTTCTCGTCGCGGTAGCGCTCGGTCTCCGCCTCGGAGCGGTTGAACACCTTCGCGAGCAGGATCCCCGAGACCGACAGTGCCTCCTCGGTGATCGCGGTCATCTCCGACAGCGACTCCTGGGTCTTGCGCGCGAGCCGGCGGCGCCGCCGGCCGACCCGAACCTGCACGACGACGAACACCGGCATCAGCACCAGCGCGATGATCGTGAGCTGCCACGACAGGATCACCATCGCGATCAGAGCCGACGAGACGGTCACGGCGTTCTGGAGGATCGTCGTCGCCGTGTCCGTCAGGACCGTACGGACGCCGCCGACGTCGTTCGCGAGCCGCGACTGGATCGACCCGGTCTTGGTCGCGGTGAAGAAGCCGAGCTCCATCGTCTGCAGGTGCTCGAACAGCCGGCCGCGCAGGTCGGCCATCGCGGAGTTGCCGATCGTCGAGGTCAGGTAGTTCTGGCCGATCCCGATCAGCGCGGTCACCACCGGGATCGCGCACATCCCCGCGACGAGCCACGCGAGCAGCGTGAGGTCGGGATCGCCCCCGTCGGTCGGGAACAGCGCATCGTCGAACACGGCCTTCGTCAGGAACGGCGCCAGGGCGCTGAGCGCCGCCGCCGTGACGACGGCGATCGCGACGGCGATCATCATCGTGCGGTACGGAGCGAGCAGCCGGGCGATCCGGGGCAGCACGGGCGTCGGGTCGCCGTACGCCGGTGGATCGGGGGTGCTCATGCATCGAGCCTAGGTCGCAGGCCCGACACAAGCCTGCCGCGGCGTTGGGAAGCGGGCCGTACATCAGCAGGGAGGGGCACTGACGTGGGATCGTGGCGTGCACCGACGACGAGGAGTGCGGGATGGGCGAGCGGCTGCCGAAGAAGGCGTACGAGCGCGAGCTGAAGCGGCTCCAGGCCGAGCTCGTCGAGATGCAGGCGTGGGTCCAGCACTCCGGCGCGCGGATCGTCGTGATCTTCGAGGGACGCGACGCCGCGGGCAAGGGATCGACGATCAAGCGGGTCACCGAGTACCTCAACCCTCGCGTCGCGCGGATCGTCGCGCTGCCCGCGCCCACCGAGCGCGAGAGGAGCCAGTGGTACTTCCAGCGGTACGTCGCGCATCTGCCGGCTGCTGGAGAGATCGTCCTGATGGACCGCTCCTGGTACAACCGTGCCGGTGTGGAGCACGTGATGGGCTACTGCACCAACGAGGAGTACCACCGGTTCCTCCACCAGGCGCCGATCTTCGAGCGGATGCTCGTCGAGGACGGGATCATCCTGCTGAAGTACTGGTTCAGCGTGTCCGACGTCGAGCAGGAGAAGCGGTTCCGGTCGCGAGCCGACGACCCGATGCGTCGGTGGAAGCTCTCCCCGAACGACCTCGCGTCGATCACGCGCTGGGAGGACTACTCGCGCGCGAAGGACGTGATGAGCGTGCACACGGATATCCCGTCGGCGCCGTGGTACGAGGTCGAGTCCGACGACAAGAGGCGCAGCCGGATCAACATGATCGCCCACCTGCTGAGCCAGGTGCCGTGGCGCCCGGTCGAGCGCGAGGACATCGCGATCCCGGAACGGCCGACGTCGCACGGGTACGAGCGGCCGCCCCGCGACCCGTCCACGCTGGTCCCGGACCACGCGGCCACCCTGGAGTGACCCCCGCCGCCCTTTCCGTTGGTCGAGGCCGAGCGCAGCGAGGATCGAGACCCCTCACCTGTGCCCGGACAGCACCTCGGCCACGCTCAAGGCCGGTCGGCCGAGGAGCCGCGGGATGTCCTGGCTGACGTCTGCGAGCGACCCGTCCCGGATCGCGGTGTAGGTGCTGATCCACGCATCGACCATCCACCGCGGCGCGCCGTACGGCTCGCGCGACGCGTACGCCTCGTCCATCGTCTCGTCCACGAACCGGTGCTCCGCCTGCCGCGCGGAGCTGAGCAGCACCGCGAACTCGGCCAGCCCGATCGGGTTCGGGCCGGTCAGCTCGTACGTGGCGTCGCGGTGCGCCGTCGGGTCGGAGAGCACGAGCGCCGCGACGGCGGCGACGTCGTCCTGCCCCACGCAGGCGAGCTCGCCGTGCCCGGCCGGACCACGGATCGCGCCGTCCTCGCCGAACATCGTCGCGATCGCCTCGGTGTAGAGGTTGTCCCGCAGGAACGTCCACCTCATCCCGCTGGCGCGTACGTGGTCCTCGGTCGCGCCGTGGTCGCGCGCCAGCAGGAACGTGGCGTCCGCAGCGGCGCCGACGAACGACAGGTAGACGACGTGCCCGACACCGGCTGCGGCGGCCGCATCGACGGCCGTACGGTGCTGCTCGACCCGGTCGTCGGACTCGGATGCCGACACGAGGAACAGCGTGTCGAGGCCGTCGAACGCGCTCCGGCACGCGTCCCCGTCGCCGTACGACGCGGTCGCGACCTCGGCGTGCGGCAGGTTCGGAGCGCGGAGCGGATCGCGGACGATCAGCCGGGTCGGCACCTGGCCGTCGGCGAGGTGCCGGGCGACCTTGCCACCGATCGTCCCGGTGGCTCCTGTGATCCCGATCCGTGCCGCTGGTCCCGTCATCGCCTTGATCCTCCCACGATCGCTCGTGCGAGCGGGATCTCGGGGTTCTCCACAGGTGGTCGAATCGACCGGTCCTGTGACTCCAGTGTTCACTACTGTTTTCGGTAGCCGAGGAGGTCAGGGGGCCCAGGTGTTTCGAGGGTTCGCACGTCGCACGTGGGCGACGACGGTGGCGGGTTGCCCATTGGCGTCGGTCGTTGTCGGCGCACACGATGCATCCGAGAGCCAGAGGGGCGAAGCGCGCGCAACGGTGAGTCTCGCTGCCGAGACCGGATCCGAGTCTGAGCGTGCGGGCGCTCGAAAGCGGACCAACGTGCGGGTGATCTGGATCAAGAACAAGAAGCACATCCGCCGCCTGAACAAGCAGACACGTGCGGGCCGCAAGTACAAGCTCCCAGGTTGTACGAAGGCGGTCTATGTCTGGCGAGGGCAGCCTTCGACGTACACGTGCAGCAAGCGCAACAGGGCGGCCCTGGGACAAGCGCGCCCTCTGTGTCGGTGCGGTCGCGGAGGTCGTGATTCCTGCCGGCCTTGGCTGGAAAGCGGCCAAGAAGGCGGGAGGCCTGAGAAAGCATGCTGAGAAGCTGATGGAAGCAGACAGCTCGGCACAGTGGAACGCCCTTCTTGGCGGGGTTCTAGGGCTCACCGGGATCGAGGCTGTTCGGCGCACATGCAAGGGGACATTCTCGGCCGGTGGACGGCTCTTTCGGGGGAGTGCGACATGACTCAGCACGACGAGCAGAGCGACCTGGAGATGGCGTCCGCGGTACCCCTCTGGACGGATGCATTCCTGACCTACATGGTGGTCTACGTCGTCGGGACGGTCGGCCTGGGTCTGGCGGATCCGACCTCGAACTCTCTCTTCCTCCCGGCGCTGGCTGTGGCGGGTGTCGCATGGTGGGTCGCCCGGATCCCACGCCGCACGTCAGTGGGGTGGGCCCGGACGGTTGACAGGTTGGTGCCGGCGGTCGCCGCGGTCGTCGTGGTGGTCGTGCTTGTCGTCACCGGCTGACGCCCACGGTGCCGCCTGCGCGGGCGTCAGCGCCCGCGCAGGCGCAGCGAGTTCGTCACGACCAGCACCGAGCTCGCCGCCATCGCGGCACCCGCGATCAGCGGGTTGAGGAACCCGGCCGCCGCCAGCGGGATGGCGGCGACGTTGTAGCCGAAGGCCCAACCGAGGTTCTGCTTGATCGTGCGCAGCGTCGAGCGCGACAGCCGGATCGCGCGCGGAGCGAGGCCGAGGTCGCCGCGCAGCAGCGTCAGGTCGGACGCCTCGATCGCCGCATCGGTCCCGGTGCCCATCGCGATGCCGAGGTCGGCGGTCGCGAGCGCGGGCGCGTCGTTCACGCCGTCGCCGACCATCGCGACCGTACGGCCGCGCGTCTGCAGGTCGGCGACCACGGACACCTTGTCCTCGGGCATCACCTCGGCGACGACCTCGGTGATCCCGACCTGCGCAGCCACCGCATCGGCGACCTCACGCCGGTCGCCGGTGAGCAGGACGGGCTCGAGCCCGAGTGCGCGCAGCTCGGCGACGGCGTCGGCGGCGCCGGGCTTCACGGTGTCGGCGACCTCGATCACGCCGACGACCGCGCCGTCGACCGCGACGTGCACGGCGGTCGCGTCCGCGTGCACAGGGTCGGGCGCGGCGGCGGTATCGAGCCCCGACTCGCGAAGCCAGCCCAGCCGCCCGACGGAGACCTTCCGGCCATGCACCGTTCCGCTGACGCCGACACCGGTGGTGGACGCGAAGTCGTGCACGGGCGGGAGGGGGTCTCGATCCTCGCTGCGCTCGGCCTCGACCAGCGGAGAGGTGCTGCGCTCGGCCTCGACCAGCGAGGAGGAGCCGTCTCCGGTCGTCGAGGCGCGAGCGGAGCGAGCGATCGAGACGCTGCCTACCCGGGCCGCCTCCGCGATCGCCACCGCGATCGGGTGCTCCGACGCAGCCTCGACCGCGCCCGCGAATCGCAGCACGTCCTCGCTGGTCCACCCGTCTCCCGGCGTCACCGCCGCCACGCTCATCTGCGCGGTGGTCACGGTGCCGGTCTTGTCGAGCACGATCGTGTCGACCCGCCGCGTCGCCTCCAGCACCTCCGGACCCTTGACCAGGATCCCGAGCTGGGCGCCTCGCCCCGTACCGGCCAGGAGCGCGGTCGGTGTCGCGAGCCCGAGGGCGCACGGGCACGCGATGATCAGCACTGCGACCGCCGCGGTGAACGCCTCGGTCGCCGTCCCGCCCAGCAGCAGCCAGCCGGCGAGCGTCCCGAGCGCGATCACGAGCACGATCGGCACGAACACCCCGGAGATCCGGTCGGCGAGCCGCTGCACGGGCGCCTTGCCGCTCTGCGCGTCCTCGACGAGCTTGGCCATCTGCGCCAGGCGGGTCTCGTGCCCGACCGCGGTCGCGCGGACGACGAGCCGCCCGCCGACCGCGACCGTACCCCCGACCACCGCGTCACCCGGTCCGGTCTCGGTCGGGATGCTCTCCCCGGTCAGCATCGACGCGTCGATCGCGGCGTTGCCTGAGACCACCTCGCCGTCGGCGGCGACCTTCTCGCCCGGCCGTACGACGAACTGCTCGCCGACGCCCAGGTCACCGATCGCGATCACCGACTCGCGGCCGTCGCGCAGCACCGTGACCGACTTGGCCCCGAGCTCCAGCAGCGCCCGCAGCGCGGCGCCGGAATCGCGTCGTGCGCGCTGCTCGAGGTAGCGGCCCAGCAGCAGGAAGACCGTGACGGCGCTCGCGACCTCGAGGTAGATCTCGTCGGCGCCCGACCCCTGGGCGAACCACGTGATCTCCATGGTCATCCCCGGCTCGCCGGCTCCGCCGAGGAACAGCGCCCACAGCGACCACAGGTACGCCGCGGTGACGCCGAGCGACACCAGCGTGTCCATGGTCGCCGCGCCGTGCCGCGCGTTGATCACCGCGGCGCGGTGGAAGGGCCATGCTCCCCAGACCGCGACGGGCGAGGCCAGCGTGAGCGCGAGCCACTGCCAGTTGTCGAACTGCCAGGCGGGGATCATCGACAGCGCGAGGACCGGTACGGAGAGGGCTGTCGAGACCAGGAGCCGTTGGCGCAGTCCGGCGAGCGCCGGGTCGCCGGACTCCGTACCGTCGTCGCCCGCGGGCCCGCTGCTGGCCGGCGGATCCTGCCGGACCTCGGAGGCTGTGTAGCCGGTCCGCTCGACCGTCGCGATCAGCTCGGACACGTCGACGAAGGCCGGGGCGTCGACGTGCGCCCGCTCCGTCGCGTAGTTCACCGTGGCCGTCACGCCGTCGAGCTTGTTGAGCTTCTTCTCGACCCGGGCGGCGCAGGACGCGCACGTCATGCCCCCGATGTCGAGGTCGAGGGTGCGCGCGTCGGCGGTGGAGGTCACGACGGCTCGACGAGGGCGTAGTCGCCCGCCTCGTCGAGGGCCTGCGCGACCGCGCCGTCGTCGACGGGGGCGTTGCTGAAGACGCTGACCGTCGACGTGCCCTCGGGCACCAGGTCCACGACGACGCGTGTGACTCCGGGGAGCTCGCCCAGCTCCGTGGTGACGGCGGCGACGCAGTGCTCGCAGGTCATGCCGCTGACGGGGTAGGTGGTCTCCATGGGTGCTCCTTCGTCTCGTACGGGTGGGGGCGCCGGTCCTTCGTGACCGGCGCCGGGGTAGGTCAGGAACGGACCAGCCGCGCGATCGCGGCCGAGGCCTCGGCGATCTTGTCCTGGGCGTCGTCACCGCCCTGGCTGATCGCGTCGTGGACACAGTGCGCGAGATGCTGGTCGAGGAGGGTCAACGCGACCGACTCGAGGGCCTTCGTCGCGGCGGAGACCTGGGTGAGGACGTCGATGCAGTACGTGTCCTCGTCCACCATCCGCTGCAGGCCCCGGATCTGGCCCTCGATCCGGCGCAGCCGCTTGAGCACGGCGTCCTTGTCGTCGACGTAGCCGGGTGGGTGTGTGGTCATACCGGCGACGATACCCCTAGGGGGTACATGACGCAAGGTGGGCGGGCCACGCCGTACGACCGAGCGGCCTGCGTGCGAGGATCGCCGGGTGAACGCAGAGCACAGCACCGCGAGCCAGGAGAAGACCCTCGACGCCCTGCTCGGGTTCGAGTGGGTCGAGGTGACGCCGGATCGGGTCCGGGTCGAGTGGGACGTCGACACCCGGCACCTCCAGCCGTTCGGGATCGTCCACGGAGGCGTGCACTGCGCCGCGCACGAGACCGCCGCGAGCGTCGCCGCGCAGGCGTGGCTGGGGGAGCGCGGGATCGTCGTCGGAGTCAACAACAGCACGGACTTCCTCCGGCAGGCCCGTCCCGGCGATCGCCTCACGACGATCGCGGCCCCGATCCACCGGGGGCGCGCGTCGCAGCTGTGGCGGCTGGAGACCACGAACGCCGACGGCAAGCTCGTCGCACAGGGACAGGTCCGGCTGGCGCACCTCGACGGCGCGGTGCCGCCGGAGTTCCTCCAGTTCGTACGGGACCGCCAGGGCTGACTCGCGACCCCGCCAGGGCTGACTCGCGGCCGGGGAGTGGACGGAACGGCGGTGGTTCGTCCCGTCCGCCTACACTGGGAGGCGTCGCGACTGGCGTTGAGGTGGGACGACCACCAGGGAGCGACGTGGAGTAGCCAGACCGCGGGACCGTTCGCCTGGGCCCTGGGTCGCCACGCACCGCTGCCGGCGGTGCCACGACCTGAGACCAGGAGGAGTGCCGTCCGTGACGACCCAGACGCTGTACACGATGACCACAGACCTGCCGGTGACCACACCGCGACTCGACGACGGTGACGTCCGCGTCCTGCTGCTCGAGAACATCCACCCCGACGGCGCCGACTTCCTGCGCGCCCAGGGATACCAGGTCGAGACGCGCAAGGGCGCGCTCGGCGAGGACGATCTGATCGAGGCGCTCGCCGGTGTCCACGTGCTCGGCATCCGCTCGGGCACGAACGTCACCGAGCGGGTGCTCGACCATGCGCCGGACCTCCTGACCGTCGGCGCGTTCTGCATCGGCACCAACCAGATCGACCTCAAGGCGGCCGCCGACCGTGGCGTTGCGGTCTTCAACGCCCCGTACTCCAACACCCGCTCGGTCGTGGAGCTCGCGATCGGCGAGATCATCTCGCTCGCGCGCAGGCTGAACGAGAAGACGAACGACATGCACGCCGGCGTCTGGAACAAGTCGGCCCAGGGCAGCCACGAGATCCGTGGCCGCAAGCTCGGCATCGTCGGCTACGGCAACATCGGCAGCCAGCTCTCGGTCATCGCCGAGGCGCTCGGCATGCAGGTCTTCTACTTCGACGTCGCCGACAAGCTCGCGCTCGGCAACGCGAGGCGCTGCGCGACCATCGACGAGCTGCTCGAGACGGTGGACGTCGTCACGCTGCACGTCGACGGGCGACCGGGCAACGCCGGGCTGTTCGGCGCCGAGCAGTTCGCGCGGATGAAGCCGCGAGCGCTGTTCCTCAACCTCTCGCGCGGCATCCTCGTCGACACGTTGGCACTGCGCCAGCACATCGAGTCCGGCCACATCGCCGGCGCGGCCGTCGACGTGTTCCCGGTGGAGCCGAAGAAGCAGGGCGACCCGTTCGAGTCGGACCTGCGCGGCCTCCCGAACGTCATCCTCACCCCCCACGTCGGCGGATCGACGATGGAGGCGCAGCAGGACATCGGCCGGTTCGTCTCGGGCAAGCTGCACAGCTACCTCGCCGAGGGCAGCACGGACCTGTCACCGAACCTGCCGCACCTCCAGCTGCCCTCGTACCACCAGGGCCACCGGCTCGTGCACATCCATCACAACGTCCCCGGGGTGCTGTCGGCGATCAACTCGGTGCTCGGCGAGCACGAGGTCAACATCGCAGGACAGACGCTGGGGACCCGCGGCGAGATCGGCTACGTCATCACCGACATCGACAAGGAGCTGGCCCCGCAGACGCTGAGCGCTCTCGGCAACCTGCCGGAGACCGTACGCCTGCGCCAGCTCAGCTGACACCCTCCCCGTTCGTCGAGGCCGAGCGCAGCCTCTCCCCGTTCGTCGAGGCCGAGCGCAGCCTCTCCCCGTTCGTCGAGGCCGAGCGCAGCCTCTCCCCGTTCGTCGAGGCCGAGCGCAGCGAGGATCGAGACGCGCCCGCGCTCAGATCGCCTGGAGGCGCTCGGCGAGGGTCTCGACCGTACGGAGGTTGCGGCCCGTCCCCGGGATCCCGCCGGTGAGCTTGAGCAGCCGTGGCGCGGTCACCTTGCTCCGCGCGACCCCGTCCTCGTACCGGATGTGCAGCAGGTCCCCGTCCACCGTCACCTGCTCCGGCGCGAAGTCGAACGCCTCCAGCGTCCGTACGGCGTCGGCATCCGGTGCGGACGCGAGGAACCAGACGTGCCGCAATTTCGGGACCTCGAGGTCGTACGGGTAGGCGTCGAGCGCGGCACGCAGCTGCGGTCCGGTCCGGGCGATCGCATCGGTGGTGACGCCCATCCGGTCGGCGATCCCTGCCTCCAGCTCCGTCCCGAACGCTGCGGCATCGCCCGGGGGGACGCACAGGAGGTTGCCGCTGTTCACGTAGCTCGAGACGGCGTCCGCGCCGAGATCGCTCGCGAGCTCACGCAGCTCGGCCATCGGGACCTTGTTGCCGCCGACGTTGACGGCACGCAGCAGATAGACGACCGGCGTCGAGGAAGCCATCAGGGTCAGAAGTCGCCGAAGCCGCCGAAGTCGAAGCCGCCTCCGCCGTCGCCGCCGAACTCACCCCCGCCGGCGTCGCCACCGGCGTCCCCGCCGGCATCGCCTCCACCGGCGTCACCGCCGCCGGACGGGTCGCCGTAGGCACCCGGATCGAGGCCTGCGTCGGCGGCGAACATCCCGCCCATCATCGTCCCCATGAACAGGGCCGGCATGAACGCGTAGGCGGAGAAGTATCCGGCGGCGTACGGCCCGAACGCCGGCCCGGCCTGGTAGTACGGGGTGCGCTGCGAACCGATCATCACCTGACGGGTGTCGGGGTCCGCCCCGGCGTTCACCCGCTCGGCATCGAGCGCGCAGGCGGGGACGTCGCGGACCACACCGCCCGGGGGCGCGTACTGGACGTCGGTGACGGACAGCCCGTGGCGAGGATCGAAGAAGCACGGCGGCCGCTTCGCCGGCAGAGGCTCTCCGGCCGTACGGGCCTGGACGCACGCGATCGCGTATCGGCCGTCCTCGACGATCTCGGTGACGTGCCGGACGTTCTCGGGGTCGTCGAGTGCGTCGACCGCGGTCTTCGCGGACTCGTACGCGTCGAGCGCCCGCTGGTAGTCGGCGCGGCCGCCCTCGTCCAGGGCGACACCGGACACCTCCAGGTCGAGGTCCTGCAGCTGCTCGCCGAGAGCGGTGACGTCCTCGTTGACCGTGCGCTTCACGGCCGCCAGCTCGTCAGCGTGCCGCTGCTGCTCGAGGGCCTTGGACTTGCGCTGCTCACGGACGAGATAGAACGCCACGGCAGCGATGCCGAGGATGATGACGATGGTCACGAGGTCCATGGACCAACACTACGTCCCCGGACGGGCCGGGTGGCCTGCGCGGCCACCCGGCACCCGGCTCAGGTGAAGATGCTGACGCCGCCCGGTCCGACGAGCAGACCGACGATGATCAGGACGATGCCCCACAGCAGCTGCTTGCGGACGATCGCGACGATGCCGGCCACCACCAGGATGACGGCGAGGATCCACAGCAGAAACTCCATGACGTTCCTCTCCTCTTTCGGGGGCCCGGGCACGGTGCCCGGGGTATGCCGTCCGCATCTCGGGCGGCATCTGGCAACGTACCCACGGGCGGCGGGGTCTACACGTCGCCATGACGAGGGTCCGACGGAATCGATGCCATTTAGGCTCGATTGTCCGAAGATTCGGACGAAAAGGGTCGGTTCAACGCCCGATTGCGATGACCGGAACCTTCCGAGGGGCGAGGTGATTCATCGTCCAGCGAATGAATCGGCGGCGTGCGGAGACGCAGCCGGCGGTGGCGCCGTCGCCGTTGACGTGCAGGAAGATCCCGGAGCCCCGCCGGCGGACCGCGTTCGGCGGCCGGTTGAAGTCGATCACGACCGACCACCGGTACTGCCGGCCGTAGTCCCGAAGGCGCTCGGAGGAGTTGGGCACGGACGGTGCGAGCCACCAGCGGAACCCGCCCGCGCGCTTGTTCCGCAACGTGTTGTAGTACGCCGAGCGGTTGTCCTGGACCCAGTAGTCGCCCGCGCGGACGCGATGGAACGGCATCCGTGCCCGGGGCGTACGGCGGTGGTTCCCGAACGTCTCCGTCATCGTGAACGACCCGATCGGCGTTGTCCCGGTCCACTGCTTGCGCTGCGACGCCTTCACCAGCCCGCCGTACCCGATCCGGCCCGAGGACGTGCGCCGGCGCTTCACCCACTGGCCGTCGCGTCGGACCCAGTACGTGACGGTGGCGCGATAGCCCGAGCGTCGGTTGACCGTGATCACCTGGCGGGTGCCCGCCCGAAGACCGACCCTCACGCCGCCGAGACGGATCCGCTCGACGACCCGGGCGCCGGCGGTGGACGGCACTCGATCACTCGCTGCGCTCGCGCCTCGAGCACCGGAGGCTCCTTCGATGGTCGAGGCGGAGCGGAGGGCGGTTCCTTCGATGGTCGAGGCGGAGCGGAGCGACGATCGAGACCCCTCCGCCGCCGCAGGCCCGACCGGAACGACCAGCGCCCCGCACGCCATCACCATCACCGCCGTACGCAGAGGTCTCAAGGAACCGGCTCCCCTCGCGCCGTCGTCCACAGCGACCACCACTGCTCGCGGCTCATCGCGGCTGCGACGTGCTCGGCGTCCCCGCAGGCGCGGATCCGCTCCGGTGAGGTCGTCCCCACGACGGCGACGATCATCGCGGGATGGCGCAGCAGCCAGCCGACGACCACGGACTCAGGGGTGGTCCCGAGCTCGGCGGCGTACTTGCCGACGAGGCCCGCGGTCGCGCGGTCGGCGTCGGAGGTGGGCCGTGCTCCCGTGTAGCGGCCCTGGGCGAGCGAGCCGTACGCCTGGATCGTGATCGCCTCGGACACGCAGTGCTCCAGCGTCCCGAGCGACCCGACGGACGTGCTCGCCCCGGCATGGTTGACCAGGACCCCCGCCTCGATCAGGTCGCGGTGCGCGAGACTCAGCTCGACCTGGTCGACCTCGATCGGGCGCCGGAGGGCACGGGCCAGATGGGCCATCTGCGCCGCCCCCATGTTGGAGACGCCGAACCCCACGACCCGGCCGTCGCGGTACAGGGTGTCGAACGCGTCGGCGACCTCCTCGGCCACCATGAGGGGATCCGGTCGGTGGAGGAGCAGCCGGTCCACGTGGTCGATGCCGAGGCGCTCGAGCGAGCCTGCGACGGCGGTGAGGATCGCCTCGTGCGACAGGTCGTACGCATTGCCGCCGTGCGGCTCGGCGTCGGGCGCGCCGCCCAGGACGATCCCGCACTTCGTCTGGATCGTGAGGGTCTCCCGGAGCCCGGGGTGACGCTTCAGGACGCGGCCGAACACGGTCTCGGCAGACCCGGCGCCGTAGTTGTCGGCGTGGTCGAACTGCCGGATCCCCAGCTCGTACGCGGCCAGCACGGCCTGCTCGGCCCGGTCGACGTCCTCCTCGGTCGGGTGGGGGGAGCCGGAGCCGAGACCCATGCAGCCGTACGCGAGCCTCACCCGGCCATCATCACCCCGGCCCTGCCCGGACGCGAATCGCTCAGGCGACGGCGGTCCGCTCGACCTCACGCAGGGCCGAGCGGGCGGCGACCCGTCCCGCGCGGTTGGCGCCGATCGTGGAGGCCGACGGACCGTACCCCACGAGCTGGACCCGGTGGTCGCGTGCCGCGGTGGTCGGCGTGTGGGCATCCTCGCGCGCCACGAGCCGAACGCCGCCGCTCGTCTCGCGCAGCCGCAGGGGCGCCAGGTGGTCGAGCACGGCGCGGAACCCGGTCGCCCACACGATCGCGTCGGCGCGACGGAACGTGCCGTCGGCCATCCGCACGCCCTCGGGCTCGATCGCGGTGAACATCGGGTGGCGCTCGTACGCGCCGAGCGCGGCTGCGCGCTGCTCCTGCGGGCGGAGTGCGAGCCCGGTCACGCTCACGACGCTCTGCGGTGGCAGTCCTCGGCGTACGCGGTCCTCGACGAGCGCGACGGCATCGCGCCCGGCGGCGGGGTCGAAGTCGTCGGTCCGCCAGACGGGTTCGCGGCGGGTCACCCAGGTCGTCGACGCCGCGCCCCCGGCGAGCTCGCCGAGGATCTGCACGGCCGACGCGCCACCGCCGACGACGACCACGTCGAGCCCCGCCAGCTCGTCCGGGCCGGTGTAGTCGTGGGTGTGCAGCTGGCGTCCGCGGAACGTCGCCGCACCGGGGTAGCTCGGCCAGAACGGGCGCTCCCAGGTGCCGGTCGCGTTGATCAGGGCGCGGGTCCGCCACGTGCCGGCGTCGGTGTGGACCAGCAGATCGCCGGTCGGCTCCGCTGGGTCGGCGTTCGCGACCCTCCGTACGCGGACGGGCCGGACGACGGGGAGGCCGAAGCGGTCCTCGTAGTCCGCGTAGTAGGCCGGGACGGTGTCACGCGCAGCGGTGTCGCCGTCGGCGTGCGGGGCGTCGAGCCCGGGGAGCTTCGCGATCCCGTGGACATCGGCCATCGTGAGCGTCCGCCACCGGTGCTGCCACGCGCCGCCTGGGGCTGGGTTCGCGTCGAGCACGACGAAGCGCGCCCCCAGTCGGCGCAGGTGGTACGCAGCGGACAGCCCGGCCTGGCCGGCACCGATCACGACGACGTCGACGACATCGCGTACGGCGTCGGCGGGGGAACTCACATCCAGTCCAACCCGGAACCGGGCAGGGATGTTCCGGCGCTCGCAGTCCGTTGTTCCGGCGCTCGCCGTCCGTTGTTCGGCGCCTGCAGTCTCCGTAGCCAACTGGGGAGATCCCCACTCGGCGCGGGAAACCTTCCGTGCCAGGTGACGGTCTCCGTAGCCGGCTACGCAGACCGTCAGGCCCGCAAGGCCCGCCGCGGGACGGTTCAGAGGCGGGCTGCGAGCTCCGTCGCCTGGCGGATCGCGCGCTTCGCGTCGAGCTCCGCAGCCACGTCCGCCCCACCGATCACGTGCACCGTCGTGCCGCCGGACTCCAGCGGCTCGACGAGATCACGCACCGACTCCTGGCCGGCGCAGACGACGACGGTATCGACGTCGAGCACGTGAGGCGTCCCGTCCTCGTCGAGGATGTGCAGGCCCGCATCGTCGACGAACTCGTACGTCACGCCGCCCATCATGTGCACCCCGGAGTCCTTGAGCGTGGTGCGGTGCACCCAGCCGGACGTCTTCGCGAGGCCCTTGCCGAGCGGTGCGGGCTTGCGCTGCAGCAGCCAGACCTCGCGAGCCGGCGTCGTGCGGACCTTCGTGCCGAGACCGCCGCGCTCGGTCGCCGGGTCGGCCACGCCCCAGCGTGCCATCCAGTGCTCGAGCGACTCGTCCGGCTCGTGCAGCAGGAACTCCGCCACGTCGAACCCGATCCCGCCGGCCCCGATGATCGCGACCTTCGCGCCGACCTCGGCCCGGCCGTCGATCACGTCCGGGTAGGACACGACCGAGGCGTGGTCGAGGCCCTTGATCTCGGGGTTGCGCGGCGCGACACCCGACGCGACCACCACCTCGTCGTACGCAGCGAGGTCGTCCGCACCGGCACGCGTCCCGAGCCGCACGTCGACGCCGGTCACCTCGAGCCGCTTCGCGTAGTAGCGCAGCGTCTCCGCGAACTCCTCCTTGCCGGGGATCCGACGCGCGAGTCGGAACTGCCCGCCGATCTCGAGGTCCGCCTCGTACAGCGTCACGGCGTGGCCGCGCCCGGCGAGCTCGGTGGCGGCCGCGAGGCCCGCGGGTCCGCCGCCGACGACGGCGATCGCCTTGCGGCGCGGTTTCGGCACGGGGAGCAGCCGCAGCTCGGTCTCGTAGCCGGCCCGCGGGTTGACCAGGCAGGTCGCGCGCTGGTTCCTGAACGTGTGGTCGAGGCAGGCCTGGTTGCAGCCGATGCACACGTTGATCTCGTCTCGGCGGCCGGCCGCGGCCTTGTTCACGAAGTCCGGGTCCGCGAGCAGCGGGCGTGCCATCGAGATCAGGTCCGCCTGGCCCGAGGCGATGATCTGCTCGCCGACCTCGGGGGTGTTGATCCGGTTCGAGGCGATCACCGGGATGCCGACCTCGGGTCGCAGCTTGCCGGTCACCCAGGCGAAGGCGCCGCGCGGGACCGACGTCACGATCGTGGGGATGCGGGCCTCGTGCCAGCCGATGCCGGTGTTCAGGATCGACGCCCCGGCGGCCTCGATCCGGTGCGCGAGCTCGACGGTCTCGGACCAGTCCTGGGCGTCGTCGACCAGGTCGAGCAGGGAGATCCGGTACTGGATCAGGAAGTCGTCGCCGAGCGCCTCCCGGGTCCGACGCACGACCTCGACGGGGAACCGCATCCGCTTCTCGGCGGTGCCGCCCCACGCGTCCGTACGGTCGTTGGTGCGGGCGGCGAGGAACTGGTTGATCAGATAGCCCTCCGACCCCATCACCTCGACGCCGTCGTAGCCGGCACGCTTGGCCAGCGTCGCCGCACGGACGAAGTCGTCGACCGTACGCTCGACCTCGCGGGTGCTCATCGCGCTCGGCTTGAACGGCGTGATCGGCGACTGCTTCTTCGAGACGCCCTTGGAGAACGGCGAGTAGCCGTAACGCCCCGCGTGCAGGACCTGCATGAGGATCCGCGAGTCGTACGCGTGCACCGCGTCGGTGACCTGGCGGTGCTGGTCCGCGAGGCGGCGCGAGGCCATCGTCGAGCCGAGCGGGCTGAGCCAGCCGCGCCAGCTCGGGGCGTACCCGCCGGTGACGAGCAGCGCGGTGCCGCCCTTGGCGCGCTCGGCGAAGTAGGCGGCGAGCTTGCCGATGTCACCCGCACGATCCTCGAGCTTGGTGTGCATCGAGCCCATCATCACGCGGTTGCGCAGCGTGACGCCGCCGACGGTGAGCGGCGAGAGGAGGTGCGGGTACGCGGTGGTCACGGGGGTGTGCTCGGTCATCGTGTCCCTCTGGGGTGTACTGGTCGGGTGATCTCTCGAGGCGCGGCGTGGTTCCTGGTGGTCGCCGGGGTGTTCAACGTGGTGATCTGGCCGCGGTTCGGGGTGGCGATCTGGAACGACGAGCGGGCGTGGACCGGCGCGGTCGGCGACAGCTCGCCGACGTCGTTCCTGTGGGTGCACGTGGTCCTGATCGGCGCAGCGGTCGCGATCGCGCTCGGTGTGCTCTGGGTGGCGTTCACGGCGTTGCGCTCCCGTCGGGGCGCGCGCTCGGATCACTGAGCAGCGCGAGGATCTCCTCGCACCACGCGAGTCCGGCCTCCTCCAGGAGGATGCCGCCGCGCAGCACCGCGTACTGCGCGGTCTGTGCCGAGTCGAGCGCCGCCGGGTCGCCGAAGGTGTGGGCCTCGTCCTCGCGGTAGAACGCGAGTGTGGCGAGGTGCTGCTCACGGCGCCGGCGGACGTCGGCGAGCACCGCGTCGCGGTCGCCGTACGGGAGGCCGCGCACCTTGACCGCGAACGCGCTGCGCAGCGGCTCCATGCTCGTGGGCTCCCGTGACCAGGCGAGCAGCGTCGCGCGGCCGTCCTCGGTGATCGCGTAGATCTTCTTGTCCGGGCGCCCCTGCTGGGGGACCGCCTTCGACGAGACGAGGCCGTCGGCCTCCATCCGGCCGAGCACCTTGTAGATCTGCTGGTGGCTCGCCCGCCAGAAGTAGCCGATCGACTTGTCGAAGCGGCGCGTCAGGTCGTACCCGCTCGCCGTGCGCTCGGCGAGCGAGACGAGGATCGCGTGCTCCAAGGCCATGCAGGGAGCCTAGATGCAACTCGATGCATATGCAACTGATTGCATCTGCGGAGAGCCGGCGGCGGCGCTCTTTCTCGGGTCGCCCAGTCCGTCATCAATGCGACACACAATACTGTGTGGCATACGGTATAGTGCGAGACATGGACGAGACCGAGCCGTTCCAGACCCACCTGCAGGAGCTGCGCCGCGGCACCGTCGTGCTGGCGTGCCTGCGGCTGCTGCGGGAGCCGGGCTACGGCTACGGGCTGCTCGAGGCCCTGCGGGGCCGCGGGTTCGACACCGATGCGAACACGCTGTATCCCCTGCTCCGCCGCCTCGAGAAGCAAGGGCACCTGGTCAGCGAGTGGAACACCGACGAGGCGAGGCCGCGCAAGTTCTACCGCACGAGCCCCGAGGGTTCCGGGCTCGCATCCGCCATGACCGAAGACTTCGAGGCGATCGCCCGTGCGATCGCCGCACTCCCGGAGGAGAACTGAGATGACGAGCCTGATCGATCGCTATGTCGGCGCCGTGATCGTCGCGGTGCCCGAGAAGCAGCGTGCCGACGTGGCCGCCGAGCTCCGTGGGTCCATCGCCGACCAGGTCGACGCACGGAGCGGCGAGACCGCGAGCACCGAGGAGGCCGAGCGGGCGGTGCTGACCGAGTTCGGTGATCCCGTCGTCCTCGCAGCCGCGTACACCGGCCGCCAGCTGTACCTGATCGGGCCCCGCTACTACGTGGCCTGGTGGCGGCTGCTCACGACGCTCCTGTGGATCGTCCCCGCGTGCGTCGCCGGCGTGGTGGCGCTGGGAGAGATCCTGAGCGGGGCGAGCGCGGGCGAGGTCGCCGCCAGCACGTGGGGCGTCGCCCTGAGCGTGGTGGCGCACGTGGCGTTCTGGACCACGCTGGTCTTCGCGGTCCTCGACCGCACCACCAACCCCGCCGACGCCGGGATCGAGCCGTGGAACCCGGAGAAGCTCCCGGAGCGTCAGGGCGGACGTGGTCGTGGGGACCTGATCGCCTCCGTCGTCATGTCAGCGCTGTTCGTCGGCGCGCTCCTGTGGGACGGGCTCCACGGCATCGCCCGCGTCGACGGCGCAGGGTACGACGGCGAGTGGATGCACGTCCTCGACCCCGGCCTGTGGCCGGGATGGATCCTTGCGCTGATCGCGCTGCAGCTGCTCGAGGTGGCCGTCGCGGTCGCGGCCTACGCGCGACGCGGCTGGAGTCCGCGGCTCGCCGCGGCGAACGCCCTCCTCGCTGCCGCCTTCGTCGTGGGGACCGTCTGGTTGATCGTGCGGGATGAGCTCATCAACCCCGAGCTGATCACCGCGCTCACGGAGCTCGGCGGCGAGAACCTCGACGTGGTCGTCCCCGCGGTCATCGGCTTCTCGGTCGTCGCGATCGCGACCTGGGACGCGGTCGACGGGATCGTCAAGGCACGTCGCACACGGCTGGAGACGCTCGCTGGAGCCGGCTGAGTTGACACCACTACTGCGCCGGCCTCCCCTCCGCTGCGAGCCTCGCCGTCTCTTCCACCCGCCGGGCCCGGGTCTCGTCCCGCTTCGCCACGACGATCCACTGCAGGATCTGCTTGCGTGTGCTGGGTGCGAAGCCGTCGTAGGCCTCGCGCGCCCCGGGGTGCTCCGCCAGGGCTGCGGCGAGATCGTCCGGGACGACCAACGCCTCGACCGCGTCGCCCCGTGACCACGATCCGTCCGCCTTGGCGGCCTCGATCACGGCACGGCCGGCGTCGGTCATCCGCCCTTCGGACTCGGCGCGCGCCACGCGCTCCTTGCTCAGTCGTGACCACCAGCTGTCGCGGCGGCGCCGTGTTACCCACAGCATCGACCACTCCGTGTCGATGCTCTTGGCGTGACCGTCGATCCACCCGAACGACAGCGCCTCCATGGCGACCTCGTCGTAGTCGAGTGCCTCGGGATGGCTCGTGCGACGGCGCCACTCCAGCCAGACGCCTGGATCGGCGTCCGCATGATGCTCCGCGAGCCAGGCCCGCCACTGGGCGATGGACTCGATCCGCAGGTGAGGTGCGTCGGCCGGCTTCATCAGTCGATCCGTGCCAGGAAGGCGTGCACCCGCTCACGCAGCAGCGCGGTGGCGTCGGCGTCGTAGTCGACGGAGTCGGTCTCGGCGAACAGGTGGCCGCTGCCCGGGTACGAGAAGACTTCGGCCTCGTCCAGCGCCCGCACCGGGGCGACCTCGCCCTCCCAGTCGACCCACGGGTCGTCGGCCATCGCGTGGACCTGCACACCCACACCGGACGGCCACGGCGTGCCGAACACCTCCGGAGGCAGCGCCCCGTACAGCAGGACGGCGCCGCGCGCGCCCCGCCGGGTCTGCGCGTACTTCTGCGCGAACAGGCTCCCCAGCGACATCCCCACCCACACGACCTCGGCCGGCAGCGTCGCCGCTGCCTCCTCGACCCGGCGCACCAGCTCGTCGCGTCCGGCCTCCTCCTCGGCGTACGCGACGCCGGCATCGACGGTCGGGAAGGTCCGTCCGTCGTAGTAGTCGGGCGCGTGCACGGTGTGCCCGGCGGAACGGAGGTCGTCGACGAACGCGAGGAACCCGCCCGTCTGACCCTGCGCGTGGTGGAACACGACGATCTCAGCCATGCTGCCGACGCTACCGCTGACCACGGACATCGCCCGCCAACCGCAGCTCGGCCCCGTCCCAGCCGCGACGCCACCAGCGGTCGTGGGTGACGAGCACGTACGGGACGGTGCCGCCGGCGAGCGCCTCCTGCAGCTCTTCGACGAGCGCGACGGAGAGGTGGTTGGTCGGCTCGTCCAGCAGGAGGAGGTCCGGCCGGTCCGCGATCGCCCGCGCCAGTGCGACCCGGCGGCGCTGCCCCACCGAGAGCTCACCCATCGGCCGATCGAGGTCGCGCGGATGCAGCAGGCCGGTCGTCCGCAGCTCGTCGCGCGCCCGCTGCGGATCACCGCCGCGGCCCACCCCGTACGCCGTGGCTGCCGTCGCGCCGAGGTCACCGGCGGCATCGTGCTGGGGAAGGTAGCCGATCCTAAGCCGCCCCCGGTGCTGGACGGTGCCGTGCGCCGTCGTCAGCTCCCCGGCGAGCACGGCCAGCAGGGTCGACTTCCCGGCCCCGTTGGGGCCGGTCACCAGCAGGCGGGTCGTTGCCGTCACGTCGAGCGCATCGAGCTGCAGCCGTCCCGGGATCTCGATGTCGCGCGCCGCGACCAGCACCCCGTCTGCTGGTCGTGCGGCACCCAGACCCGCGAACGCCCGCTCCTCCGGCGGCCGCGGGACCGGGTTCGCCTCCAGCCTCGCGAGGCGGTTCTCGGCGTCGCGGACCCGGCGGGCCACCGCCGCGTCGACCTTCTGGCCGAGGAAGTGCGGCACGAACTTGTCGTTGTCACGAGGCGCCCGCGGACCGTGCCCGACCTGGCGGCTCGCACCGCTCAGCGCGGCCCGGGCCTCGTCGTGCGCGGTCTCCCACGCGTCGCGAGCCTGCGCCCAGCGGACCCGGCCCGCGGCCTTCGCCGCCAGGTAGTCGGTGTAGGCGCCGGACGAGCGCTCCGGCCCGACCCGGGTGGTGCCGTCCGGCTCGACCTGCAGCGACGGATCCAGGTCGAGGACCGACGTGCACACGGCGTCGAGGAACGCGCGGTCGTGGGACACGACCACGACGACGCCCGGGTGCTCACGCAAGGCGGACTCCAGGTAGTCGAGCGCGTCGTCGTCCAGGTGGTTCGTCGGCTCGTCGAGCAGCAGCAGGTCGTCGGCGGAGACGAGTGCGAGCGCGAGCGCCAACCGGGCCCGCTGCCCCCCGGACAACGTGCTGAGGTCCCGGTCGACAGCCACGGCGCCCAGACCGAGGCCGGCGACACTGCGCTCGGCCCGGGCGTCCGCGGACCAGCCGTCGCGGCGCTCGTACTCCTCGAGCACGTCGCCGTACTCCTCGAGCGCTTCCGCGTCGCCTGCGCTCATCGCGTCCTCGAGCTCGCGCATCCGCGACTCGAGCCCGCGGTACGAGGCGAGCGCGCCGTCGACGGCATCACGGACCGTGCCGCCGTCGGGGAGGTCGGGAACCTGGCCGAGCAGCGTCACGCGCGCGGGTCGGCGCACCGTCCCGGAGTCCGGGGCCTGCCGCCCGCCCAGGACCCGCAGCAGCGTCGACTTGCCGGCACCGTTCTCGCCGACGACGCCGAGACGGTCACCGGGTGACGCGGTCACGTCGACGTCGGACAGCACCACACGCACCCCGTACGCGACGGTGAGCCGGCGAGCGACGACAGCACGCGACGTACCCGCCGGCGCGGTCGCGGGAGAGGAGGAAGGAGAGGAAGGAGAGGAAGGAGACACCGGAAGACCTCGCAGGGTCGCAGGGGCTCACCGGGCACGATGCCTCGGACGCGAGCGCGGTCGGTGTCAGTTCTTCATCGCCCGTCCAGTCTCCCACGGCCGCGCAACCTGTTTTCGGGTGTGGCCGAGAACTAGTCATTGCGTACAGGCCCCGGGCGCCGACCCTCGCCTTGACTGGTGGTGGGGCCCGACAGCCGGGCTCGACCATTCAGCAGGGGGAGACATCATGAGACTCGGAAACTCCGGGCACCGCGTCATCGACGAGGGGTTCTTCAGCGACGGCGACCTGGACTTCGCGACGCGGGGCGTCCTCGGGCGCGCGGTGCACGGCGCGAGCGAGGTGGGCGAGGTCCTCGCCACGGTGGCGCGCGTGCGGCACGCGTCGGACTGGTCGGCCCAGTGGGCCCTGACCGCGCAGGCCGTGGAGAAGGCGGCCGACGATGCGCGCGCCGGCGGGCACCTCGCCAGCGCGCGCTCAGGATTCCTGCGGGCCGCGACGTACTGGTCCTGCGTGGTGGACGGGCTCGCGACGGCGTCGGACTCCGACGGCCTGCTCGACGCCTTCCGGGCGCACCGCTCGGCCTGGGACTCCTTCGTCGACTGCTCCGAGGGCGCTCACGTCCGGGTCGCCGTGCCGTACGACGGCGGGACGCTGCCCGGCTACCTGCTGCGACCGGACCCCAGCGGTGAGCCGCGGCCCACCGTGATCGTGACGAACGGAAGCGACGGCTCGATCAGCGACCTGTGGGTGCCTGCGGCGGCGGGCGCGCTGGCGCGGGGCTGGAACGCGTTCGTCTACGACGGCCCTGGCCAGCAGTCGATGCTCTTCGAGCAGCAGACCTGCTTCCGGCCCGACTGGGAGGCGGTGCTCGGACCGGTCGTGGACGCGCTCGTGGCGCGAACGGACGTCGACGCCCAGCGCCTGCTCGGATACGGGGTCAGCCAGGCCGGGTTCTGGCTCTCGCGGGCCCTCGCCTTCGAGGACCGCCTCGTGGCCGCCGTCGTCGACCCCGGCGTCGTGGACGTGTCGGAGTCGTGGACGCGTCCGCTGAGCAAGAAGATGGTCGCGATGCTCGACGACGACGGAGAACGCCACGCGTTCGACCGCGACATGGGCCTCGCCACCAAGCTTCCCTCTCTCGGCCGTACGCTCGCGTGGCGCAGCCGCCCCTACGAGCACAGCGACTGGTTCGACCTGTACCGGGAGGTCCGGCAGTACCGTCTCGATCCGGCGGACGCGGCCCGGATCACCACGCCGCTCCTGATCACCGAACCCGAGCACGAGCAGTTCTGGCCCGGTCAGTCCCAACGTCTCGCCGAGCTCGTGCCGCACGCCGACGTCGTCCGGTTCAGCGCGGCCGAGGGGGCGGACCGGCACTGCCAGCCGCTCGGGCGGCTCGTGACGGAGGATCGGGTCTTCGCCTGGTTCGAGGACCGGCTGAGCGGGATCGCCTGAGGCCCTCACCCCGTCAGCACCGACGGATGGTCCAGCACGTAGGCGGTCAGGTCGTGCCGCGAGTGCACGTCGAACTTCGCGTACGTGTTGGACAGGTGGAACGCGACTGCGCTGCGGGTCACGAACAGCCGCGTCGCGATCTGGGCGTAGCTCAGGCCCTGGACGAGCAGTGCGACGACGTCCCGTTCACGATCGGTCAGCGGCGGGAGGTAGTCGTCCGGGTCCGGCGACGGGTCGGTGACGTCGCGCCGGACCCGGGTCTGCGCGAGGCGCTCCACGTACGGGACGGCGTCGAGCCTGCGGTAGATCGACCGCGCGAGGCTCCGAGCGCGCGTGGCGTCGTCGCGGTGGTCCGGCTCGAGCACGTCGGCCAGGTCGGCCAGCATGTGCGCGCGGTACAGCGGCAGCTCGTTCTGCTCGTCGCCGGCCGCCGCCCGGAGCAGGGAGACCGCACGTCCGCGGTCGCCGAGGTGCCCGGCCAGCTGCCCCGAGAGCCAGGCGATCACCGCCCGGTCCGACCGGGACGGCTCCCGCGCCCGTTCGAGCAGCGCGAGGGCCGTCTCCGTTGCGCCGGTCTGCCCCGTCCAGAGCCCCGTGAGGCCGGCGTGCAGCAGCAGGAGCCCGTCCGCGGGCGACGCGACCGCGAGCAACGATTCGAGGTCCGGGTAGTCCGCGGCGAGGCGCGCCACGGCGTCCGGAGCAACGCCACCGGCGTGGGTGCGCACGGCGCGGGCGACGAGCAGCATCAGGCGCCCCTCGGGCCACGGCGCGCGGCGGGCGAGAGTGATCGCCTGCTCGAGGCGCGCATCGGCCGCGTCGAAGCGACCTCGCGTCGCGTCGAGCGCAGCGCCACCCGCCTCGACGCTCCACAGGGACAGGGGTCCTCCGCGGTTCGGGGAGAGCTGCGCGGAGACGGCCGCGAGCGCCCAGTCACCGCTCAACCAGCGCGCGAGCGCGAGCTGTTCGTGCAGGGCGGAGGGATCGCGGGTTCGGCCGGAGGCGTCGACCAGCACCTCGAGGTCCCGCGCGGCCGTGCGCACGTGCAGCGCGTAGACCCGGTAGATCGCCCGCCAGGCGAGCAGGTCGCGGCCGCCCGCCGGGACCGCCGCGGGATCCTCGGGCAGCTCGCCCAGGATCACGGCCATCTGGGGGCCGTCGCCGAGGCGGCGTGCGGTCGCGAATCCCCGCACCGGTGACGCGATCTGGGCGAGGGCGGGATCGGTCACGCCGGCCGCGTCCGCAGCGGCCAGCCGCGCGTCGACGCGGTCGACCGCAGCCCCGGTGAGCAGCAGGAGGTAGGCCGCGAGCAGGTGGGCGCGGTAGCGCACCAGCGGCTCGGCCCGGTCGAGCACCGACCCGGGGAGCGTCTCGAGCAGATCGAGCGCGTGGCGTGGGTCGCGAGCGGCGGTCGCCTCGAGCGCGGCGGTGGCCACGGCGTCGGCGTCGTCTGCTGCGTGCGGCTCGTCGGGATGAGGCCGTGGCCCGATCCCCGCGAGCACGTCGTCCCACCCGGCTCGAGCCGTGAGCGTGCGCCGCCGGGAGGGTTCCGACGTCAGCGCGCAGGCACTGCGGAAGTAGTGGCCCGCCCGTCGGTACGCGCCGGCGCGGTGCGCGGCCGCAGCGTACTGCTCGACCTCGGCTGCGAGCGCTTCGTCGTAGGACGCAGCCGCGGCGATCCGGTGGTCCAGGACGTCGGACCGACCGGTGAGTGTGGCAGCGCGTGCGTGCAGGGACCGGCGGCGGGGGACCCCGATGACCTGCTGCGCGGCCGCGCGGACGAGCGCGTGCGAGCAGCGAAGCGACAGCGGTCCGGACTGGCGGACGTCGACGAGGCCGGCATCGACCAGCTCCTGGACGGCACCGAACGGCTCGGCACGCCCCGAGACCGCGGCCACGTCGAGCACGGTCGACCATCCCGAGCTGAGAACGACGGTCGCCTCGAGCACGTCACGTGCCGGTTCATCGAGTCGTGCCAGCCGGCGCCCCAGCGCGTCGGCGAAGGCGCGTGGGGCGGGGAGCGCACGGGGCAGGTCGTCGAGCTGTTCGGGGTCGAGCTCGCGCAGCAACGAGGTCAGGAACAACGGGTTGCCTTCGGTGTGCCGCCACAGCTCCACGGCGGTCATCGGCGAGACGGTGGGCCGCTCGCGTGCGACCAGCGCCACGGCGGCATCGGAAGTGAGGCCCGACAGCGTCATCCGCGTGAGCCGCGACTCGGCACGGACGAGGCCGTCGACCCGTGGCGCGGTCGATCCGGACGGGACCCGGCAGAAGACCGCGACGAGCAGAGGCGTGCCGTCGAGCTGGCGCAGCAGCGTCCGTACCGAGTCGACGGACTCGTGGTCGGTCCATTGCACGTCGTCGACGACGAGGAGCAGAGGCCGGTCGACGGTCAGCTCGTCGACGTGCGCGGCGAGCGCACCGACCGATGTGACGGCGAGGTCGTCTGGAGTCCCCGGCGGGAGTGCGACGCCCCACGCGCGGAGCAGATCGAACGGCTCGGGAGCGGAGTCCGACTCGAGGCCCTCCGCGGTGGTGATCCGGAAGTCGGCGGCGCGCTCGAGCAGCTCCGCCATCAGGCTCGTCTTGCCCTCGCCGGGCCCGCCCTCGACGACCAGGGCGGACGGAGTGGCGCGGCGCGCTCGCTCGAGCGCGTCGGTCAACGCGCCGAGCTGTTCGTCCGACCACAGCAGCATCGGCGCTCGTCCCCCGGTCACCCGAACCTCCGCTCGAGCCTGGGGTCAGTCTGCACCGGCGGTCGACGTGCCGCCATCGCGTTGCCGGAGCAGGGCCGGGCCGCTCACACGTCGCGGGCGCGCCGCCGACCACCCAGCGCGAGCAGCCCGACTGCACCGCAGACCATCGCGAAGGTGAGAGCGGCGCCGCGGAACCCCGCGCCGCCCCCGCCGTACACGTCGATCAGGGCCACGCTCGCGGCCGACCCGACGGAGAACCCGAGATAGCGCAGCAGCTGGTTGAACGCCATCGCGCTCCCCGTCTCCGACGGCGGCACGTGCGGCACGATCAGGAACGCCATCGAGGAGAAGGAGAACCCGCTGCCGAGCCCGCCGAGCGCCATCGCAGCGAGCACCTGCCACAGCGAGTCGTGCCCGAACGCCAGCAGCACCATCGCGGACGCGAAGACCGTCGCCCCGATCGGCAGCAGGGCGCCCCGTCCGAACGTGCGCGCCACCACGAGCGCCACCCGGCTGCCGCCGACACTCATCAGCGAGTACGGCACCAGCAGCAGCCCCGCGACGCCGACGCCGTGACCGAGCCCGAACCCGTCCGAACCGTCCGCCTGCGCGAGGATCACCGCCAGCGTCAGCAACCCGTACATCCCGGCCCCGAGCCCGAACGCGACCACGTTCGGTCCGACGACGCCGGGGCGTGCGGCGAGACGGAGGTCGACCAGCGGCTGTCTCCCGCGACGGACCCGCAGCGCGCTCCACCCCACCCACGCCGAGACCAGCAGCAGCCCGCCGCCGGTCAGCCCGACCGTGAGCGGGGCGGCCCAGCCCCAGGTCTCGCCGCGGCTGATCGCGATCAGGACGGTGACGGTGCCCGACGACAGAAGCGCGGCTCCGACCAGGTCGACGGGCTGCGGTTCGCCGTCCGGGCTGGACGGCACGAAGAGCACCGCGAGCAGGAGCGTGAACGCGACGAGCGCGGCACCGAACCAGTACGCGCCGGCGATCCCGAGGTGCTCGGCCACGAACGCGGTCACCGGATACCCGAGGCCGGCGCCGGCCACCGTCGCCACCGACAGCCAGCTCAGCCGTGAGGCCAGTCGTGGTCCGGTCCACAGGTCGCGCGCCACGGCGAGCGCCAGCGGCACGAGGGCGAGCCCCACGCCCTGGAGCGCCCGTCCGGCGACCAGGGCGGCGACCCCGACCGGCAGCGCGGAGAGCACGGTGCCGAGCAGCACCACGACCAGGCCGCCGATCAGCACCGGGCGGCGCAGCCTCCCGCTGGCCCAGCGGCCGATCACCGGCGTCGTCACCGCGCCCGCGACCAGGGTGGCGGTCAGCGCCCACTGCGCGGTCCCGAGGCCGACGCCGTACGCACGGGCGATGCTTGGCACGAGCGGTGCGCCGAGGCTGCTGACGACTGCGGTGACCGTCGCGATCGCGCCCAGCGCTGCGAGCCGCCAGCCGTCGGTACGAGGGGGTGGCGTCACGCGCGAAGTCTAGGTGGGCGCGGCACCGGCATCTCACGGTGCCGTGACGAGAGCAGCCGAGCGGGCGAAGCGCCTTAGGCTGGACCGGTGCCTCCCCTCCCACCCGTGTCCGCTGCCGACGTCGACGCGGCGGCGGACGTCGTCGCGAAGGTCGTCGACCGGACCGCGTTGCAGCCCGACGCACGGTTGTCCGACCGCACCGGCGCGCAGGTGTGGCTCAAGCGCGAGGACCTCCAGGTGGTCCGCTCGTACAAGCTGCGCGGCGCCTTCCACATGATCGCCCGCCTCGGCGACGGCGAACGGGACCGCCCGATCGTCGCCGCGAGCGCCGGGAACCACGCCCAGGGCGTCGCGTACGCTGCACGCTCCCTGGGGATGCACGCGCGGATCTACCTGCCACGCACGACCCCGAAGCAGAAGCGTGACCGGATCGCCTCGCTCGGTGGCGACGCGGTCGAGGTGATCGTCGGGGGAGAGACGTACGACGCGGCGTCCGCGTCCGCGTCGGACGACGCCGCGCGTACGGGCGCGCTCGTGGTGCCCGCCTTCGACCACCCGGACGTGATCGCGGGCCAGGGCACGGTCGCGCGCGAGATCGTCGAGCAGCTCGGTGAGGCCCCGGACGTCGTGGTCGTGCCGGTCGGCGGTGGCGGACTGATCGCCGGCATGACCGCCTGGCTGGCCGACCGGCACCCCCGCACCCGGGTGGTCGGCGTCGAGCCCGCGGGCGCGGCGAGCATGGCGGCCGCGTTCGAGCACGGCGGTCCGGTGGAGCTGACGGAGGTGGACGCGTTCGTCGACGGCGCAGCCGTCCGCCGTGTGGGCGACCACCCGTACGCCGTGCTGCACGCCCACCGGATGCCCCAGCTCGTCCAGGTCGACGCGGGACTCGTCAGCGAGGAGATGCTCGACCTGTTCGAGGTCGACGGCGTGATCGCCGAGCCCGCCGGAGCGCTGGCTGCGTCGGCGCTCCGCCTCGACGGCCTGGTCGGGGACGGCGAGCGGGTCGCGGTGGTGCTGTCCGGGGGCAACCACGACGTGAGCCGGTACGCCGAGGTGATCGAGCGCGCGCTGGTCTCTCGTGGTGTGAAGCACTACTGGCTCGTCGAGTTCCCGCAGGAGCCGGGGGCGTTGCGCAGGTTCCTCGACGAGGTGCTCGGGCCGGACGACGACATCACGCTCTTCGAGTACGTCAAGCGCCACAACCGCGAGCGCGGGCCCGCCCTGGTCGGGATCGAGCTGGGGTCGCCGGCCGACCTGGTGGGGCTCATCGAGCGCCTCGAGCGATCGCCGGTGCACGCCCGCAAGCTGTCGCCCGACGACCCGGCGTTCCAGTTCCTGGTGTGACACGGAGGGGTCTCGATCGCTCGCTCCGCTCGCGCCTCGACCAGCGGGGGTGCCGCTCCGCTCGCGCGCCTCGACCAGCGGGGGTGCGGCTCCGCTCGCGCCTCGACCAGCGGGAGGGCTCAGATGTCGGTGACGGCGGTGAGCAGGAACACCGAGTCGACCTCCGCCTTGACGGAGTGCCGCTCGTGCGGGATCTCCGCGAGCATCCCGGTCTCGAGCACGGTCGTGCCGGACTCGGCCACGACGTCGATCGCGCCCCTGAGCACGAGGATGCTGGCCGCCGGCGGCGCGTCGTGCTCCGAGAGCTCGGCGCCCTCGGCGAGCGCGAGCACGCTCTGACGGAGCGGCCCGTCCTGCACCACGAGCTCGGCGCTGCGCCCGTGCTCTGCCGTCGACGCCTTCTCCAGGTGGGTCTGGGTCTGTGCTTCGAGGTCGACCATCACCGACACCCCCTTCGGATCACCCGAGCATAGCGAGGGACGGCGGTGGTCGCGCGCTGGTGCAGCCCGGCTGTGGACGGGCCCGGCGCCCTGGGCCCGATCCTCACCCAGATCGAGGGATCCGAGGGGGCGGGAATCGCCCTAGCGTGAGGGGATGGACACCGTCTCGCAGCTGGATCTGTCGCGGATCCAGTTCGCGATGACCACGATCTACCACTTCCTGTTCGTGCCGATCACGATCGGGCTGGCGTTCCTGGTCGCTCTCCTGCACACCTGGTGGTACCGCTCGAACGACCCCGACCTGCGGCGACTCACCCGGTTCTTCGGGACGCTGCTCCTGATCAACGTCGCGATCGGTGTCGTGACGGGTCTGGTGCAGGAGTTCCAGTTCGGGATGAACTGGTCGGAGTACTCGCGGTTCGTCGGTGACGTCTTCGGTGCGCCGCTGGCGATCGAGGGGCTCGCCGCGTTCTTCCTCGAGTCGACGTTCCTCGGCCTGTGGCTGTTCGGGTGGGGCGTCCTGCCGCGACGGGTGCACCTCGTCACGGTGTGGATGGTCGCGATCGGCGCGGCGCTGTCCGCTGCCTTCATCATGGCGGCGAACTCCTGGATGCAGAACCCCGTCGGGTACGAGATCGACCAGGCCACAGGACGTCCGCGGCTGACGTCGATCACCGCGCTCTTCACGAACCCGGTGTTCGTGTGGGGGTACGCGCACGTGATCCTCGCGTCGCTGCTCACGGGCGCGCTGGTGATGCTCGCCGTGTCGGCCTGGCACCTCCGCCGCCGCGGCGACGCCGACGTGTTCGTCCGCTCGATGAAGCTGTCGCTGGCCGTGCTCGTTCCGGTCTCGATCCTCGTGCTCGGCGTCGGGAGCCATCTCGGGGTGATCGAGACGAAGTACCAGCCGATGAAGGTGGCCGCGATGGAGGCCCAGTGGGACACGTGCCAGCCGTGCTCGTTCTCGGCGGCTCAGGTCGGCGGGTTCAGCGAGGACGACCAGGACGCCACGAAGATCATCGAGATCCCGCACCTGCTGTCGCTGCTGGCCACCCAGTCGTGGGACGGCAAGGTCGTCGGTCTGAACGAGCTCCAGAAGCAGTACGAGACGAAGTACGGTCCGGGCGACTACATCCCGAACCTTGCGATCCAGTACTGGTCGATGCGCACCATGGCCTACCTCGGGGCGCTGATGCCGATCCTCGGTCTGTGGGGGTTGTGGGTGTGGCGGAGGCGCCGCCTCGCGTCGTCGAAGGTCTTCCTGTGGTGCGCGTCCTGGGCCTTCCTCGCGCCGTTCGCGATGAACACCGCGGGCTGGCTGCTCACCGAGAGCGGTCGGCAGCCGTGGGTCGTCCAGGGCCTGCTGAAGACCGAGGACGGCAACTCGCCGTCGGTCAGCCGCGGCGAGGTGGTCGCGAGCATCGGGACGTTCGCGCTCCTGTACGTCGTGCTCGGGGTGGTGTGGGCGTTCCTGATGGTCCGGCACGCGCGGCAGGGCCTCGCGGACGAGCCGTCCGAGGACGCGCCAGACGACCCGCAGTCCCGTGAACCGACCGCCTCGAGCTTCACGTACTGAGGGGGAGCGATGAGTCTGGACGTCGTGTGGTTCGTGATCGTCGCCGTCTTCTGGACCGGCTTCTTCGTGCTCGAGGGGTTCGACTTCGGGGTCGGGATGCTGCACCAGGTCGTCGGTCGCACGGACACGCAGCGGCGGGTCGCGATCAACAGCATCGGCCCGGTCTGGGACGGCAACGAGGTGTGGCTCGTCGTGGCCGGCGCCGGGATCTTCGCGGCGTTCCCGTCGTGGTACGCCACCTGGTTCTCGGCCGGATATCTCGCCCTGCTGCTCGTCCTGGTGGCGCTCATCATCCGCGGGGTGTCGTTCGAGTGGCGGGCGAAGGTCGACCGGGACGGGTGGCGCGGGACCTGGACCTGGACCCTGACGATCGGCTCCGTGCTCACGCCCTTCCTGCTCGGCGTCGCCCTGGGGGATCTGCTCGCCGGCCTGCCGATCAACGGCAACGAGGTGTTCACCGGGTCGTTCGTGGATCTCCTCACGCCGTACGGGCTGTGGCTGGGGTTGACGCTCGTCGTTCTGAGCCTGGCCCACGGGGCGACGTTCCTCGGTCTGAAGACCACGGGTCCGGTCGAGGAACGGTCTCGCGCCCTCGCGCGACGGCTCGTCTGGGTGTCGTTGGCGTGCGTCGTCGGCTTCTCGGCCTGGACCGTCACCCTCTCGGCCGGGGGCACATGGCGGGTGGTCGCGGCGGCCGTTCCTGTCGTGGCCGCGCTGGTGGCGGTGGTGCTCGTTCCCGCCGGGAGACCGGGGTGGTCGTTCGTCGCGACCGCGCTGACGATCGGTGGCACGGTCGCTGCCCTGTTCGCGAACCTCTACCCGAACGTGATGGTCTCCTCGACCTCCGAGGCGCACAACCTCACCGTCTCCTCGACCGCGTCCGGTGACTACGCCCTCACGGTGATGACGGTCGTGGCGGTCGTGATGCTCCCGGTGGTGCTCGCGTACCAGGGCTGGTCGTTCTGGGTGTTCCGCGCGCGGGTGACCGGACCCGCCGAGCGCGCCGACGCCGCCCGTCCCTGACACGCCCTGCGGCCAGCCGTCAGGCGGCCCGTTCCGAGGTCGTCGGCGTCGCGGAGCGGCTCCGGTCGAGCACCACCCGCGCGACCAGGCCGGGGTCGTCGATCATCGGCACGTGCCCGCAACCGGGGAGCGGGACGTGTGCCGCGTCCACCAGCTGCTGGCGTGCCCGACCGGCCTGGCTCGGCAGCAGGATCCGGTCGGCGGTGCCCCACGCGATCGTGGCGGGCACGCGGGGCCGACCTCGGTAGCGGTAGCGGGAGCCGGCGCGCAGCACGCGGCCGAAGGCCGTGCAGTCGCGCAGTGCGGCGACGTCGCCGAGGAACGCCTCCTGCGACAACCGGGTGGGGTGGGCGTGGAGGCTCGCCATCGCCGCTCCGCGTGCCCAACGGTGGGCGCCGACCCAGCGGATCACGCCCGGCGGCATCAGCGCTGACGCCCGGATGCCGAGGAGGACCGCGAACGCCCACAGTCGGCCTCCCTCGGTCCAGAAGCCGGCGGGGGAGAGCGCCGTGGCGGTGCGGACGCTGCCACGTGCCGCGAGCTCGAGGGCGATCGCCCCACCGAGGGAGTTGCCGACGACGTGAGGGTGCGACAGGCCGAGGTCGTCGAAGAGGTCCTCCATCGCCTCGACGTACGCGTGCATGCCGTCGGCACTGCCCTCGTCGAGGGGCGCGGAGGCGCCGAAGCCGGGCAGGTCGACCGCGATCACGTCGTGGTGCTCGGCGAGCCGGTCGATCACCGGCGCCCAGGCCTCCTTGCGGTGGCCGATCCCGTGGATCAGGACCAGGGGCTCGCCCCGGCCGCGACGGGTGTGCACGATTCCGGACACGCGACTCTCCTGACATCAACGATGGAACAAACGCGATGGCGTGATTCGGATCGTACCCCGTGCCTGCGCCGCTCGGCCAGGCGCCGGCAAACAGACGAAACGGACAGATCGGACTACGCTGTCGCCAGGTTCGGCTCGGGGGGACGATATGGCCAGCGCCAGGCGCAGGGCAGCGGCGGTCGCGGCGGGGGTGCTGCTGGCCGCGCTCACTGCCTCCCCCGGGGCATCCGAGCAGGCCGGCTACGCGCAATGGACCTTCGAGGGCACCCCCGGGGCTTACCAGGGCACCGTCACACTGCCCGGACTCGGGTTCCCGGCCGCCACGTTCACCTCCGACTCGCGCGGTGGTTCGGGTGTCGGCGTGATCTCCGGAGTCAGCGCGTACGTCAACGCTGCGACGCCGGTCGGTCAGGTGTACGGCTCCAGTCAGGGGCAGCCGTACCTCAACCTCCGTCCGCGCGCGGACAACGCCGCCGCGCCGTCGGTCACCACGTACGTCTTCGCGTCTCCGACCCCGGCCCAGCAGTGGGGGTTCGGGGTCTCCGACATCGACGCCGACGCGGTCGTGGTGAGCGCGACCGTCGCCGACGGGGCGGGTGCGCGCGAGGCGACGGCGGCCGACCTCGGCTTCCAGGGAGGCTTCAACTACTGCTCGTTCGGCTCCCCGCGTCCGGCGGGGTGTGTCGACTCGCTCGGCGACGTGCCGACCTGGGATCCGTCCACTCTGACCCTGACGGGCAACCCCCAGGCTGCCGACACGGTCGGAGCGGCGGGCTGGTTCCAGCCGCCGGCACGCCTGCGGTCGTTGACGCTCACCTTCGTGCGGCGGGCAGGCCTCCCGCTGTACGCCACGAGCTTCTTCAACACCACCCACAGCCTCGGCGGCTCGGTCGTCGACGTGTCGTCCGGGGCGGGCTCGTGCCCGCTCGCGGACGTCCGGGTCCGGCTGCTCGATCAGAACGGCCGCGACCTCGGCACCGTTCCCGTCGGTGTCGACGGCTCGTACGACTTCGGCGAGGTCGCGTCCCAGGCGGGCTACCGCGTGCTCGTGGAGCCGCCGTCGGGATGCGTGGCCGTCGGCGGCGTGGAGAAGGTCGTCGACGCGAGCACTGACGTCGTGGCTCCGGACCTGCAGGTCCGCACGATCGTCCCGCAGTCGGTCTCGGGCACCGTGACCGACGACGACGGGCTCCCGCTCGTCGGCGTCACCGTCACGCTGACCGGTCCGGAGGGAGCGTCCGTCACCACCACCGACGGCCTCGGCCGCTACCTCTTCGACGACAACGCCCTCGGTGCGGACTACGTCGTCTCGGTGACGCCGCCTGCCGGGTACACCGGGACGCTGACGCTCCCCCCGTTCGACATCGACGACGCGCCGGTCACGGGCCAGGACTTCGTGCTCAGCGCGGTCGAGCCGACACCGACGCCCACGCCGAGCTCGGCCCCGACCCCGACCATGACGCCGACCCCGGCACCGACCTCGGTGCCGCCGTCGAGTGCGACGCCGGCTCCGACGTCGGTGCCGCCACCGCCGTCGGAGCCACCGGAACCCGGCCAGCAGCCCGTCTCGGGCGGAGGCCTGCCTGATACCGGTGGCCTGGTGCTCGGGCTGATCGGCACCGCACTGGTGCTGGTCGGGGTCGGAGTCGCGACCCTCGTCGCCGGTCGTCGGCGCGACCGGGCGGGTCGGACCCGCCCGCCCGCTTGACAACTCTGACAGTCACGCTGTCACAATCAGCAGGTGACTGAGACACCGAAGGGCTCCGGCCCGCTCGCAGGGCTCCGGGTCGTCGAGATCGCCGGGATCGGGCCCGGACCGTTCGCGGCGATGCTGCTCGCGGACCTCGGCGCCGAGGTCGTGCGCGTCGACCGGACCAAGGCGGGAGGCCTGGTCGTCCTGCCGCAGGACCGCGACCTGCTCGCGCGCGGCCGACCGTCCATCGCCGTCGACCTCAAGCAGCCGGCGGGGGTCGAGGTCGTCCTCCGGCTCGTCGAGAGCGCCGACGTCCTGATCGAGGGGTTCCGGCCCGGCGTCGCCGAGCGCCTCGGCATCGGTCCCGACGTCTGCCTCGAGCGCAACCAGCGCCTGGTGTACGGCCGGATGACCGGGTGGGGCCAGGACGGCCCGCTCGCCCAGTCGGCCGGCCACGACGTCAACTACATCTCCGTCGCCGGCGCACTCGACCCGATCGGCCGCGCGGACGGGCCGCCGCAGATCCCGATGAACCTGCTCGGCGACTTCGCCGGCGGGTCGATGTACCTGGTCGTGGGCATCCTGTCCGCGGTCCTCGAGGCCCGGTCGTCCGGTCACGGCCAGGTCGTGGACGCGGCGATCGTGGACGGCGCGGCGCACCTGCTGACGATGATCACGAACTTCCAGCAGGTCGGCGCCTGGAACGACGCGCGCGGCACCAACCTGCTGGACTCGGGGGCCCCGTTCTACGACGTGTACGAGACGGCGGACGGTCGCTGGATGTCCGTGGGGGCGCTCGAGCCGCAGTTCTACGACGAGCTCGTCAAGCTGCTCGAGCTCGACGCCGGGGAGGCGCCACCACTTCCCGACCGCAACGACCCGTCGCAGTGGCCGCGGCTGCGTGCGCTGCTCGCCGCCCGATTCGCTGAGCGGACACAGGCCGAGTGGGCCGAGGTGTTCGACGGGACCGACGCGTGCGTCGCGCCCGTCGTCCCGATGCGCGAGGCGCCCGAGCACCCGCATCTCGTCGCGCGGGGGACCTACGTCGAGCACGACGACGTCGTGCAGGCCGCGCCCGCACCGCGCTTCTCGCGCACGCCCGCGTCGCTGGGCCGCGGTCCCGTCAAGCCCGGCACCGACACGCGCTCGGTCCTCGAGGCGTGGGGAGTCGCCGACGCCGACGCCCTGCTCGAGGCCGGGGCCGTCGTCCAGCGCGACGACGGCTGACCCGCCCACCCCCCGATCGCCCGCTCGGCTCGCGCCCCGAGGACCGACGGAGCCACCCGCACCGACTCGTACCGCCGGAGGAACATGATGGAACGCACGCTCTTCACCCCTGACCACGACGCCTTCCGCGCGTCGTTTCGGACCTTCGTCGAGAAGGAGATCGCGCCGTACCACGCCCAGTGGGAGGTCGACGGGATCGTCTCGCGCGACATGTGGCTCGAGGCCGGCAAGCAGGGCTTCCTCGGGTTCATGATGCCGGAGGAGTACGGAGGAGGCGGCGTCGACGACTTCCGGTTCAACGCGATCGTCGAGGAGGAGCTGGCGCGCGCGGGTGCGTCCGGAGTCGGCTTCGCGCTGCACAACGACCTGGTGTCCGGCTACCTCCTGTCGTACGCGACCGACGAGCAGAAGGCGCGCTGGCTCCCCGGGTTCTGCAGCGGCGAGACGATCACCGCGATCGCGATGACCGAGCCGGGCACGGGCTCGGACCTCCAGTCGATCGCGACCACCGCGGTCGACCAGGGCGACCACTACCTGGTCAACGGCCAGAAGACCTTCATCTCCAACGGCATCCTCTCCGACCTCGTGATCGTGGCCGTGAAGACGAACCCGGACGCCGGCGCGATGGGTGTCTCGCTGCTCGTGCTCGAGCGCGGGATGGAGGGCTTCGAGCGCGGGCGCAACCTCGACAAGCTCGGCCTCAAGGCGCAGGACACCGCCGAGCTGTTCTTCACCGATGTGCGCGTGCCGAAGGAGAACCTGCTCGGCGAGGAGGGCAAGGGCTTCATCTATCTGATGGAGAAGCTCCCGCAGGAGCGGCTGACGATCTCGGTCACCGCCGCGGCCGCGTGCCGCCACGTGATCGACATGACCCTGGAGTACGTGAAGGAGCGCACCGCGTTCGGGCGTCCGATCGGGTCGTTCCAGAACAGTCGCTTCACCCTCGCCGAGCTGGAGACCGAGCAGCAGATCGCGCAGGTCTACGTGGATCGCTCGATCATGGAGCTGAACGCCGGCCGGCTGTCGGTCGCCGACGCGGCGATGGGCAAGTGGTGGACCACCGAGCTGCAGAAGAAGACCGTGGACAAGTGCCTCCAGCTCTTCGGCGGGTACGGGTTCATGAGCGAGTACCCGATCTCCAAGGCCTACGCCGACACCCGGATCCAGACGATCTACGGCGGCACGACCGAGATCATGAAGGAGATCATCGGCCGGTCGATGGGGATCTGACCCCGCTCAGCTGATGACGCTGGTGCCGGCCAGGAGCCACAGGAAGAGCAGCCCGCCCACGAGCGCGGCGACCACGCCGACCGCGAGCAGCACGCCGCCGGCGACCAGCTGCAGGCGCCCCCCGTACCCCTCCCTCACCACCACCGCGTCGTGGGGGTCGTGGATGCGGACCCAGACGGGGTACGGGGTGCCGATCCCGCGTGGCCGCCCCCGCCACGGCACCGGTGCGGTGACGCGGTTCGGGGTGCCGTCCGGGAGCGGGTACTCGACGGTGACCGTGCTCGCGTCGAGGGCGCCGGAGCCGTTGTCGACCACGCGCCCGGGGATGCGTGTGCGAGGGTAGGGGTCGCGATCGCGCAGGCCGGTGGACAGCATGGTGGTCCCGGCGACCACGAGGATCAGCCCGATGGTCCCCATCAGCAGCACGGTCAGGGCGAAGGCAGCCACCCCGACATGGTGGCGCACGCACCAGCACGGACGGGCGGCGGGCGGCCAGAATGGCGGCCATGCGATCCAAGCCCGCGATCCTCGCCGCGACCGTGAGCCTGATCGAGGCCGGCGGCTTCGACGCGGTCACGATCTCCGCGGTGGCGAAGGAGGCCGGGGTGACCCGGCAGACCGTCTACTCCAACGTCGGTACGCTCGAGGACCTCGTGTCCGAGGCGATGATCGGGGTCGCGACCGAGTCGCTGGCCGAGGTGCGGGAGGTGACGGCCGCGACCCGGACCGCACGGGCCTTCGTCGTCGAGCTGATCGTCGCGTCGCGGCGCGTCGTGCGTGAGCGGCCGGTGCTGGCGCGTCTCCTCGTGCCGGACGCCGGCAACCCGGTCTTCGACCGCGACATGATGGCGCGGGCCCTGCCGGTGGCCCGGGCGACCCTGGCGCCGATCACCGAGCGCTCGCCCGGACTCGTACGGCACCTGGACGAGATCGCCGAGGTCGTCGTACGCCTGGCGCTGTCGGTGCTGATGTTCGACAGCGCTGCGGTCCGCAGCGACGAGGACCTCCGGTCGTTCCTGGAGCGGTGGTTAGGCGAGAGTGTCACTCTTCTTGACACTTGATGTTGAAAGTGTCTAGTTTGAGGCCCGGTCGGTGTGGTGAAGGTCACCTGCCGAGAGGGAGACTCCGATGGATCAACCAGCCGCACCCCGGTCGCTGTCGCGCCGCACCCTGCTCGGCGCAGGTGCGGCACTCGGAGCAGGCGTCGCGCTCGGGACGGGCGCGTCGTCGGCGGCGGCGCTCACTCGTGTTCCGGTCACGCGCGAGGAGCGACGGGTCGTGATCATCGGGTCGGGCTTCGGCGGCGGCGTCGCGGCCCTGCGGTTCGCCCAGGCCGGCGTGCCGGTCACGGTCCTCGAGCGTGGCAAGCGCTGGCCGACCGGCCCGGACGCCGACACGTTCCCCACGCTGTCGAGCCTCGACGAGCGGGCCCTGTGGTACGGCTCCGCGAGCCAGGTGCTCGGCCGACCGGTCTCCCTCGCTCCGTACGTCGGACTGCTCGAGGCCGTGGTCGGCCAGAACATGGTCGCGACCTGCGCAGCCGGCGTGGGCGGCGGCTCGCTGGTCTATCAGGGGATGACGCTCCAGCCGAGCGAGGAGGTCTTCGCACACTGCCTGCCCGAGGAGCTCGACTACGCCCGCATGGACGCGGTCCACTACCCCCGTGTCGCCCGGATGCTCCAGCTCGAGACCGCGCCCGACGAGCTGGTCGCCAGCCCGACGTACAAGCCGGCTCGCGTCTTCGCCGACCACGTCCGGCGGGAGGGCTACGCGCTGGAGAAGATCCCGATGCCGATCGACTGGTCGTACGCCCTGCGGGAGCTCGACGGTGAGATGAAGGCGTCCTACACCAACGGCGACTCCGCGCTCGGCGTCAACAACGGAGGCAAGCACTCCGTCGACGTCACCTACATCAAGCAGGCCGAGGACACCGGACTGGTCGACCTGCTGATCCAGCACAACGTCGTCGACATCGAGCGTGCGAGCGACGGGCGGTGGACCGTGCACGTCGACCGCACGGACGAGCGCGGCACGATCCTCGAGAAGAAGATCATCACGACGCGCACGCTCGTGATGGCCGCCGGGAGTCTCAACACCACGAAGCTGCTGGTCCGCTCCGTCGGCCGCGGCCACATCCCCGCGATCGACGGGCTGGGCACCAACTGGGGGACCAACGGCGACCGGATCTACGTCTGGACCAGCCTCGCCGAGAACTTCGGGTCGGTGCAGGGCGGCCCGGTCGTCTACGGCACGAAGGACTGGTCGGACCCCGCCCGCGCCAACACCATCATCCAGGCCTCCATCCCCGGACTCGGGATCAACGTCCGGTCCACGATGATGGTCGGGTTCGGGGTCAGCGAGGCGCGCGGTCGGTTCACCTACGACGGCTGGAGGGACTCCGCGGAGCTGACCTGGCCGAAGAACGGTGACGCCGAGCTGTTCGACGCGATCCATCGGCGCGCGAAGAGGATCGCCGCTCCGCTCGGCTTCCTCACCGACACCAACGCCGTCGTCCCGAGCACCTGGCACGGACTCGGCGGCGTCGCGATGGGGACGTCGTGCGACCTCGAGGGGCGTGTGCACGACATGCCAGGGCTGTACGTGCTGGACGGAGCGCTCATCCCCGGCACGACCGCGGCCTGCAATCCCTCGATGACCATCGCGGCCGTCGCCGAGCGGGCCATGGACGAGATCGTCGCCCACGACGTCGGCACGCTGATCTGATCGCCTCCACGCCAGGGCGTGCCTGGGCCGTCACCTGGACCCCCGGGGAGACGGCCCAGGCACCGCCCACCCCCGGGTCGGGACACCGGCGCCGGGGCGGCCGACGCACCGGCGGCTACACGTCCGGCCGGAACGGCACGACCGACGCCGTGTAGGCGGCGGACAGCCGGAGCGGGGTGCGCAAGGCACTCCAGAGGTGGGCGAGGTCGTCGATCGACAGCGGGGTCGGCGCGATCCGTACGGAGTCGAACGGAGGAGTCGCGTCACTCGGCCCGGACCCCGGAACCTCGTCCGCGCCGGAGAGCACGGGCCGGTCGTGCAGCACCCCCATCGCCGCGCCGAGGATCCGCTGGTCGACGGTGTCGCGGTCGCCCGACGGACCGTACGCCGTGAGCAGGTAGTGGAGGTCGAGCACCGGCGGCGCCGCCGACCTGCCGCGGTCACGGCCGAAGACCGGTCCCGGCGGCGGCTGGCCGCCGCCCATGCCCGCGCCGCCGAGGCTCGTGCCGCCCAGGCTCGTGGCGTAGAGGTAGAGGTCGAGGGACGGCACCCCGATCTGCTGGCGTGCCCGGTCCGGCGGTTGGGTGGTGACGGCGAGGTCGGCGAGCTCGTCGTCGACGAGCGGGACCTGAGCACGCAGCAGCGAGCGGAGCGCCGCCGTGACGGTCGCGATCGGGAACGACGTGCTCATCGGACACCCCTGTCGGGTCGGACCGGGCCGATCTCGACCCCGGTGCGACGCTACTCCGGGCGACGGGCGGACGGCATCTCGGAGTCAGACGGCGACAGGGTCGCGCTCGGGGTTCACGATCACGATGCTGCTGCGGGCGTGGCGCCACAGCTCCGCGCTCGCCGACTCCTCCATCAGAGCGGCGAGGCCGCCGTGCTCGGGCACGCCGATCACGAGGGCGTGGGCGTGGTGGGCGTTGGCGTACTCGGCGACCGTCCGCCCCGCGGCGCCGTGGCCGCGAACGTGCCGCAGGACGTGCCCGACCGCGGGGACGCCCGCATCGGCGAGGGCGACCAGGTGCGTACGGACCAGCGCCTGCGCAGCCGCGAAGGCCTCGGTCTCGACGGCGCCGTCCGGCGTGATCGCACTCTCCTGCGCGTGGACGACGTGCACGGTGCGTCCGTAGCGGGCCGCGAGCCGTCCCGCCGCCGCGACCACCTCGGCCGCCTGCGAGGACGCGTCGATCGCAGCCACGGTGATGCCGTCGGTCTCCGCGTCCACCCGCACGGGCTGCCGTACGACGTGGTCGACCGGGACCGCGGCAGGGTCTCGATCCCCGCTCCGCCCGGCCTCGACCGGCGGGGCCTCGGCCGGCGGGGCCTCGGCCGGCACCTCGACGGACTCGGCCTGCGCGAGCTCGGCCTCACCGAGCTGCCGGTGCGCCGTCGCGAGGATCGCGATCGCGACGACGAGCGCGGCGGAGGCGATGTAGAAGGGCACGCGGATGTTCCACGCCTCGACCATCTTCCCGGCCGCGAACGGCGCGAGCCCGCCTCCGATGAACCGCACGAACCCGTACGCTGCCGAGGCGATCGGTCGATCCACGGGCGAGATCGTCATGACGGCCTGCGTCGTCACCGTGTTGTTGATGCCGATGAAGACGCCGGCGGTGATCACGGCGCCGATGAGCACGGCTCGGTCCTCGACGAAGATCGCGATCACCAGCACGACGACCGCGAACAGCGCGAGGTTCGCGTACAGGGTGCGGGCGAGACCGAAGCGCGCCTGGAGCCGGGGAGCGCCGACGACCGAGAACAGCGCCACGAGCAGCCCCCACGCGAAGAACACGAACCCGAGCTGGATCGCGCCCAGGTCCATCGGGAACGGCGTGTAGCCGAGGACGGTGAAGAACGCCCAGTTGTAGAAGAGCGCGGTGAGCGAGAGCGTGAGCAGGCCGCGGTGCCGCAGCGCCCGGATCGGGTCGAGGACCGACACCTTCCTCTCGGGGATCGGCATCGGCTCGACCAGCACGAGCGTCGCGATCAGCGCGATCGACATCAGGGCGGCGACCCCGAAGAACGGCCCGCGCCAGCTCAGCTCGCCGAGCAGGCCGCCGAGCAGCGGCCCCACGGCGATCCCGAGCCCGAGCGCGGCCTCGTACAGGATGATCGCGCCCACGAACCCGCCCGACGCCGACGCCACGATGACGGCGAGCGAGGTCGCGATGAACAGCGCGTTCCCGACGCCCCACCCGGCACGGAATCCGACGATCTGCCCGATGCTGTCCGACGCGCCGGCGAGCGCGGCGAACACGACGATGACGGCGAGGCCCGCGATCAGGGTGCGCTTGGCGCCGATCCGGCTGGACACCCACCCCGTGACGAGCATCGCGACCGCGGTCACGACCAGATAGCTCGTGAACAGCAGGGTCACCTGGCTCGGCGACGCGTCCAGGTCGGAGGCGATCGCCGGCAGGATCGGGTCCACGAGGCCGATGCCCATGAACGAGACGACGCAGGCGAACGCGACCGCCCACACCGCCTTGGGCTGGCTGAACGGGCTCGCCGCGGGGGCGTGGAGGTGCGACGAGGTCGCAGGTGAGGTCACGAGGGATCTCCTTCCGTACGGGGGTCGACGAGCCTGATCAGTGCGTCGAACGCAGGCCGGGCGTCGGCGAGAGCCTGCTGGTCGGCCGGGGACAGGTGGGCGAGCATCTCGGCCAGCCGCTCGGTGCGGGTCGCTCGACGACTCGCCAGCTCGGCCTCGCCGTCGGACGTGAGTGCGACGAGCACGGCCCGGCGGTCGCCGGGGTCGGACGACCGCGCGACCAGGCCCGTGCGCTCGAGGCGGGTGACCAGCTGGGTCATCGCGGGCTGGGAGACGCCTTCGATCGCGGCGAGCTGCGTGAGCCGGATCGGGCCGGAGCGCGACAGCGTGGCCAGCGTCGCCGCCGCGGTCAGCGAGAGGCCGGCCGGGCTGAGGTGACGCAGCAGCGTGCTGAGGCGCTCGATCGCGCCGGCGAGCTCGGGGGCCTGGGCAGAATGCATAACGTATTTATATTATGTGCTTATACATATCTCAAGGTGCGTGGGTCGCTTCCTCGGCCCGGAACCGACAGGATGACGGCATGGCTGACACACCGGAACGGATCGGGACGATCGTGGTGGGCACGGACGGCTCCGCCGGGGCGGAGCGGGCGCTGCACTGGGCGATCGAGGAAGCGTCACTGCGCGGGACGGCGCTCCAGGTCGTCGTCGCGGTCGACCCGTCCGGGTCCTCGGTGACGAGCGCGGACGACGGCGAGACCGTGGCAGAGACCGTACGAGCGCAGGCGCGCCGCATCGATCCCGAGGCCGAGGTCAGTGTCGGTGTGCACGAAGGGGCGCCGGTCGACGTCCTGCTGTCGGTGGCGGCCGGGGCGCAGCTGCTCGTCGTCGGGAGCCACGGGACGTCGTCGATCCGGCACAACGCGCTCGGCTCCGTCAGCGACGTGCTGGCACGCGTGTCGCCGTGCCCGGTCGTGATCCTGCCCATGGGCGCCGCCTGACACCGCGAGTCGTTCCTAGCGGGGCCGCGAGTCGTTCCTGGCGGGGTGAGGAGTCACTCGCGGCGCCGCAGGCGACTCGTGACCGCGCCGCAGGCGACTCGCGACTGCGCGGAGGGTGACGCGCCGTCAGGCGAGGCCGAGCGCCGCGGCCTCCTCCCAGAGATCTTCACGCGCGTCGGGATGGGCCGCCTGTTCGATCAGGTGCCGGGCCTGGGCCCGCTCGTCGTACCCGAACAGCTCGGCGACCCCGTGCTCGGTGACGACCGCGGACATCTGCGACGAGGTGGTCGCCTCGTCGATCATCGGCACGATCGTCGACACGTCGGCGCGCGGGTGCCAGGACTGGAGGGCGAGCAGGGCCTGGCCGCCCGGCGAGTGCAGCGCGCCGACGATGAAGTCGGTCTGCCCGCCGATCCCGGAGTAGATCCGGTGTCCGATCCGGGTGGCGTTCGCCTGGGCGTACAGGTCGACCTGGAGCGCGGTGTTCACGCTGGTCATCGCCGGCTTCGCGGCGATCAGCGCCGGGTTGTTGGTCTTCTCGACGCGCAGCACGTGGACGCGGTCGTTCTCGTGCACCCAGTCGTACAGCCGGCGTGAGCCGAAGAGGAAGGACGCGGTCAGCGGCTCGTCGTGCCGGAGGACCCCGGCGTGCTCGAGGTCGAGCACGCCGTCGGAGAACATCTCGGTCCACACCCCGAGCTCGCGGCGGTCGCGCAGCCCCGCGATGACCGCGTCGGGGATCGCGCCGATCCCTGCCTGGAGCGTCGCCCCGTCGCTGACCCGGTGCGCGACGCGCTCGCCGATCGCGGCGGCAGCCGGCGACGGACGGACCGGGTCGGGCGAGGGCAGCCGCGCGTCGACCTCGAACCCGTAGTCGATCACGTCGAGCGGGACCACGGCGTCGCCGAAGGTGAACGGCATCCGCGGGTTCATCTGCGCGATCACGATGCCGCCGCGACGGCGTACGGCCTCGATCGCCGCGGGCAGGATGTTCACCTCGATCCCGAGGGAGACAGCACCGCGCCGCGGCGTCGAGGTGTGCAGCAGCACGACGTCCGGCGGAAGCGTCCGCTGGAGCAGGTCGGGCACCACGGAGAGCCGGCACGGGAAGTAGCGGAGCCGGGGGCTGTTGCGCATGCCCGGACCCACGAACGCCGTCTCGAGCACGATGCCGTCGCGGTCCGGGATCGGCGCCTGCGCGTTCAGCATGTGCAGTGCGAAGCTCTCGATCTGGGCGTCCGCGAGCTCCAGGAGGGTGTACGGCGTGGCGAAGTTGCCGGACGCCACGAGCCGCGGCGTCCCGGGCAGCGCCGACAGCAGGACGGCGAGGGTCTTCTCGTCGATCGGCGTCACCTCGTCACCTTGGCACGGAACGCGGGTGACTGCGCGATGCGCGCGCACGTCGCCGCGGTCTATCGTGCGGGCATGGCGAACGGGTCCGACCGGATGTCGGTGGAGCAGCTCGCGGAGCGCGTCGGGATGACCGTCCGCACGATCCGGTTCTACGCGGGCCGGGGTCTGATCCCGCCCCCGGTGCGCGAGGGCCGCAACGGCTACTACGGCCTCGACCACCTCGCCCGGCTGGAGCTGGTGCGCGAGCTCCAGGCGCACGGGTTCACCCTGTCGGCGATCGAGGGCTATCTCGAACGTCTCCCGGCCGACGCGACGCCGCAGGACGTCGCCCTCCAGCGGACGATGCTCGCACCGTGGCTGCCCGACCTGCCGGAGACGGTGTCGCGCGCCGATCTGGAGAGCCGCACGGGGCGCACGCTCTCCGACGACGACCTCGAGGTGCTCGTCGCGCTCCGCGTGGTCGAGCCGACGCCCGACGAGGACGTCTTCAGGGTGGCTCCGGCCCACCTGTCCGTGGGTGTCGCGCTGGTCGACCTGGGGCTGCCGCTCGACGCCGCCGTCGCGGCCGAGCGGGTCTTCGAGACCCACGCGCGCCAGATCGCCGAGGAGCTGACCGAGGTGTTCCGCGACCAGGTCTGGCCGCACTACCGCGAGAGCGGGGAGCGCCCCGAGGCGATGACCGCGATGGTCGAGCAGTTCAAGCCGCTCACGGTCCAGGCGCTGGTCACGGCGTACGAGTCCGCGGTGGACGAGACCAAGCGCGCCATCGTGCGCCGTCGGACCTGAGGGGGCCGGGATGCGCGCAGCGGTGCGGGACGGGTACGGCGGGCCGGAGGTGGTCCGGGTCGTCGACGTTCCCGATCCCGTGCCCGGCCCGAGGGAGGTGCTCGTCCGCGTTCGCGCCACCACCGTGAACAGGACCGACGCGGCCTACCGGGCCGGGTTGCCCAGGCCGGCACGAGCCGTGTACGGCTGGCCGCGTCCGAAGGCGAAGGTGCTCGGGTGCGAGCTCGCCGGTGACGTCGTCGGTGTCGGCGAGGAGGTGTCGGTGTTCGCGGTCGGCGACCGGGTCTACGGATACGTCGAGGGCCGGTTCGGGGCGCACGCGGAGCTCGTCGCCGTGCCCGAGGACGGGTGGCTCGAGCCCGTCCCCGACGGCCTGACCCACGCGGACGCGGTCGCGGCGACCGAAGGTCCGCACTACGCCCTCGCATTCCTGGTGCGCACGCACGTACGGCCGGGTCAGTCCGTGCTCGTGATCGGCGCGACCGGTGCGATCGGGTCGGCGTGCGTCCAGCTCGCGGCGCACCGCGGAGCGCGCGTGACGGCGCTGTGCGACGCGGAGCACGCCGACGTCGTCGCACGCCTCGGTGCTGGGGAGGTCGTGGACCGCGCGCGCGGCCTCGACGCGCTCACCGGTCCGTACGACGTGGTCCTCGACGCGGTCGGCAAGGCGTCGTTCGCGTCGTGCCGGCGGCTGCTCCGCCCCGGTGGTGCGTACTCCTCGTCCGAGCCGGGGCGTGGTGGGGTCAACTTCGCGCTCGCCGCGATCGGTCCGCTGGTCCGGCGGAGGCGTCATGTCGTGTTCCCGCTCCCGAGCGAGGACGCGGCGACCCGCCGTACGCTCCACGCCGCGCTCGCCGCCGGGGACCTGGTGCCGCTGATCGATCCCCACCGGTTCGGCCTGGAGGAGATCGTCGAGGCGTACCGCTACGTCGACACCGGCACCAAGCTGGGCAGCGTGGTCGTCGACGTGCCGTGAGGCGTGCGACGGACCCGCGCATAGGATGCGGACGGAAACCGTCAGCACTGTCGGCACGTGAGGTGAAGGTCGTGGAGACCCCCCGGTGGTTCACTGAGGCGATCGGCCACCAGCCCGAGCACCACACGGTGGAGTCGGGCGGCGCCACGATCACGTACCGGGTCTGGGGCCGGCCCGACGCCCCGCTGGTCGTGCTCGTGCACGGCGGTGCCGCCCACGCCGGCTGGTGGGACCACGTCGGTCCGCACCTGGCGGCCGACCACCGGGTCGCCGCGCTCGACCTGTCGGGTCATGGCGACTCGTCGTGGCGTGATGCCTACGGGCTCACGACCTTCGCCGCGGAGGTGATGGCGGTCGCCGATGCCGAGAGCGTGCGGCGGCCCGCGATCGTGGGTCACAGCATGGGCGGATTCGTCGCGCTGACGGCGGCACGGGAGTACGGTGCGCGGCTCGCCGGCGTGTGCGCCATCGACTCGCCGGTGCGGCAGCCGTCTCCGGAGGCCCGTGCGTGGCAGGCCGAGAACCGGCGGCTTCCGGGCAACAAGATCTACCCGACGCGCGACGACGCCCTCGCTCGGTTCCGTACGATCCCGGCGGACGACGCCGGCCCGCCGTACGTCCGCCGGCACATCGCGGCCACCTCCGTACGGGAGGTCGAGGGCGGCTGGACGTGGAAGTTCGACCCGCAGGTCTTCTTCAGCGCCCGGATGGAGCCCGAGGAGATCGCCGCGGCGACGTGCCCCGTGGCGCTGGTCCGCGGTGAGCGCGGTCTGGCGACGAGCGACATCACGGCGACCGTGGCCGAGCGGCTCGGCGGCGCTGCCCCGGTGACCGTGATCCCGGACGCCGGGCACCACGTGATGATCGACCAGCCGGTCGCCCTGATCGCGGCGATGCAGACCCTGCTCGGACAGTGGCAGCTGCTCCGCCGGCTCGCCGCCGTACCTGAGGACGAGCCGCCACGCGGCGTGTGACGGGCCCGGCGGCCTGAATTGAAACAATGACAGTGTTGCTGTCATAGTGGTGCGCGTTACCATTGACACTGCCGTTACTCGCAAGTAACTTTTTGAGGGTCGAGCGAGTCTCTTCCACGTCGCTGTCACACGAACGAAGGAACGCCATGTCTGAGGCATTCATCTACGACGCGATCCGCACCCCGCGCGGCCGCGGCAAGAAGTCCGGATCCCTGCACGAGGTCAAGCCGATCAGCCTCGTGACCGGGCTGATGCGCGAGGTGCTCGAGCGCAACCCGGGCCTCGACCCCGCGACCATCGAGGACGTCGTCCTCGGCTGCGTCTCGCCGATCGGCGACCAGGGCGCCGACATCGCGAAGACCGCCGCCCTCGCCGCCGGGCTGCCCGACACGGTCGCCGGCGTCCAGCTCAACCGCTTCTGCGCCTCCGGCCTCGAGGCGGTCAACCAGGCGGCGCAGCGCATCCGCTCCGGCTGGGAGGACCTCATCCTCGCCGGCGGGGTCGAGTCGATGAGCCGCGTCCCGATGGGCAGCGACGGCGGTGCGATGGTCCTCGACCCGCAGACCGCCTTCGACACCGACTTCGTCCCGCAGGGCATCGGCGCCGACCTGATCGCGACCGTCGAGGGCTTCTCCCGCACCGACGTCGACACGTACGCCGCGGAGTCCCAGGCGCGCGCCGCGAAGGCGATCGCGAACGGCTACTTCACCAAGTCCGTGATCCCGGTCCAGGACCGCAACGGCCTGACCGTGCTCGACCACGACGAGTTCGTCCGGCCCGGCACCACCGCCGAGTCCCTGGCGAGCCTCCCCCCGTCGTTCGCCGGGATCGGCGACTTCGGCGGCTTCGACTCGGTCGCGCTGGAGAAGTACCGCACGGTCGAGCGGATCGACCACGTCCACCACGCGGGCAACTCCTCGGGCATCGTCGACGGCGCCGCGATCGTCGCGATCGGCTCCGAGGCCGCCGGCGCGGCCAACGGCCTCACCCCGCGGGCGCGCATCCTCGCCACCGCGGTGTCCGGCTCCGAGCCGACCATCATGCTGACCGGCCCCGCGCCGGCGACCCGCAAGGCGCTCGCCAAGGCGGGCCTCGAGGCGAGCGACATCGACCTGTACGAGATGAACGAGGCGTTCGCCGCCGTCGTCCTGCGGTTCATGAAGGACATGTCCGTCCCGCACGACATCGTGAACGTCAACGGCGGCGCGATCGCCCTGGGCCACCCGCTCGGCGCGACCGGCGCGATGATCCTCGGCACCCTCGTCGACGAGCTCGAGCGTCGCGACCAGCGCTACGGCGTCGCCACCCTGTGCGTCGGCGGCGGCATGGGCATCGCGACCGTCGTCGAGCGCATCTGACCTCGCCCCCGACTCACCTCTCACTTCCACGGAGCAGAACACCCATGACGGAGAACACGACGGCTGAGGCCGTGCGGTACGAGCGCGGCGAGGACGGCATCGTCACCCTGGTCCTCGACGACCCGACCCAGTCCGCGAACACGATGAACGAGGCCTACCAGGCGTCGATGGCCAAGGCCGTCGAGCGGCTCGAGGCCGAGAAGGACGACGTCGTCGGCGTCGTCGTCACCAGCGCGAAGAGCACGTTCTTCGCCGGCGGCGACCTCAAGCTGATGACGCAGATGAAGCCGCAGGACGCCGAGGAGGTCTTCGCGGGCGTCGAGTCGATGAAGGCGGTCCTGCGCCGGCTCGAGACGATCGGCAAGCCGGTCGTCGCCGCGATCAACGGCGCTGCGCTCGGCGGCGGTCTCGAGATCGCCCTCGCCTGCCACCACCGCGTGGCGGTCGACGGCCGCTACGAGATCGGTCTGCCCGAGGTCACCCTCGGTCTGCTGCCGGCGGGCGGCGGCGTCACCCGTACGGTCCGGATGTTCGGCCTCCAGAAGGCCCTGATGGAGATCCTGCTCCAGGGCCAGCGGCGCAAGCCGGCCGCGGCGCTCGAGGCGGGCCTCGTCGACGAGGTCGTCGCGACCCGCGAGGAGCTCGTGCCGGCAGCGAAGGCCTGGATCGAGGCGCACAAGGACGACGCCGATGCTGCGACCCAGCCGTGGGACCGCAAGGGCTACCGGATGCCCGGCGGCACGCCGAGCTCGCCGAAGCTCGCGCAGTTCCTGCCGGCGTTCCCCTCGAACCTGCGCAAGCAGCTCAAGGGTGCGCCGATGAAGGCGCCGCGCAACATCATGTCCGCGGCCGTCGAGGGCGCGCAGGTCGACGTCGACACCGCGTCGCGGATCGAGTCGCGCTACTTCGTGGACCTGGTCACGGGCCAGCAGTTCAAGAACATGACGCAGGCCTTCTTCTTCGACCTCGGCGCGATCAACGCCGGCGGGTCGCGTCCGGACGGCGTCGAGAAGACCAGGGCGACGAAGCTCGCCGTGCTCGGCGCGGGCATGATGGGCGCCGGCATCGCGTACGTCTCGGCGCGCGCGGGGATCGAGGTCGTGCTCAAGGACGTCTCGCTCGAGGCGGCCGAGAAGGGCAAGGCCTACAGCCAGAAGCTCCTCGACAAGCAGGTCGACAAGGGCCGCATGACGCCCGAGAAGCGGGACGAGGTCCTCGCCCTCATCACCCCCACCGACGACTACGCCGTCCTCGAGGGCTGCGACTTCGTGGTCGAGGCCGTCTTCGAGTCCGTCGACCTGAAGAAGCAGGTCTTCGGTGACCTGGAGAAGGTCGTGAACGCCGACGCGCTGCTCGGCTCCAACACCTCCACCCTGCCGATCACCACGCTGGCCGAGGGCGTCACGCGTCCCGAGGACTTCGTGGGCGTCCACTTCTTCAGCCCGGTCGACAAGATGCCGCTGGTCGAGCTGATCGTCGGCGAGAAGACCTCCGACGAGGCGCTCGCCCGCGCGATCGACTACACCCAGCAGATCAAGAAGACCCCGATCGTCGTGAACGACAGCCGCGGCTTCTTCACCAGCCGGGTGATCGGCACGTTCGTGAACGAGGGCCTGGCGATGCTCGCCGAGGGCGTCCACCCGGTCACGATCGAGCGCGCGACCACCCAGGCCGGCTTCCCGGCCCCGGTCCTGCAGCTGTCCGACGAGCTCAACCTCGAGCTGATGTCGAAGATCCGCAACGAGACGAAGGCCGCGATCGAGGCCGCCGGCCAGACGTACGTGCCGCACCCGGCCGAGGCCGTCATCGACACGATGATCGCCGCGGATCGCTCGGGCCGGCTCAAGGGCGCGGGCTTCTACGAGTACGCCGACGGCAAGCGGACCGGTCTGTGGGAGGGCCTCGGCGAGACCTTCCCGACGTCCGAGACCGAGGCGCCGTTCGCGGACCTCAAGGAGCGGCTCACCTTCGTGATGAGCCTCGAGACCGTCAAGTGCTTCGACGAGGGCGTCCTGCGCACCGTCGCCGACGCGAACATCGGCTCGATCTTCGGGATCGGCTTCCCGCCGCACACCGGTGGCGTGATCCAGTACATCAACGGCTACGAGTCCGAGCAGGGCGTGATCGGCGTGCAGGCGTTCGTCGACCGCGCGCACGAGCTGGCCAAGGTGTACGGCGAGCGCTTCACCCCGCCGGCGTCGCTGCTCGAGGCGGCATCGAAGAACGAGCCGTTCACGGCCTGACGGACCACCCCGTACGGCTGGTCGGGCCGGTCGAGACCACGCCGTACGGGCCGCCGGTCCTCGTTGCCGGCAACGCAACCCGGATCCGGGCACCGCAGAATCACGTGATTCCGCGGTGCCCGGTTCGCGTTTCCGTTGCCGGCAACGGAAACGTGCACCCCTGAACTCGGGTTGCGGGTCCGCGCAAGCGGTGCGTTGGATGGTTCATGGCTCCTGAAGCGAGCACGTCCGTCTTCCGTCGCATGCCGGTGGGTCGAGAGCCCCACGAGGAAGAGGGGCTGAAGCGCACGATCGGACTGTGGCAGCTGACCGCCTTCGGTGTCGGCGCCACCGTCGGCACCGGCATCTTCTTCGTCCTCACCGAGGCCGCCCCGGAGGCCGGGCCCGCCGTGGTGATCTCGTTCGTCATCGCCGCGGTCACCGCCGGTCTGACCGCGCTCTGCTACGCGGAGCTCGCCGGCAGCGTCCCGGTCTCGGGGTCGTCCTACTCCTACGCGTACGCGACGATGGGCGAGGTGGTCGCGATGGGGGTCGCGGCCTGCTTGCTGCTGGAGTACGGCGTGTCGGCGTCGGCGGTCGCGGTCGGCTGGTCGGAGTACCTCAACCAGCTGCTCGACAACCTGTTCGGCTGGGAGATCCCGAAGGCCCTCGCGGCGGCGCCCGAAGCCGGCGGTGTCGTGAACCTTCCCTCGATGATCCTGGTCGCGATGTGCGCGCTGCTGCTGATCAGGGGCGCCAGCGAGTCCGCGACGATCAACGCGATCATGGTGCTGATCAAGGTCGGCGTCCTCGTGATGTTCATCGCGATCGCCGCGACCGGCTGGAACTCCGACAACCTCGCCGAGTTCGCGCCGTTCGGAGTCGCGGGAATCCAGGCCGCGTCGGCGACGATCTTCTTCTCCTACATCGGGCTCGACGCGGTCTCGACGGCGGGTGACGAGGTGAAGGACCCGGAGAAGACGATGCCGCGCGCGATCATCATGGCGCTGATCATCGTCTCCACGCTGTACGTGCTCGTCGCCCTCACCGCGGTCGCGGCGCAGCCGTGGGAGGACTTCGAGGGTCAGGAGGCCGGTCTCGCCCAGATCCTCGAGAACGTCACCGGCTCCACGTGGCCGAGCACGGTGCTCGCGGCCGGCGCGGTGATCTCGATCTTCTCGATCACGCTCGTGGTGATCTACGGCCAGACCCGGATCCTCTTCACGATGTCCCGCGACGGGATGATCCCGCCGGTGTTCTCGAAGGTGAATCCCCGCACCCTCACCCCGATCCCGAACACGATCATCGTGTCGACCGTGGTCGCGATCGTCGCCGGGTTCGTCCCGCTGAACTGGCTGCTCGACACCGTCAGCATCGGCACGCTGGTCGCCTTCATGACGGTGTCGGCCGGGGTGATCATCCTGCGGCGGCGCGCTCCCGATCTCGAGCGGTCCTTCAAGGTGCCGTTCTACCCCGTGCTGCCGATCCTCTCGATCGCCGCCTGCATCTACGTGCTGATCGGCCTGCACTGGTACACGTACGTGGTCTTCCTCGTCTGGGTCGCGATCGTGCTGATCTACTACCGCTTCTACGGCTACCGGCACTCGCGGATCGGGCGGAACCCACCGGCCGACGAGGAGGTCCTGCCGTGACGATCCTCGCGGCGATCGGCCCGGACGGGCGTGGGCTGAGTGCGGCCCACCTCGCCGGCCGGGTCGCCGCGACGGCGTCCGACGACGTGGTGCTGTGCTGCGTGGTCCCCGACGCGTGGGGCGGCCGGACGATCGCGCACGGCACCGACGCGGAGTGGCGCCAGTACCTCGAGGGCCTCGCCGTGCAGGCGCTGCGGGACGCGGTCGCGGTCGTCCCCGCCGAGATCGAGAGCAGGACCGTGATCCGGGTCGGCCGCTCCGTCCCGCGCTCCATCCTGTCGATCGCGCAGGAGGTCGAAGCACGGGGGATCGTCCTCGGATCGAGCGACGACGCGCACCGCGGGCAGGTCGCCTTCGGTGCGATCGCGAACCGGCTCGTCCACAGCTCGCCGCTCCCGATCGGCGTCGCGCCGCGCTCGTTCTGGTCCGACGCGGGGGACCGGGTCGAGCGACTGGTCCTGGGCCTGGACGCCGAACCGTCGGACGAGGGTGCCGTCGAGGGCGCGCTGGCGCTCGCTCGCTGGCTCGGCGCATCGATCGCGCTCGTCACATTCGGTGTACGGCGGCTCCCGGCGCTCCCGTTCGGCGGCGGGCGCCGGGCGGACGCGGAGGTGTTCGCGGTGTGGCGCGAGGACGTCGAGCGCGTCCATGCCGAGGCCGCCGAGCGGATCGCAGCGGCCGGTGTCGAGGTCGGGGAGCAGGTCGTCGCCGTCGCGGACTCGTGGCGGCGGGTCGCTGAGCGGTTCCGGTGGGAGGAAGGTGACCTCCTGGTGCTCGGCTCGAGCCACGAGGGCCCGGTCGAGCGGGTCTTCCTCGGGTCCACCGCGGCCCGGATCGCCGGACACGTGCCGGTCGGGGTCGTGGCGCTGCCCCGGCGATGACGGGCTCGACCGCTTGAATTAGCGGTATACCGTTAAATCATGACTGTGTCGGCTCTCCGGTCCGGACGTTCGTGGGCGACCGCCCTGGCGGCGGGGATCGCGGTGCTGCTCGCCGGGTGCGCTCCCGACCGTACGGACGACGGCGACCGCGGAGCCGGCTCCGATCCCGCGAGCACGGCCTCGAGCACCGCGCCCTCGCCGACCCCGAGTCCCTCGGCGGACGCGAGTCCGACCGTGTCGCCGCAGACGGCCACGCCGCGCACGCCTCGTCGATCGCTGAGCCAGGCCCAGCTCGACCGACGCCTGCGGGCCGCGGCATGGGACGACGACGTCGCCCGTGCCCGACGGCTCATCGCCGAGGGCGCCGACGTGAACGCGAAGGACGAGACGGAGCAGAGCGCCTACCTCATCACCACCAGCGAGGGCTACCTGCGCCTGCTCGATCTGACGCTGAAGAACGGAGGCAAGGTGACCAGTCTCGACTCCTTCGACGGCATCGGACTGATCCGCGCGGCCGAGCGCGGTCACGCCGACGTCGCCGGGCGCCTCGTGCAGGCCGGCGTCGACGTCGACCACGTGAACAACCTCGGATGGACGGCGCTCCACGAAGCGTTGGTCTTCGCCGACGCCGACGACCACCGCTACGTCGACACCGTGCGAGTGCTGGTCGCGGCGGGTGCCGACGTCACGCTCGCGTCGCAGCGCGACGGCGTCAGCCCGCTCGCTCACGCTCGTACGCGTGGGCTCGAGCGCCAGGCGAGCCTGCTGCGACGTGCCGCGGACCGCCCGGAGGTCGATCGGCAGATCGCCGGCCGGCGGCTGCTGCGCGCGGCGGAGGAAGGCGATGCCGACGCTGCGGCCCTCGCTCTGCGCGACGGTGCCCGGCTCGAGGTCCGCGACGAGGCCGGGCGGACCCCGCTGCTGCGTGCCGCTGCCGCGGACCGGACCGCGGTCGCCCGCCTGCTCGTCCACCTCGGCGCGGATCCGGACGCGCTCGACGACCGCCACGACACCCCGTGGCTGGTCACGGGCGTGACCGGCAGCGTCGCCATGCTCGAGATCCTGCTGCCGGCGGACCCGGACCTGTCGATCCGCAACCGGTTCGGTGGGCTGTCGCCGATCCCCGCCTCCGAGCGCGGGCACGTCGACTACGTACGCCGGGTCGTACGGACCGCGGTGGATCTCGACCACGTGAACGACCTGGGGTGGACGGCGCTGCTGGAGGCGGTGATCCTGGGCGACGGCACCCGCCCGTACCAGCGGATCGTGCAGATCCTCGTCGACGCGGGTGTCGACGTCACGATCGCCGATCACGACGGCGTGACGGCGCTCGAGCACGCGCAGGCGCGCGGGTACGACGCGATCGCACGAACCCTGCGCGCCGCCCGGGCCTGAGCGGCGTCGGCAGACTCCCCAGCCAACTGGGGAGACCCGCAGCTGGCGCGGGAAACCATCGGCGCCAGGTGCCGGGTTCCCCAGTTGGCTGGGGAGTCCGCCAAGGCGAGTTGGCTGGGGAGTCCGCCACGGCAGGAGGCCGCCTGGGGAGTCCGCCACGGCGGGAGGCCGCGCCGACGACTCAGGTGGACTCGCGGATCACCAGTGTCGTGGGGAGCTCGACCATCGGGGCGGGCGTTGCGTCGCCGGGTGCGATCCGCGACAGCAGCATCGCGACGAGCTCGTGCCCGATCCGGTCGACCGGCTGCGCGATCGTCGTGAGCGGCGGGTCGGTCATCGCCGCCATCGTCGAGTCGTCGAACCCGATCACCGCCACGTCCTGGGGGACTCTGCGCCCGGCCTCGCGGAGCGCGCGGATCGCCCCGACCGCCATCGGGTCGGAGGCCGCGAAGACCGCGTCGAGGTCCGGGACCTGCTCCAGCAGGCGCCGCGTCGCGACCAGGCCCCCCTGCTCGGTGAAGTCGCCCTCGGCGACGTCGGAGTCGTGCACCTGCAGTCCGGCGTCGGCCAGAGTGGTGCGGTAGCCGGCGAGGCGGTCCTCGGCTGCGGTCATGTCCTGCGGCCCCGCGACCGTGACGATCCGGCGGCGACCGCGCTGGAGCAGGTGCTCGACGGCGGTCCGGGCCCCACCGGTGTTGTCGACGTCGACGTACGGCAGCCCGTCCGGGTCCGCGGGCCGACCGCCGAGCACGAGCTCGAGACCCCGCTCGCGGAGCACCCCCGGGAGCGGGTCGCCGGCGTGCTGGGACAGCAGCAGGACGCCGTCGACGTGCTGCGGACTGAGGTACGTCGCGGGCTCGGCCGTACGACCGGATCCGCGGGCGAGCACCAGCACGAGCTGCCGACCGGCCTCGTCGGCGGCCTCGGAGATGCCGCGGACCACGCCGGCGAAGAACGGTTCGCTGAACAACCGCTCCTCCGGCTCCGCGATCACCAGCGCGATCGCACCGGTGCGTCGGGTCACGAGCGAGCGGGCAGCCTGGTTCGGCACGTACCCGAGCTCGTCGACCGCCTGCATCACGGCCTCGCGGGTGCGCGCGGACACGCTCGGCGAGCCGTTGATCACCCGCGACGCTGTGCCGCGACCGACTCCGGCGCGGGCGGCGACCTGCTCGAGCGTGGGTCTCGGTGCGCCCGGTCGCACCGGAGACTCGTCGCTCATGTCCCCAGTATCCCGCCCGCGTGCTCGCGCAGCAGCGCCGCGTACCACAGGGCGCTGGACTTGGGGGTACGGCGCTGCGTCGCGTAGTCGACGTGGACGATGCCGAACCGCTTCGCATAGCCCTCGGCCCACTCGAAGTTGTCCATCAGGGACCACGCGAAGTAGCCGCGCAGATCGACACCGTCCTTCAGCAGCCGAGCCGCGGCCTGGAGGTGCTCCCGCAGGAACGCCACCCGGTCGGGATCGTGCACCGAGCCGTCGTCGGCGACCTCGTCGTCGAACGCGGCGCCGTTCTCGGTCAGGACGATCGGGATCGACGGGTAGTCGTCACGCACCCGCGAGACCACGTCGTACAGCCCGTCCGGGTCGATCTCCCACCCGGTCGCGGTCGTCGGGTAGCCGCGGAAGCGGAAGTCGACGGCGTTCGTGCCCGGGTACGCGGACGGCGCGACCACGTGACGGGTGTAGTAGTTCACGCCGAGGAAGTCCAGGGGCGCGGCGATCCGGTCGGTGTCGCCGTCGTGGACGAACGCGAGGTCGGTGACGTGCGCGACGTCGGCGACGACGTCGGCGGGGTAGCCGCGGCCGAAGACCGGGTCGAGGAACCAGCGGTTCGACAGCCCGTCGATCCGCCGGACCGCGTCGGCGTACCCCTCGCCCTCGCCCGCGGGGTCGGTCGGATACAGGTTCAGGGTGATGCCGACCTGGGCGTCCGGTGCGGCCGCACGGATGGCCTCGACCGCCATGCCGTGCCCGAGCAGCAGGTGGTGCGAGGCCGCGAGGGCGGCGGCGGGGTCTCGACGTCCGGGGGCGTGGATGCCGGAGGCGTAGCCGAGGAACGCCGAGCACCACGGTTCGTTCAGCGTGATCAGGTGGCGGAGCCGGTCGCCGAGCGCCTCGGCGACGATCCCGGCGTACTCCGCGAACCGCTCGGCGGTCTCGCGCACCGGCCACCCGCCGGCCTGCTCGAGCTCGACCGGAAGGTCCCAGTGGTAGAGCGTCGCCCACGGCGTGATCCCGGCGGCGAGCAGCTCGTCGACGAGTCGGTCGTAGAAGCCGATCCCGGCCGCGTTGCCAGGCCCGGTGCCGTGCGGCTGGACGCGCGGCCAGGAGATCGAGAAGCGGTACGCCCCCATCCCGAGCTCGCGCATCAGCTCGACGTCGCCGGGCATCCGGCGGTAGTGGTCGACCGCGACCTCGCCGGTGTCGCCGTCGATCACGCGGCCCGGCTCCGCGCAGAAGCTGTCCCAGATGGACGGGGTCTTGCCGTCGGCGTCGACGGCCCCCTCGATCTGGAACGACGACGTCGCGACGCCGAAGGTGAAGTCCGCCGGGAACGAGCCGGCGAGGCCGTTGGTGGGGGTGCTGTCGTGGGTCGGGTTCGGGCTCATGCCTTGACGCCGCCTTCCATGATTCCGCTGACGATCTGGCGACCGAAGACCACGAACACGAGCACCAGCGGGATGGTCCCGAGAAGCGTGCCGGCCATCACGAGGGCCTGGTCGGTGTAGTAGCCGCTCGAGAGCCGCTGCAGGGCCACCTGCACGGTCGGGTTCTCGGGCGAGAGGGTGAGGTAGGGCCACATGAAGTCGTTCCACCGCTCCATGAACGTGAGCAGGCCGAGCACGGCGGCGGCGGGACGCAGGGCAGGGAAGATCACCTGCCAGAAGATCCGCAGCGTCGAGGCCCCGTCCACGCGCGCGGCCTCGATCAGCTCGTCGGGGATCGCGGTCACGATGTACTGGCGCATGAAGAACACGCCGAACCCGGTGACGAGGAACGGCAGCACCGCGGACCACAGGCTGCCGGCCAGACCGAGCCAGCCCATCAGCATGTAGAGCGGGACCAGGGCGAGCTGGACCGGCACCATCATCGTGCCGATCACCGCGAGCAGGAAGATGTTGCGGCCCTTGAAGCGCAGCTTCGCGAACGCGAACCCGGCGAGCGACGAGAGCGTGACCACCGTGATGGTCGCGACCGCCGAGACGAGGAACGAGTTGATCAGCGCCTGGACGAAGGCGACGTCCGGGCTGTTGAGGACCCGGTCGGCGTTCGTTCCGAGCTCGCCGCCAGGCGTGAGCGGCGGCGGCACGGACGTGATGTCGCTGTTGGGGCGCGAGGCCATCACGACCATGTAGTAGAGCGGGCCGGCCGAGATCAGCACGACGAACGTCAGCACGAGGTAGGTCATCGGCGACGCGCTGCGCAGGCTGCGGCGGCGCCGCTTGACCGGTGTCGGCAGCTCGGGGTCGTGCGGGATCGGGATCAGCCGGCCGGTCGAGGTCGCGGCGGGGTCGGACGGCGGGGCGTCGGGTCGAATGGTCATGGCGCTCCTCAGTCCACGGAACGGATCCGCCGGACGATGACGGAGTTGATGAGGGAGACGAGCACGATGACGATGAAGAGGGCCCACGCGATCGTGGACGCGTAGCCGAACCGCTGCCCGGTGAACGCCTCCTCGACGAGGTACATCGTGCTGGTCTGGAACTGGCGCAGCTCGCCGCCGGTGATGGCGTTGGCCCCGGGGTTGAACAGCAGCGGCTCGGTGAAGAGCTGGATGCCGCCGATCGTCGCGACGGTGACCACGAACACGAGCGTCGGCCGCAGCATCGGGATCGTGATCGACCACCACTGACGGACCGCGCCGGCGCCGTCGAGCCGCGCCGACTCGTACAGCTCCTTCGGTACGGCCTGGAGCGCCGCGAGCAGGATCAGCGCGTTGTAGCCGGTCCAGCGCCAGTCCACCATCGTCGCGATCGCGATCCACGACGGCAGCCGCTCCTGGTTCCACGCGATCGGGTCGACACCGACCAGGCTGAGCAGCCAGTTCGCGAGCCCGAAGTCGCGGGCGAAGATCATCGAGAAGATGATCCCGACGGCAGCGACCGACGTGACGATCGGGAGCACGACCCCCATCCGCCAGAACGTGATCGCCCGCAGGCTGGTGTTGAGCACCTGGGCCAGGCCGAGGGCCATGAGGATCTGCGGGATCGTCGCGATCAGGAAGATCGCGAACGTGTTGAGCAGGCTGTTCCAGAAGTAGTCGTCGCCGAGGAGCTCGGAGTAGTTCGCGAGCCCGACGAAGCCCTGGTCACCGGCCAGCAGGCTCCAGTCGTGCAGGGACACCCACAGCGTGTAGCCGAGCGGGAAGAGCCCGAAGATCCCGAACAGGATGAAGAACGGGGCGATGAACAGGTACGGGGCTCCGGCGATGTCGAGGCGTGCGAGCCGGTCGCGCAGCGTCATGTCTCACCTTCTTGGTCGAGGGTCCGGGCGGACCCCTGGTGACGTGGCGCCCGCACCGCCGCAGGGGGCTGCGGTGCGAGCGCCACGCGTCTGGTGGGTCAGGACTGCGCTGCCTTCTCGGCGTCGCTGACCGCGGTGTCCCAGGCCTCCTCCGAGCTGCGCTGCCCGTTCTCCACGCTGCGAAGCGCGTTCTCCACGGCGTCGCGGACCGGCTGGTTCTGCGCGCCGAGGTAGACCGGCTCGAGCGCGGCGGCGCCCTCGACGAAGATCTGGCCGACCGGGGCGTCGCTGAAGTACTCGTTCGTCGCACCCTGGAGGGCCGGGTCGTCGTACAGGGTCGGGTTCGAGGGGAGGTTGCCCTCGGCCTCGAACGCGGCGAGCTGGCCGTCGGCGCTGGTGAGGAACTTGATCAGCTCGATCGCCTCCTCCTGGTGCTCCGACTGGGTCGGGACCGCGAGCCAGGAGCCGCCCCAGTTGCCGGAGCCGCCGGGGACCGTCGTGATGTCCCAGTTGCCGGCGTTCTCCTCACCGGACTGGTCCTTGATGTAGCCGGTCATCCACGCGGGGCACGCGATCGTCGCGAAGTCGCCGTTCTTGAAGCCGGCGTTCCACTCCGGCGAGAACGCCTTGAGCTTTGCGGTCAGACCGTCGTCGGAGATCGCCACGGCGGTGTCCCAGGCGTCCTTGACGGCCGGGTTGGAGTCGATCACGAGGGTGTCGTCACGGTCGAAGTACGTGTACTCCGCGTTCTGCATGAGGATCGAGTTGTAGGTGTTCGTGGAGCTGTCCATGAACGCCGACTCGTCGCCCATCGCGGCCTTGTACTTCTCGCCGGTGGCGATGTAGTCGTCCCACGTGGGCCACAGCGCGGCCACCTGCTCGCGGTCGGTCGGGAGCCCGGCCTCCTCGAAGAGGTCGCGGCGGTAGCACATCGCCATGCCGCCGACGTCGGTCCCGAGGCCGATGGTGGTCGAGCCGTCGGCCGTCGTCGCACCCTCGAACTTCCAGGGCAGGAACTGGTCCTTCAGGTCGTTGGCGCCGTGGTCCTGCAGGTTCACGAACTGGTCGGCGGCCTGCAGGAAGTTGACGGCCTGTCCCTCCTCGATCGCGACGATGTCGCCGGCGCCGGTGCCGGCCGCGATCCGCTGCTGGAGCTGCGTGTTGTACGCGCCCAGGTCGCCCTCGGCGGTCTCCACGATGGTGATGTTGGGGTTCTCGTCCTCGTACTGCTTGTAGAGGTCTGCGTAGCCGAACTTGCCGAAGAGGTTCACCCGCAGGGTGATCTCCTCGTCGTCGGAACCGGATGCACTGTCGTCGCTGCCGCACGCTGTTGCGAACGCGGTCATCGCGACGAGCGCGGCTGCTGAGGCCAGCCAGCGCGAACGACGTGTAGTCACTTGGAATCTCTCCTCCGCCGCCCCCACGGTGGGAGCGCTCCCATGCACTGTGGCGTGAGTCACAGGGCCAGGTCAACCCCAGATTGGGAGCGCTCCCAAGTCTGTTACCCAACCGTGATCTGAAGGCCGCGGGCGTACGGACGGGGGCCGCGTCGATAAGGTCGCGGCCATGACCGTACGTACGGGCGACCGTGTCCTCGTGACCGGAGCGGCCTCGGGCTTCGGCCTCGCGCTCACCACCGCGCTGCTGGATCGGGGGTGCCGGGTCCTCGCGACGGACGTCCACGCGCCCACCCCGCCCACGCTCGACGCGCTCGGGGCGGGAGCCGGTGGCACCCTCGCGTACCGGCGCCTCGACGTCACCAGCGAGGCCGACTGGGCGGCCGCGCTGGACGACGCCGAGCAGCGCTGGAGCGGCCTCGACGTCCTGGTGAACAACGCCGGGGTCGCCGCCGGCGGCCCGATCGACGCCACGACCGAGGACGGCTGGGACCGGATCACCGGGATCAACCTGCTCGGCGTCGCTCGCGGGTGCCGGACGGTCGCACCGCTGATGAAGAAGAGGCGCGCAGGCCTGATCGTCAACGTCGCCTCGGCCGCCGGCCTCGTGCACCCGCCGCGCATGAGCGAGTACAACGCGGTCAAGGCCGGCGTCGTCGCGCTGAGCGAGACGCTGCGCTGGGAGCTCGAGCCGTACGGCGTGGGGGTCGCCGTCGTCTGTCCGTCGTTCTTCCGGACCAACCTGGCCGACTCGATCCACGGGCCCGACCCCTCGGCCGCCGACTCGGCCCGCGCGCTGATCGAGGGGTCGTCACGCAGCGCCGCGGACGTCGCCGGTGAGACCCTGCGTCAGCTCGACGCGGGCCGACACCTCGTGCTGCCCGACCGCGACGCGCGGCTCGCCTACCTCGCCAAGCGCTTCCTGCCGGCGCTCTACCGCGCCGCGATGCGTCGGGCCGCCACCAAGGCCGCCGCCGAGGAGCAGAGCGCCACCGGCGCGCGGACCGACGGGGCGAAGGTCGTCGGGTGAGCGCCGTCTACCTCGTACGCCACGGTCAGGCGTCGTTCGGCACCGACGACTACGACCGGCTGTCCGATCGTGGGCGCGCCCAGGCGACGGCGCTCGGCCAGGCGTGGGAAGCCTCGGGCTTCCTGCCCACCCAGGCGTACGCCGGGTCGATGAAGCGGCACGCCCAGACCGCGATCGCCGCGCTCGACGCCGCCGGACCGTCGGACGGCTACGACGTCGACGGCGGGTGGGACGAGTTCCCGCACGAGTCGGTCGTCGAGGCGTACGCCCCGGGGTACGCGACGACCGACGCGCGCGCCTTCCAGGCGACCTTCGTCGCCGCGGTCGCGCGGTGGGCCTCCGGCGAGCACGATGCGGACTACCCCGAGTCGTACGCGTCGTTCACGTCCCGGGTCCTCGCCGCCTTCGACCGTGTGACCTCGGCGCTCGGCAAGGGCGAGACGGCCGTCGTGTTCACCTCCGGCGGACCGCTCGCCGTGGTGGCCGCCCACCTGCTCGCCGGTGACGCCGCGACCTGGAGCGCCGACGCGCACATGCTCTGGCCCCGCCTGAACACGGTCGCGATCAACGCCGGCGTGACCACGGTCGTGACCGGCGCGTCCGGCCGTACGCTGCTCGCGTTCAACGAGCACACCCACCTGCCGACGGATCTGCTCACCTACCGCTGACGGAGGACACCCGTGCGTACGAACATCCTGATCACCGGAGCCTCGTCGGGGATCGGCGAGGGCATGGCCCGGGTCTGGGCGGAGAAGGGTCACAACCTCGCCCTCACCGCCCGCCGCCTGGACCGGCTCGAGGCGCTCCAGGCCGAGCTCACCGCGGCCCACCCCGGCATCCGCGTCGTCGTCCACGCGCTCGACGTGACCGACGCCGACCGGGTCTTCGAGGTCGTGCAGAAGGCCGGCGCCGAGCTCGGTGGGCTCGACCGCGTCGTCGTCAACGCCGGTCTGGGGAAGGGAGGGCGGATCGGTACGGGCAGGTTCGAGGCCAACCGGCAGACGGCCGAGACGAACTTCGTCGCCGCGCTCGCGCAGTGCGAGGCGGCCATGGCGCACTTCTACGAGCGACGCTCCGGCCACCTCGTCGTCGTGTCCTCGGTCTCGGCGATGCGGGGGATGCCGGGCTCGATGACGACCTACGCGGCCACCAAGGCCGGGCTCGCTCACCTCGCCGAGGGGATCCGCTCGGACCTGGTGAACCGCAAGGGCCACGACATCGCGGTCACCACCGTCTACCCCGGCTACATCGCCTCGGAGATGAACGCGCAGGTCGAGCAGAAGCCGAAGGGCATGGTCGACACCGAGACCGGCTCGCGAGCCCTGGTCGCCGCGATCGACGCCGAGAAGCCCGAGGCGATCGTGCCGCCGTGGCCGTGGCGTCCGCTCTCGTTCGTGCTCCGGCACGCACCGCTGGGTCTCGTGCGGCGGATGGTCTGAGGGCGACCCGACCTCACCGCCCCGGGGGCGGCGCCAGGTAGCCGGACTCGTAGGCGAGCACCACGACCTGGACCCGGTCGCGGACACCGAGCTTGTCGAGGACCCGGGTGACGTGCGTCTTCACGGTCGGCTCGCCGAGCACCAGCGTCTCGGCGATCTCGGCGTTCGAGCGTCCTCGCGCCAGCAGGTCGAAGACGTCGCGCTCCCGCGCGGTCAGCGGCGCCAGGACGTCGTCGGAGCGGTCCCGGCGTTCGGCCGCGCCGAGGTAGGTCTCGACCAGGCGGTGCGTGATGCCGGGGTCGAACAGCATCGCTCCCGCGTGCACCTGGCGGACCGCGAGCGCGATCTGGTCGGCCGGTGCGGTCTTCAGGAGGAACCCGCTCGCACCTGCACGCAGCGCCGCCACGACGTACTCGTCGAGGTCGAAGGTCGTCACCACCAGCACCCGGGCCTGCGGTCGGGCCTGCGCGACCATGCGTGTCCCGTCGACGCCGCCGGTGCCGGGCATCTCGAGGTCGAGGAGGACCACGTCGGCCTCGTGCTCGCGCGCCGCCGCCGCGGCGTCGCGTCCGTCCTCGGCCTGCGCGACCACGGTCATGTCCGGCTCGGCCGCGAGCAGGGCCGCCAGTCCGGTGCGGGCGAGCGGGTGGTCGTCCGCCACGACCACGCGGATCATCGGGGACCCACCGCGGACCCTGGCGCGGATGCCGCGTCGCGCGGCGTCCCCGGCGTGGACGCGCCGCCGGGCGGCGCCAGCGGGACCTCGGCGACGAGCCGGAAGGAACCGTCGTCGACGACGGCCCGCATCCGTCCCCCGAGCGCGCTGACGCGCTCGGCCAGTCCGTCGAGCCCGTGCCCCGTCCCGGGGTACGCGGCGGTGGCGTCCCCGCTGGGGTTGTCGACGTCGACGGCGACCTGGTCGTCGCGGGCCGCGAGCACGACGCGGACCCGGGTCCCCGGGGCGTGCCGTGCGGCGTTGGTCAGCGCCTCACGCACGATCAGCGACACCGTGGACGCGGCCGGCTGCGGCCAGCCGGCACTCGGCGGGGCGGCACTCGGCGGGGAGGCTGCGCCGGCCGGGGTCGCGGCGGGACCGGGGACGAGGTCGACCCGCCAGTCGACGTCGATCCCCAGGGCCTCGGCACGGCGCCGCAGGTCGGCGACGACGTGATCCGGCGCGACGCGTACGAGGGGGTCGGGCGCGACCACCGCGGCGAGCGAGGCGAGGTCGACCAGCGCCTGGTCCACGACGGCGCACAGCTCGGTCCGGGTCGTCGCGGTGCGGTCCACCCCTGCCGCGAGCTGCCGCGCGGCGGCCGCCGCCTGGAGGGTCGCGACCGCGAGGGAGTGGCTGACCACGTCGTGCAGGTCGCGCGCCAGCCGGAGGCGTTCCGCGGCGGTCCCGCGGTCGGCGGACACCTTGACGGCCTCGCGGTGGGCGTCCTCGCGAACCTGCCACGACGTACGCTCGCGCGCGGCGACGCTCCACGCCAGCCCGGCCACACAGCCGAGGAGTGCGCTGGCCGCGACCACCGCCACGTGCGAGGCAGCACTCCGCTCGGCCAGCCCCGAGGACACGAGCAGGACCACCAGCACCGGCCAGCCGCGGCGCCAGTGCGGCGCGGCGGACCAGGCCACGACGATCAGGACCGCGATCTCGACGGCGCTCGTCGGCAGCGTCGCGCCCGTCGCCAGCCCGACGACCGGGACGGCCGCGGCCGCGGCGCACGCCTGGACCGGTGCGGTCCGCACGAGCAGCGCGGCTGCTCCGAGCGCGAGCGCGATCGCCACCGCGAGCGCGGGAGCCACCCGTTCGCCGACCACGGCGTGCTCGAGGAGCACGAGGCCGACGACCGCGACCGCACGAGCCACGTCGCGGCCTCGCAGGCTCGGGCGGGCGCCGCCCGGCGCCGGTGCCGCTGCGCCGTCACGGTTCGCTGCGCTCGGTCGGCGCAGGGTACGGAGCACCGAGCGCAGCTCCTCGACCGCCTCGCGCGCGATGCTCTCGATCCCCGCGAGACGATCCGCCGACAGCGGGCCCGCCTGCTCGCCCAGCTCCGCGCGCATCCGCAGCAGGGCGGTCTCGCTCCCGAGCACGGCCGCGACGGCGTGCCGTTGGGTCTGCTCCTCCACCAGGTGCCGCGCCGTGGCCGCGACGTCGCGCTCCTCGGCGCGCAGCGCCCGTTGCCGTGCGTCCTCGGACGCGCGGAACGCACGCCGCGTCGCGGTGCCGAGCGCCCAGGTCGCCGCGAAGAGCCCGATCCCGAGCAGGTGCCGACCGGTCGGCAGGTCGGTCGCGACGATGATGGCGCAGAAGAGCACGAGGGCCGGCAGTCCGGCGACCGGGCGCGCGCGCCGACCCAGCAGGAACAGCGCGGCGAGCCCCGCCGCCAGGCCGGACGCGTTGTCCTCCGGCGCGCCGAGCACCAGCCCGACCGCCTGCCCTGCGCCGACGACGAGGGCGCCGACGAGCGGTCGGCGCTGAGCGGCGAGAAGGCCGGTCGCGAACAGGGTCGGGACCAGCACGAGGACTCCGGTGGGCGCATCCCGGAGGAGGACGGCGGCCCAGACCGCGCAGCCGGCGGCCAGCAGCACCGCCGCCGGTCTCCGGAGTGCGCGGTCCATGAGCCGATGCTAGAAGCGCCGAGCCCCGCCGGCTCGTGATTCGCCGAACATCGCTCGCCGGTCGCGTGGTTCGATGGAGCGATGGCACCCGACGCATCCACCGACCACGCCGACCGCTCGGACCGCGCGATCGCGGCCGCCGAGTCGCTCGGCCTCGCGTACGAGGTGACCCGGCACGGCCGCGTCGGATCGCTGGAGGAGGCCGCCGCCGCACGCGGGATCGAGCCGCGGGCGCTGGTGAAGACGCTCGTGGTCCGGGTCCGCGAGGGCGACTACCGCTTCGTCATGGTGCCCGGGGACCGCGGGTTCTCCTGGCCGAAGCTGCGCGAGCTGCTCGACGTGAGCCGGGTCTCGATGCCCGACGCGGACCGGGCGCGCGAGGTCACGGGGTACGAGCGCGGGACGATCACGCCGCTGGGGAGCACGACGGCCTGGCCGGTCGTGATGGACGGGGCGATCGCCGGCCCGATCTCGATCGGAGGAGGCGGCCACGGCGTGGGCCTGACGGTCGACGCCGATGCGCTGGCGTCGGCACTCGACGCGACCCGCGCCGACATCAGCGCGGACGCCTGAGGCCTCCGACTCGCGGTGTGTGAAGTCATGAGTTAACGGCGGCGATACCTGGCGCGCGTCGACGGTGACACCGGCGAAACGTCGGCTGCCTAGGCTCACCGGCGATTCCCCGAGAACCGCCAGGAGCCTTCATGAACCGTCGCCCCCTCACGACCGCTGCCGCCCCGATGGGCCGGCGCCGCTTCCTCCAGCTCACGGGCCTCGCCGGCCTCGCCGTCGGAGCCGCCCCGATCCTCTCGGCCTGCGGCAGCGACGACTCCGAGGCCAGCGCCGACGGCACCAAGCAGGTCGCGATGCAGCTGTCGTGGATCAAGAACGTCGAGTTCGCCGGAGAGTACTTCGCGATCGAGAACGGCTACTGGGCCGATGCCGGCCTCGAGGTCGAGCTGATCGCGGGCGGCGCCGCCGGCACCGGGACGGAGGCCGGGCTCGACACCGGGAAGGTCTGGGTCGGCACCTCGACCCCGGACTTCGCAGCCCCCGCGATCCTCCAGGGTCTCGAGGCGAAGACGATCGCGGCGACGTACCAGCGCAGCCCGTTCTGCATCACCTCCGGCGTGGACAACCCGATCAGCACGCCGCAGGACATGGTCGGCAAGAAGATCGGCGTGCAGGACACGAACACGCTGGTGTTCGACGCGCTGCTCGCCTCGAACGGCCTGACCCGCGACGACATGGAGATCGTCTCCGTGCAGTTCGACCCGACCCCGCTGTCCAAGGGCGAGGTCGACGGCTGGGTCTCGTACGTGACGAACGAGCCGCTGTCGCTCGCCGCCAACGGCTTCCCGAACACCACGATGCTGTTCGCCGACAACGGCCTGCCGCTCGTCGGCGAGTCGATCCTGATCAGCCAGCAGGCGATCGACGAGGAGCGTGACCTGGTCAAGGGCTACCTGCTCGGCCTGATCAAGGGCTGGAAGGACGCGATCTCCGACCACGAGGGCGCAGCGAAGCTCGCGGTCGAGAAGTACGGCAAGGACCTCAACCTCGACCTGCAGAACCAGATCGACTACAACACCGCGCAGTCGAAGCTGATCCAGAGCGACGAGACCGCCGAGAACGGCATCCTCACGATCAGCGACGAGAAGATCGCCCAGAACATCGAGGCGCTCGCGACCGCCGACATCGAGATCGCCGCCGAGGACCTGTTCGACATGTCGCTGATCACGGAGGTCTACGAGGAGAACCCGGACCTGATCTGACGACCGCACGCATCCGTACGCCTTCCTTCGACCCTCAGGAGCGGCCATGTCGACGGCCACCACCAGCACCTCGCCCGCCCTCGGGACCGGCGTCAACCTCCAGGGTCTGAGCAAGACGTTCCGGATGGGCAGGCGCACCGTCACGGCGCTGTCCGACGTCGACCTCAAGACCGACGACGGGCAGTTCCTGTCCGTCCTGGGACCGTCGGGGTGCGGGAAGTCGACGATCCTGCGGATCCTCGCCGGGCTCGAGACGCCGAGCGAGGGGACGGCGTTGGTCAACGGACGGTCACCGCGCGAGCTGGTGCGCGAGCACGAGCTCGGGATCGCGTTCCAGGACGCCGCGCTGCTGCCCTGGCGCTCGGTGGCCGCGAACATCCGCCTCCCCCTCCAGGTCGCGGGCATCAAGCCCGACGACGAGCTGGTCGCGGACCTGATCCGGCTCGTCGGGCTGGACGGGTTCGAGAAGGCGCGGCCCGGTCAGCTGTCCGGCGGCATGCGGCAACGGGTCTCGATCGCTCGCGCGCTGGTGGTGAAGCCGTCGGTCCTGCTGCTCGACGAGCCCTTCGGGGCACTCGACGACATGACGCGCCAGCGTCTCAACATCGAGCTCCTGCGGATCTGGACGGAGAAGCCGGCGACCACGCTGATGGTGACCCACGGGATCGCCGAGGCGGTGTTCCTGTCGGACGTGGTCGCGGTGATGAGCCCGCGTCCGGGTCGGATCGTGGAGCTCGTGCCGATCGACCTGCCCCGGCCGCGGACCCCGGACCTGCTGCGCTCACCGGAGTTCCACGCGTACACCGACCGGCTCTCGGCCCTGCTGTTCGGGGCCGAGGGGCAGGAGGGCTGATGCGCCGACTGCCCGCGCCCGTCACCGGCGCGATCGGGATCGCCGTCGTCCTCGGACTGTGGACGCTCGCCGGGGTCCTCGGTCTCGCCGGCGGCGCGATCCCGACCCCGTGGACCGTGCTGCAGTCGATGGTCACCGACGGCTGGGACGTGTACGGCCCGAACTTCACGGTCACGGCCCGGAGCGCGCTGGAGGGGTTCCTCTGGGGCAACGTCCTCGCGATCGGCCTCGCGGTGCTGGTGGTGCTGATCCCGCCGATCGAGCCGGTCGCGACCCAGCTGGCGATCATCTCGTACTGCACGCCGATCCTCGCGCTCGGCCCGATCGTCCTCGTCCTCTTCGGCGGCCGGGCGCCGTCGGTCTTCCTCGCGGCGATCTCGGTGTTCTTCACGACGATGGTGGGGACGCTGAGCGGGTTCCGGTCGGCCGAGCGCGCCTCGCTCGACCTCGTCCGGGCGTACGGCGGAGGCCGGTGGCAGCAGTTCCGGCGGGTCCAGTGGATCGCCGCCCTGCCCGGTGTGTTCGCGTCGCTGAAGATCGCGGCGCCGGCCGCTGTGCTCGGCACGATCCTCGGCGAGTACCTCGGCGGCATCGACACCGGCGTCGGGGTCGCGCTGACCGCTGCGCAGCAGAACTCGAACATCCCGCGGACCTGGGGCTTCGCGATCGGGGCCGGGCTGCTCGCCGGACTCGGCTACCTGATCGTGTCGTTGATCGGGAGGGCGGTGACGCCGTGGGCGACCGCGGCGCCTCGTACGGCAGGGGGCGTGCGATGAGCGCGACCGCGACGACGACCCGCCCGCCCGCGGGGGAGAGCGCCGTGCGGCCGGCGTCGTACGTGCTGTCGGCGCTGCTCGGCCTGGTCCGGACGCTCGTGCCGATCGCGATCGCCGCGGGCGTCGTGCTCCTGCTGTGGTGGCTGTTCCTCGCTGCGTTCCCCGAGATCGGGCCACGGGTCGGCAAGACCCCGGCGGACATCTGGGCCTACCTGTTCAGCGGGCCGGAGGCGGCCGAGCACCGCGAGCTCGTGTTCGGCGACCTGGCGATCACGTTGCGTGACGCCGCCTGGGGCTTCGTCGCCGGCATGCTCGGCGCGATGGTCGCCGCGGCGATGTACGTGCTGCTCCCGGTGGTCGAGCAGGCGACGATGCCGGTCGCGATGCTGCTGCGGTCCGTGCCGCTCGTCGCGATGACACCGGTGCTCGCGCTCGTCTTCGGGCGCGGCCAGGTCGGCGTCGCGGTGATCGGTGGGATCGTGGTGTTCTTCCCGGCGCTGGTGACGATCGTGCTGGGGCTGCGCTCCGCCTCCGCGCAGGCGCTCGAGGTGGTGGTCGCGTACGGCGGTTCGCGCTGGACCGCGCTGCGCATGGTCGCCGTGCCGTCGGCCGTGCCGTCGATCTTCGCGGCAGCGCGGCTGTCGGTGCCGGCGGCGCTGATCGGTGCGCTCGTCGCCGAGTGGCTGGCGAGCGGCGAGGGGCTCGGGACCAGCATGATTCGTGCCATCCCCGCCTACGCCTACGACCAGCTGTGGGCCAGCATCGTCGTCGTCACCGGCGCGTCGATCCTGATCTACGCGGTGGTGGCGGCGTTCGAGTCGCTCGCCCTGCTGCGCTTCTCCGACCGCGGCTGAGCGGGCGCTGTCGGCGGGCGCCTCTCGCCGCCAGCACCAGCCGTCACCGGCACCGCCGTCGCCAGCGCCGCCGTCACCAGCGTTGGCGAGCCTCCTCGGCCCAGCCGACGAGCCCGTCGAGAGCGAGCGTCGCGCCGTCGTCCGCGGTCGCGGTGCCGGACCACGTCCCGAACGCCTGGTGCGTCCGGTTGCCGAGGAGCCCGAGCTCGGTGCGGTCGACCCGGACGTGCTCGGGGTGGAAGGTCGCGTCGACCCCGCCGCCGGTGACCCGCCACGGCGCGGAGAAGTCGTCGCGGTCGTACGCCCAGTCGAGGTCCGTGCTGATCTTGTGCAGCGTGCCCTCGATCAGCAGCGCGTTCTCGGTGCTGCCCGTGCCGTCGGTCCACGTCCCGCCGACCTGCACCGCGTTGCCGCCGGGACCGCTGCCGGCGCCCCAGTTCCAGGTCGCGCGGTACGGCCAGATCCCGCGGCCGTGGTCGAGCACGGCGTACGCGTCGGTGATCGGCTGCTCGTGCCCGTCGAGCACCAGCGTCCCGACCGCCGGTCGTGCGAGGTCTTTGACGGTGTACTGGAATCGCCGCTTGCTCCACCCGACGACCACGCCGAGCGACTCGTGGTGCTCCGGCGCGTCGATGCGCAGCGTGAGCGCGATCCGCTCGGTCGTGGCACGGAGCGTGGTGTGGTGCGGCTGCTGGTCGATGTCGATCGTGAGGTCGCCCGCGATCGCGGCGACCCGCCCTTGGCCCGCGCGGTCGGGCAGGACGACGTTGCGGGCGAGCGGCACCACGGCATCGCGCCGCCACTCCGCCCCCGATGCGCGGTGGAGCACGTACAGGCCGTGGACGCCGGCGTAGTCGAGGCTGGACACGACCACGCCGATCACGTGGGTGGGGGAGACGATCCCCCAGTACTCCCAGCGCTTGCAGCGTCCCCAGCCCTTGAGGTTCGCCTGGTGCACGGGTCGGCGCGACCACCCGACCGCGCGTGGGTCGAGCCGGCCGTTCGGGCGGCAGAGGGCGACGTCGCCGGTGATCTCACGCTCGCTCACCGCGTGAGGGTATCGACTGGACGGTGTCGAGCGCGCGCAGCGACGCGCCGGTCGGGGGCGGGGTCCGGCCCGGACGGGCGAGCGCGCTGGTGGAGGGGTGCGCACCCACCCGCCGGCCGGGCGGGTTGCCGTCGGTACCCCCGATCACCCGACGGACACCCGACACTCCATTGAAACGCATCGAGGGGTCTGCGCGTTCCCGACATTCCACATGGAGTTGCACTCCGATTCACGGCCGGGGTTCCGGGCCTGATCCTCGCAGAAAGAAACAGGGTTGACTGTTTGTTGGGGGACTGCGATGCTGGCCACGTGACTGCGACCACACGCACACCGCAGGGCGAGCGGACCCGGGCGATGCGGCTGCGCCTGATGGAGGCGACGGTGTCCTGCCTGGTCGAGCTCGGCTGGGCCGGGACGAGCACGACCGTCGTCTCCCAGCGCGCCGGTGTGTCGCGCGGTGCGCAGCTCCACCACTTCCCGAGCAAGCAGGACCTCGTCGTCGCGGCCGTCGAGCACCTGACCGAGCGGCGCCGTGACGACCTGTCCGCCGCGGTGGCCGAGCTGCCCGAGCAGGGCCGGACCCGGGCGGTGCTCGACGTCCTCGCCGCGCAGTTCGTCTCGCCGGTCTTCTTCGCCGCCCTCGAGCTGTGGGTGGCTGCGCGGACCGACGAGGACCTGCATGCCGCAGTCGCGCCCCTGGAGCGCCGGGTCGGGCGCGAGACCCACGCGTACGCCGTGGACCTGCTGCGCATCGACGAGTCCCGCGGCTCGAACCGCCGCCTCGTGCAGGCCACGCTCGACCTCATGCGCGGCCTCGGCCTGGCCGCGTCGCTGTCCGACGACACCGCCCGACGGACCGCGATCCTGGACACGTGGGCGATCACCCTCGACGAGGAGCTGGAGCGCTGATGACCGACGCCGCCACCGACCCCGACGTGCTGACCCCCCTGCTCGCCGACCTCGCCGCGGAGGGTGAGCAGCTCGACGCGGTCGTCGCCGGCCTCGACGACGCCGGGTGGTCGTCCCCGACTCCTGCGCCGGGATGGACGGTCGCCCACCAGGTCGCGCACCTGCACTGGACCGACGAGGCCTCCCTGGCCGCGATCGAGGGCGGAGAGGCGTTCGGCGACCTGATGAAGCGCGCCGCCTCCGACCCGACCGGGTTCGTCGACGCCGAGGCCGAGCGCATCGCCGCCGGATCGGCCGAGGAGCTGCTGTCCGCGTGGCGCGACGGGCGGGCCCGGCTCTCCGACGCGCTGCGCGCCGTCCCCCGTGGGACGAAGATCGCGTGGTTCGGCCCGCCGATGAGTGCCGCGTCGATGGCGACAGCCCGGCTGATGGAGACCTGGGCGCACGGACGCGACGTGGCCGAGGCGCTCGGCGTCGAGCTCCCGCGCGACCGTCGCGCCGAGCACGTCGCCTACCTCGGCTTCCGGACGCGCGCCTTCGCCTACCTCGTGCGCGGCCGCGAGATGCCGGACGCGCCCGTACGGGTCGAGCTGCACGGGCCCGGCGGGGAGCGTTGGGCCTGGGGGCCCGAGGACGCGCCGGACCGGGTCACGGGCGACGGGTACGACTTCGCGCTGCTCGCGACACGTCGCCGGACCCGCGACGACGTGGACGTGGCTGCGCACGGCGCGGCTGCCGACGAGTGGCTCGACATCGTCCAGGCGTTCGCGGGGCTGCCCGGCCCCGACCCGAAGCCGCGCTCCGGGCGGGTCGACGCCGTGCCCCTCTCGCCGTCGGTCGAGGCCGAGCCTTTCTCCCCGTCGGTCGAGGCCGAGCGGAGCGAGGATCGAGACCCCGCCGGAGGTGTCTCGTGATCCGGATCGGCAACGCCTCGGGCTTCTACGGCGACCGGCTCTCGGCCGTCGAGGAGATGTTGAGCGACGGCGAGCTCGACTTCCTCACCGGCGACTACCTGGCCGAGCTGACGATGCTGATCCTCGGCCGCGACCGGATGAAGGACCCGTCGCTCGGCTACGCCAAGACCTTCGTGAAGCAGATGTCCGCCAACCTCGCGCTCGCGCAGGAGCGCGGGGTGCGGATCGTGGCGAACGCCGGCGGGCTCAACCCGGCCGGGCTCGCCGACCGGCTGCGCGAGCTGGTCGGCGAGCAGGGCCTGGACCTCGCGGTCGCGCACGTCGAGGGCGACGACCTTCGCGCGCGCGCCGACGAGCTCGGCCTCGCCGGTCGCTCCGGCAGCGCACCGCTGACCGCGAACGCCTACCTCGGCGCGTTCGGCATCGCCGCCGCCCTCGACGCGGGGGCCGACATCGTCGTCACCGGACGGGTCACGGACGCGTCGCTGGTCGTCGGCCCCGCCGCCCATGCGTACGGGTGGGCGCGCGAGGACCACGACGCGCTCGCCGGCGCCGTGGTGGCGGGGCACGTGATCGAGTGCGGCGCGCAGGCCACGGGCGGCAACTTCGCCGGGTTCACGTCGCTCGATCCCGCCGCTCTGCTGCACCCGGGATTCCCGATCGCCGAGGTCGCTGCGGACGGCTCGAGCGTGATCACGAAGCACGACGGCACCGGGGGAGCGGTCACCGTCGACACGGTCACCGCGCAGCTGACCTACGAGATCGCGGGTGCCCCGTACGCCGGCCCGGACGTCGTGAGCTGGCTCGACACCGTGCAGCTCGAGCAGCAGGGCCCGGACCGCGTGGGGATCAGCGGGGTCCGCGGCACGCCTCCGCCGCCGGACGTCAAGGTCTGCCTCAACTCCTTCGGCGGGTTCCGCAACTCCGTGGAGCTCGTCCTGACCGGCCTCGACGTCGACGCGAAGGCCGCCCTCGTGCGAGCGCAGATCGAGGCGGCGCTCGCCGCGTCGCCGGCCGGGATGCCGGAGACGGTCGAGTGGCAGCTCGACCGGACCGACGTCGCCGACCCGGACACGCAGGCTCGTGCGACGTCGCTGCTGCGCTGCCACGTGAGCGCGCCCTCGCCCGACCCCGTGGGCCGTGCGTTCTCCGGAGCGGCCGTCGAGGTCGCGCTCGCCTCGTACCCCGGGTTCACCGCCACCCGCCCGCCCGGCGCCGCGAGCCCGTACGGCGTCTACACCGCAGGCTTCGTGCCGCAGAGCCTGGTCCCGCACCGCGTCGTGCTGACCGACGGGTCGACGATCGACGTCCCGCCCCCGACCGTGACCGAGCCCCTCCCACCCGTGGGAGCCCGCTCCGGGTCTCGATCCTCGCTCCGTTCGGCCTCGACCGACGACGGGAAGGGCGAGGTCGATACCGACGCCGGGCAGGGCGCGGTTCCACCCGATGGTCGAGGCGCGAGCGCAGCGAGTGATCGAGACCCGGCCCGTACCTCCCGCCCGCTCGGCGACCTCGCGTACGCCCGCAGCGGCGACAAGGGTGGCGACGCGAACGTCGGAGTCTGGGTCCGCAGCGACGTGCCCGACCCCGACGGCGCGTACGCGTGGCTGCTCGACGCGCTCGACGACGTGGTGGTCCGCGCGCTCCTGCCCGAGGCGGCGAAGCTCGAGATCGACATCCATCCGCTGCCGAACCTGCGCGCGGTCAACATCGTGCTGCACGGCTTCCTGGGCGAGGGCGTCGCCGCGTCCACCCGCTTCGACCCGCAGGCCAAGGCGCTCGGCGAGTGGCTGCGTGCCCGCCATGTCCTGATCCCGGAAGGACTGCTGCCATGACCGCGACCGCACCCCCGTCCGCGACCGACGGACCGTCCGTGTCCGCTCCCTACGACGCGTGGGCCACCCCGGAGCGTACGGCGCTGCGTGACGCCGCGACCCGCTTCACCCGAGCGGAGATCGTCCCGCATCTCGCCGCCTGGGAGGACGCCGGCGAGGTGCCGCGCGACCTCCACCGCCGTACGGCCGGGGCCGGGCTGCTCGGCGTCGGGTTCCCCGAGTCCGTCGGCGGCCAGGGCGGCGACGTCGTCGACGTGTCCGTGCTGACCGAGGCGGTCATCACCGCCGGCGGCTCGTCCGGGCTGATCGCGGCCCTGTTCACCCACGGGATCGCGCTGCCGCACCTGGTCGCCGCCCACACGGCTGCGCCGACCGAGCGGAGCGCGGCGCTGATCGACCGGTACGTGCGTCCGACCCTGGCCGGGGAGACGATCGGCTCGCTCGGCGTCACCGAGCCCGGCGGCGGGTCCGACGTCGCGGGCCTGTCGACCCGCGCGGTCCGCGACGGCGACGCGTACGTCGTGACGGGGGGCAAGACCTTCATCACCTCCGGAGTCCGCGCGGACTTCGTGACGACGGCCGTCCGCACCGGCGCCGACGGCCACGGCGGGATCTCCCTGCTCGTGATCGACAAGGGCCTGCCCGGGTTCGCGGTGCAGAGGCCGCTGCGCAAGATGGGCTGGCACTGCTCCGACACCGCCGAGCTCGCGTTCGACGGCGTCCGGGTGCCGGCCGCGAACCTCGTCGGCGACGAGGGCTCCGGTTTCGTGCTGATCATGCAGCAGTTCGTGAGCGAACGGATCAGCCTCGCCGTCCAGGCGTACGCCACCGCGCAGCGCTGCCTCGACCTCGCCGTGGCGTACGCGCGGGAGCGGGAGACGTTCGGCCGTCCGCTCGCGAGCCGGCAGGTGATCCGGCACAAGCTGGTCGAGATGCACCGCGCGACCGAGACCGCCCGTACGTACACGCGCGGCGTCGTCGAGCGTGCCGCCGCGCTCCAGGCCGGTGCGTCGCTCGACCCGATCCGGCTCGCCGCCGACGCTGCCCTCGCGAAGAACGACGCGGTCGCCGCCTGCGACTTCGTCGTCGACGAGGCCGTGCAGATCCACGGCGGCATCGGCTACATGCGCGAGTCCGAGGTCGAGCGGCACTACCGCGACGCCCGGATCCTCGGCATCGGCGGCGGCGCGACCGAAGTGATGAACGACCTGATCGCGAAGGTGATGGGATTCTGATGACCGACACGGCCACCGAGACCGGCGGGGCGCCGACTCATCGCGACGCTCCGCCGACTCATCGCGAAGCGATGCTGACGAAGATCGACGACCTCGCCGAGCAGCACGCCAAGGCGCTCGCCGGCGGCGGCGAGAAGTACGTCGCGCGCCACCATGCTCGCGGCAAGCTGCTCGCGCGGGAGCGGATCGAGCTCCTCCTCGACGAGGGCGCCCCGTTCCTCGAGCTGTCGACGCTCGCGGCCTGGGGCACGGACTTCCCGGTGGGTGGCTCGATCGTCACCGGGATCGGCGTCGTCGAGGGCGTCGAGTGCATGATCGTCGCGAACGACCCCACCGTGAAGGGCGGCTCGTCCAACCCGCTGACGGTCAAGAAAGGTCTGCGGGCCGCGCAGATCGCCGCCGAGAACCGCCTCCCCACGATCAACCTCGTCGAGTCCGGCGGAGCCGACCTGCCGACCCAGAAGGACATCTTCATCCCCGGCGGCGCGACGTTCCGCAACATCACCCGCGCCTCGGCCGCGCGCGTCCCGACCGTTGCGCTGGTCTTCGGCAACTCGACCGCCGGCGGAGCGTACGTCCCCGGCATGAGCGACTACGTCGTGATGGTCAAGGAGGGCGCGAAGGTCTTCCTCGGCGGGCCGCCGCTGGTCAAGATGGCGACCGGCGAGGAGTCCGACGACGAGTCGCTCGGCGGCGCCGAGATGCATGCGCGCACGTCCGGCCTCGCGGACTACCTCGCGGTCGACGAGCGCGACGCGATCCGCCTCGGCCGCCAGATCGCGCGCCGGCTCAACTGGCGCAAGCACGGACCCGCCCCCGCCGCGGCGTACGACGAGCCGACGGCCGACGTCGAGGACCTGCTCGACATCGTGCCGACGGACCTGAAGACGCCGTTCGACCCGCGCGAGGTGATCGCGCGGATCACCGACGGGTCGGAGTTCGACGAGTTCAAGCCGCTGTACGGCACGTCGCTGGTGACCGGCTTCGCCCAGCTGCACGGCTACCCGGTCGGGATCCTCGCGAACGCGCAGGGCGTGCTGTTCAGCGAGGAGTCGCAGAAGGCGACGCAGTTCATCCAGCTCGCGAACCAGATCGACACCCCGCTGCTCTTCCTGCACAACACGACCGGCTACATGGTCGGAGCGGAGTACGAGCAGGGCGGGATCATCAAGCACGGCGCGCAGATGATCAACGCGGTCTCCAACTCGACCGTGCCGCACATCAGCGTCGTGATGGGCGCGTCGTACGGCGCGGGCCACTACGGCATGAGCGGGCGGGCGTACGACCCGCGGTTCATGTTCAGCTGGCCGAACGCGAAGTCGGCGGTGATGGGCCCGGCGCAGCTCGCGGGCGTGATCTCGATCGTCGCGCGCGGGGCGGCGGAGGCGAAGGGACAGCCGTACGACGAGGACGGTGACGCGCAGATGCGGGCGTTCGTGGAGAAGCAGATCGAGGAGCAGTCGCTCGCGTACTTCACCTCCGGGATGCTCTACGACGACGGCGTGATCGACCCGCGCGACACCCGCACGGTGCTCGGGATCTGCCTGTCCGCGATCGCCACCGCTCCGATCGAGGGCGCCCAGGGCTACGGGGTGTTCCGGCTGTGACCGCTCATCGCGCCCCCGATTCGACGCGTCCTCCACGCATTGCGCACCCCGATTCGGTGGGAAACCCGTCGAATCGCGGGCGCACGGGGCGGGACGGACGACGAGAGAGGAGCGCAGGATGATCGGGACGGTGCTGGTCGCGAACCGAGGGGAGATCGCCCGGCGCGTGTTCGCGACGTGCCGCGCGCTGGGGATCGCGACGGTCGCGGTGCACTCCGACGCCGACGCGGACGCGCCGTTCGTCCGCGACGCCGACACCTCCGTCCGGCTGCCGGGCGCGGCGCCCGCCGACACGTACCTGCGGGCCGACCTCGTGATCGCCGCCGCGCGGACCGCGGGCGCGGACGCGATCCACCCCGGGTACGGGTTCCTGTCCGAGAACGCGTCGTTCGCCGCCGCGGTCCGTGACGCCGGGCTCACGTGGATCGGGCCGAGCCCGGACGCGATCGAGGCGATGGGCTCGAAGGTCCGCGCGAAGGAGCTGATGGCCGCGGCCGGCGGCCCGGTCGGCGGGATGCTCGACCCGGCGGACGTGACTGCGGACGACCTGCCCGTCGTCGTGAAGGCGTCGTCGGGAGGCGGTGGACGCGGGATGCGCGTCGTCCGCGACCTCGCAGACCTGCCGGGCGCGCTCGAGCAGGCCGGGTCGGAAGCGGCGTCCGCGTTCGGGGACGCCACCGTGTTCGTCGAGCACTACCTCGAGCACGCGCGGCACGTCGAGGTGCAGGTGGTCGCCGACGAGCACGGCACGTGCTGGGTGGTCGGCGACCGCGACTGCTCGTTGCAGCGGCGCCACCAGAAGGTCGTCGAGGAAGCGCCCGCGCCCGGTCTGTCGGACGCGACCCGGACCGCGCTGCACGACGCGGCGCGCGGGATCGTCAAGCAGGTCGGCTACACCGGCGCGGGCACGGTCGAGTTCCTCGTGGACCAACGGCACAGCGAGGAGCGGCAGAGCGAGAAGGGCGGCGACGCCGGTGCGCGGATCTCCTTCCTCGAGATGAACACCCGGCTCCAGGTCGAGCACCCGGTCACCGAGGCCGTCACCGGGCTGGACCTGGTCGCGCTCCAGATCGCGGTCGCGGAGGGCCGTACGCTCGCCGACGCCGCCGGGGTCGCCGAACCTCCGGCGCCGCGCGGTCACGCGATCGAGGTCCGGCTGTACGCCGAGGACCCCGCCGACGACTTCGCGCCGCAGACCGGCACGGTCCGGGCGTTCGAGGTGCCCGGCGTACGGGCGCGGTTCGGCTCGCTGGATGCGTACGGCCTCAGGCTCGACTCCGGTGTCGAGGCCGGCACCGACGTCGGGATCCACTACGACGCGATGCTCGCGAAGGTCGTCGCCTGGGCGCCCGACCGCAACGCCGCGATCCGGATGCTGCGCGGTGCGTTGCGGCGCAGCCGCCTGCACGGCGTCACCACCAACCTCGACCTGCTCGACGGCATCCTCGGCGCACCTGCGTTCGCCGACCCGGTGTCGCTGAGCACCCTCCTGCTCGGCGACCGGCTCGACGACTGGGCGGCGCCCCGCATCGCCTCCGAGTCGCGGGTCGCGTACGCGACGGCGGCCGCGCTCGCACGCGCGGCCGCCGTCGCCGCGCAGGCCCCGGTGCTCGCGCGGATCCCCGCGGGCTACCGCAACGTCGCCTCGCAGCCGCACACGGTGACGTTCGGTGTGGATGACGACGAGCTCACGGTCGCGTACGTGTCCGAGCGAGGTCGGCTCCGTCCCGCCGACGGTGGCCTGGTCGCGGAGACGGTCGCGCCCGACCGCGTCGTGCTGGTGCGTGACGGCGTCGCGACGGCGTACGGCGTGGTCCGGAGCGGCGCCACGGCCGGCGCCGAGACGGTCGATGTGGACGGGCCCGCGGGGAGCCTCAGCCTGCAGGTCGTGCCCCGGTTCGTCGACCCGGCCGACCAGGTGGCTGCGGGCTCGCTGCTCGCACCGATGCCGGCCGCGGTCGTCTCGGTCGCCGTCGAGGCGGGGCAGCGGATCGCCGCAGGTGAGGTCGTGGTCGTCCTCGAGGCGATGAAGATGCAGCACACGATCACGGCACCGACCGACGGTGTCGTGTCCGAGCTCGCAGCGACCGCGGGCTCCCAGGTCGAGTCCGGGGCGGTCCTCGCCGTGATCACCGAGCCCGACACCGAACCCGACACCGAGCCCGCCACCGACCAGCCCGATGCCGACGAAGGAGACGACGCATGAGTCAGACCACGACCGCGTTCAGCGAGTCCGAGGAGCGGCGCGAGCTGCGCAAGGCCGTGGCCGACCTCGGCCGCAAGTACGGCCGCGACTACTTCCTCGAGGCGCATCGCGAGGGTCGCAAGACGACCGAGCTGTGGGCCGAGGCCGGCAAGCTCGGCTACCTCGGAGTGGCGATTCCTGAGGAGTACGGCGGCGGCGGGGGCGAGATCGGCGACCTCGCGGCGGTGTGCGAGGAGCTGGCCGCGGCCGGCTGCCCGCTCCTGCTGATGGTGGTCTCGCCGGCGATCGTCGGCACGATCATCGCGCAGTACGGGACCGACGAGCAGAAGCAGCGCTGGCTGCCCGGGCTCGCGGACGGGTCGAGCACGTTCGCGTTCTCGATCACCGAGCCCGACGCCGGGTCGAACTCGCACAAGATCGTGACCACCGCGTACCGCACCGAGTCCGGCGACTGGCGCCTGTCGGGGCAGAAGACGTACATCTCCGGCGTCGACGAGGCCAGCCATGTGCTCGTCGTCGCGCGGACCGAGGATCACCGGACCGGCAGCCTGAAGCCGGCGCTGTTCCTCGTGCCGACCGACACCGAGGGCTTCACGTACCGCGAGATCCCGATGGGCATCGTCAGCCCGGAGAAGCAGTTCACGCTGTTCTTCGACGACGTGACGCTGCCGTCCGACGCGCTGGTCGGGTCGGAGGACGCCGGGATCGAGCAGCTGTTCGCGGGCCTGAACCCGGAGCGGATCATGGCGGCGTCGTTCGCGACCGGGACGGCGCGGCTCGCGCTCGAGACGGCGGTCGAGTACGCGAAGACCCGGCAGGTCTGGAAGGCGCCGATCGGGGCGCACCAGGCGATCGCGCACCCGCTGGCGCAGACGCACATCGAGATCGAGATGGCGCGTCTGATGACGCAGAAGGCCGCTGCGCTGTATGCCGCGGGAGACCACATGGCGGCCGGCGAGGCCGCCAACATGGCGAAGTACGCGGCGGGCGAGGTCGCCTGCGACGCGGTCGACCGTGCGATCCAGACCCACGGCGGGAACGGGCTCGCGGAGGAGTACGGGCTGGTGCAGATGCTCGCCGGGTCACGGTTGTCGCGGATCGCGCCGGTGAGCCGGGAGATGGTGCTGAACTTCATCGCCCAGTTCTCGCTCGGCCTCCCCAAGTCGTACTGACCCACCCGTCCCGTCCACGATTTGTCGAGTTCCGGAGAGATCCCGACGCGGCATTCGCGCCGCAACTCGACGAATCGGGGACGGGGCCGTCACCCGGAAGGACCGACCGCATGACTGACCTCGTCCATCTCGACGTCGCGGACCAGATCGCGACGATCACGCTCGACAGCCAGCACAACCGCAACGCGCTGTCGGCGCAGCTGGTGACCGAGCTGACCGCGCGCTTGGAGGACGCTGCGGCCGACCCCGACGTGCTCGCGGTCGTGCTCGCCGCCGCCGGGCCGGTGTTCTGCTCGGGCGCCGACCTGTCGGAGGCGGCCGGGGGCGGCATGGTCGAGGGTGCGCGCGGCCTGGTCGCGCTCCAGCGCCTGATCGCGACGCTGCCGAAGCCGGTCGTGGTCCGGCTGCACGGACCGGTCCGCGCCGGCGGGCTCGGTCTCGTCGGGGCCGCGGACGTGGTGGTCGCCGCGGACACGGTGACCTTCGCGTTCACCGAGGTCCGGCTCGCGCTCGCACCGGCGGTGATCTCCCTGACGACCGTGCCGCGGATGAACGCGCGCGCCGCATCGCGGACGTTCCTCACCGGCGAGACGTTCGACGCCGACGCGGCGGTCGCGTACGGGCTGGTGACCGAGGCGGTCGCTCCGGACGCGCTCGACGGTGCCGTCGAGACGGTGCTGACCGGCCTTCGCCAGGCGTACCCGCAGGGTCTGCGCGAGACCAAGGCATTGCTCAACGCCGACCTGGTCGACCGGATCGACCGCCTCGGGGAGACGGTCGCGGAGCAGTCGGCGGTGCTGTTCTCCTCCGACGAGGCCCGCGCAGCGATGCTGGCGTTCCTCGAGCGCAAGAAGCGCGGCTGATCGGCGTCGCTCCCCGCGACCGGTCGGACGCGGGGAGCGACGCGGCCGTCGCCGCTGCCGGCGACTACTGGCTGGGCTCGACTACTGGCTGGGCTCGATGTTGCAGTCGATCTTCGGGTTCGCGCCGACGTAGTTGAGGGGGCCGGCGATGACGGTCACGGCGATCGTGCTGATCTTGGCGCAGTTCGCGTCCGAGCCCTTGAAGTAGCCGCGCTGGGCGGCCGCGAGTGCTCCGATCACCAGCCACACGACGACGATCACGGTCACGACCTGGCGGGTCGATGCCTTGCGAGCGGTCTTGGCCATGCTGGTTCGACTCCTCGGGGGTGTCTCGCCGCGGGGTCGGCGAGATTCGTCAATGTAGCGAGGCCCGGGGTCGCTGTCAGAAGGCGAGCCGGTACGGTCACGTCAGCCGAGGGAAGGAAGTCCCGTGCCGGAGTTCAGCACGTTGCGCTACGACGCCGCCGGCGGCATCGCGACGATCACGTTCACGCGACCCCAGAAGCGCAACAGCTTCTCCCAGCGGATGTGCCTCGAGCTCGCCGCGGCATTCGACGAGTCCGACGCCGACGACGCGGTACGGGCGGTCGTCGTCACCGGGGAGGGCGAGGTGTTCTGCGCCGGGGCCGATCTGGACGAGGGTTTCGACACCTCCGACCCCTCGCCGGCGACGCAGGAGTACCTCGACCGGATCGGCACCGTCGACGGCGTACCGCGCGACGGCGGCGGCTACGTCGCGTTGCGCATGGCCCGCTCGACGAAGCCGGTGATCGTCGCGTTCAACGGGAGTGCGGTCGGCGTCGGTGTGACGATGACGCTGCCGGCGGACATCCGGGTGGCTGGACGCAGCGCGCGGTTCGGGCTGGTCTTCGCGCGACGCGGGTTGCCGACCGAGGCGGCCTCGTCGTGGTTCCTGCCGCGGATCGTCGGGGTTCCGAAGGCGATGGAGTGGATCGCCACCGGCCGGCTGTTCGGCGCGGACGAGGCGCACCAGGCCGGTCTGCTCAACCACGTCGTCGACGACGCCGCGGTGCTCGAGACGGCCCTCGACATCGCACGCGAGATCGTCGCGAACACCGCCCCGGTCGCCGTCGCGACGTCGCGTGCGCTGCTGTGGACGATGTCCGGTGCGTCGAGCCCGTGGTACGCCCACGCGATCGACACCGAGGCCGTGTGGACGCTCGCCGGCGGCCCGGACGTCGCCGAGGGTGTCGCGTCGTTCCTCGAGAAGCGTCCCGCGCAGTACCCGGGTCGCGTCCCGGCCGACCTGCCGAAGCGCACCCCGCGCTGGCCCGAGGTCCCGGACGACGTCGACGTCCGCTGACCCCGGGCCGTACGGGGGTCGGTCAGCGCAGGACCGAGGCGCCGCCCACGGAGGCCGTACGGGCGGGCGTTCCTGCCGACGGGAACGACCGCTTGCGCGGGTCGATCAGCACCTTCTGGTACGACACCACCTTGAACCGCCGCACGTCGTGGCGAGCACCGTCCAGCGTGCCGACACCCCAGTAGTAGCTCTTGCCGATGACGTGGCGCTTCAGTCCGCTTCCCTCGAGCCTCGCGATCGTGCGCCACTTCTTCGCGGACCCGAGCCGGCGGTAGTGCGTGCCGGTGATCGAGCCGTTCTTGTCGCGCAGGGTGAACGCAACAGCGCGGTCGCTCCGCTTGCGATGGCCCTTGCTGTGAACCTTGAAGACGAGGCGCGTGAGGACGGCGTCGCCGTAGGTGATGCCGTAGTCGGTCTCCACGACCGACTTGGCTCCGCGACGCGTGCACTTGTGGTTGCTCGACAGGCTGACCGATCCGCGCCACACCTTGCCGCGACGCGCGGGCGTGATGACCTTGCCGCACTTGCCGGTGAAGGTGTTCTTCAGCATGAAGCGCCTGGGCTTCACCTTCTGCGCCACGCGCACCGTCACCAGCTTCTTCGGCGACAGCGTGATCCTGCGGGCCGCGCTGACCGTACGCAGACCGTCGGCGTCGACGGCCACGGCGCGCACGCGGAAGGTGCCGGGCGTCAGCGTACGGCCGCCGGTCCCGCGACCCGACCAGGTCGCGGGGCGCGACGTCGAGCGCCAGACGACGGTGCCGTAGCGGTTGAGCACCTCGACCCGGTCGGTGGTGAGCGGCGTCTCGCTGGTCGGCCAGGAGGAGCGGATCACCACCTTGTCGCGGTAGCCGTCACGGGCAGGGAAGATCGACGTCCGCGAGAGGCGCGGTGCCGTGACGGTGGGGCCGACGAGGTTCACGCGCACCATCGCGTCGAGCGGCTCGGTGGACACCGGCTCGCTGTCGATCAGCAGGTTCGCGCGGTAGTCGCCGTCCGGCGTGCCGGAGGCGTCCCACACGACGGTGTTCTCGCCGACGACGAGATCGGTGAGCGGACGCTGGACGACGAAGCCGCCGGTGCCGTGGACGACCAGGATCGCTTCCTCGGGCACCTCCTCCACCGTGAAGGTGAACGACACCTCGGTCGCGCCAGGGGTCACGACGATCGTCTCGGGTTCGTCGGCAGCGGCAGCCGGTGGGACGGCTGCTGTCAACGGCACGAGCGCGAGCGCCAGGGCAGGGATGAACGCACGAAGCACAGGTTCCTCGGGGGTCGGGTCGCGGGGCGACTCAGCAGGGACCGTGACCGTACTCAATGGTCTGTTTCCCCGGATAGATGGTGACAGCAACCGTGATCGAATCGTTTCCACGGCCGCGTCGGCAGCCCCCCGCGACTCGCGACCCCGCCAGGGACGACTCGCGACCCCACCAGGGACGACTCGCGACCCCGCCAGGGACGACTCGCGAGCGGGTCTGGCTCAGGCGACGCCGGCGTAGCGCGCGAGCAGGTACGGCTCGGTGCCGGCGAGACCGACCGAGGAGAACGCGACCACGTCGGCGTCCGTGCGGCGGGCCTGGGCGTCGCCCGCGATCACGGCCCCGAGCGCGACGACCGCACCGGCCACCTCCGTACCGACGACGTTGCTGGTCGGCGAACCGTCCAGCAGCTGCGCCGGTGAGTCGGTGACGACGGCGTCGCAGGCCGCGAGGGTCCCCACCTCCACCTCCGCGGCGCCCGGCTGCTTGGGCCCGAGCGTCGCGAGGTACGCGCCGGGGGCGAGCCAGTCGCGCTCGACGACCGGGGTCGTGCTCGTCGTCGCGCACACGACCAGGTCCGCACCGTCCACCGCGGTACGCGCGTCGGCGAACCCCGTCACCTCGATCCCGAGCACCTCCCGCGCCCGCCGCGCGAACGCATCCCGCCGCTCGGGCGTCCGTACGTGCACCCGCACCTCGCGCAGGTCGCGTACGGCCGCGACCGCCCACAGCTGCGTCCACGCCTGCGTGCCCGCTCCGACCAGCGCGAGGACGGAGGCGTCGGGACGCGCGAGTGCGTCGGCCGCGGCACCGCCGATCGCGCCCGTACGGCGGGGTCCGAGCTCGCGTCCCGCGGCGAGGGCGAGCACCCGACCGGAACCGTGCTCCTGCACGACCGTGATCTCGTCGCCGCCCGGCGCGAGGCCCGCACGGCTGCGGTAGCCGTACCACCGGCCGCGCAGGGCCCCGGCGGTCACGACGAGGGCGCCGTCGCCGAGCGGAGCCGAGACGCGGGGCGGGCCGACGAGCTCGCCGCGGTGGTGGGCGAGGGCCGCGTCGCGCATCCAGCGGACGGCGTCGCGGGCGCGCAGGCCGGCGAGCAGCTCGGTGTCGGTGAGGATCGCCATGCGCCGAGGATGGCACGCGCGCGAATCCCGAGTGCCACTGCGCGTGGGAATGCGGGGGACCCCGGATAGACTTGGGAGTTCTGTTCGAAGTCTCGGATTCGAGGAGCCAGGGTTGGAACCAAGCACGTCGCCGTCGGTCGAGCAGCGCGAGCTCGCCGACGAACAGGCGTACGTCGACGTCGTCTACGACCGGCTCGAGGAGTCGACGAAGGCGGCGCAGTCGCTGGCGCGCGAGGGGTACGCGCGTGGGCACGTGGGCCACGAGGGCGGCCTGGTCGAGCGCGACGCGATGGTCTACCAGGCCTCCAAGCGGCTCGCCGCCCTGAACGCCGCGCACGAGGGACTGGTCTTCGGTCGGCTCGACCTGGCCGGGGGCGAGAAGCGGTACGTCGGCCGGATCGGCGTGCGTGATGCCGAGCGCGAGGTCCTGCTGGTCGACTGGCGCGCGCCCGCGGCGTCGCTGTTCTACCAGGCCACGGCGCAGGATCCGGTCGGCGTGGTGCGCCGCCGTGTGCTGCGCAGCCGCGGCGTGACCGTGACCGGGGTCGAGGACGAGCTGCTCGATCCCGACCAGGCCCCCGAGGACATGGTCGTCGTCGGCGAAGGTGCGCTGCTGGCCAGCCTCAGCCGGGCCCGCGACGCGTCGATGCACTCCGTCGTCGCGACGATCCAGAAGGAGCAGGACGAGGCGATCCGCGCCCCGATGCGCGGGGCCACGATCATCGGCGGCGGCCCCGGCACCGGCAAGACCGTCGTCGCGCTGCACCGCGCCGCCTACCTGCTGTACGTCGACCGCCGCCGCTTCGAGTCCGGCGGCGTGCTCGTCGTCGGACCGTCCGGGGTGTTCATGGGCTACATCGAGCGGGTGCTCCCGAGCCTCGGCGAGACCTCGGTGACGCTGCGCTCGCTCGGTGAGGTCGTCGACGGCGTGTCCGCCGACCGCCACGACGCTCCGGCCGCCGCGGCGGTCAAGGGCTCGGCTCGGATGGCCACGCTGCTGTCGCGGGCCGCGCGGGCCGCGCAGCCCGGTGAGCCGCGCGAGCTGCGCTACTTCTACCGCGACGACGTCCTCCGCCTCGACGGCGCGGCGCTCGACGCGCTGCGGCGCCGCCTGCTGAGCGGGCAGCCGCGCAACCGTGCGTACGGCAGGGTCGAGGAGGCGCTCCTCGACACGCTGTGGTCGCAGGTCTCGGGTGATCGAGCGCTGGAGAAGTCGCGCGACGAGTTCGACAAGGTGCTCACGAACGACGATCGGTTCCTCGACTTCGCCGCCGCGTGGTGGCCGCCGCTCGACCCGGTCGCGGTCTGGGAGTCGCTCGCCGATCCCGCCGTGCTGAGTGCGTACGCCGGGGACCTCCTGTCGGCCGAGGAGATCGACGCGCTGCTCGCGTCGTGGCACGGCGCCGACGCCGGGATCCCGAGCGTCGAGGACGTTCCGCTGATCGACGAGCTGCGCTACCTGCTCGGCGAGGTGCCCGAGGACGACGGCGACGACGACCCGTACGACGTGAAGCAGCTGATGTCGTTCGAGCGGGAGGAGTCGGAGAGGCGCAAGGTGCGTGCGACCACCTCCATCGAGGACGACTCGTACGCCCACGTGCTCGTCGACGAGGCGCAGGACCTCTCGCCGATGCAGTGGCGGATGCTCGGGCGGCGCGGGAAGTACGCGAGCTGGACCATCGTCGGCGACCCGGCGCAGTCGTCCTGGCCGCACGCCGACGAGGCTGCGCAGGCGCGCGCGAAGGCGCTCGACGGCAAGCCCGAGCACACGTTCCGGCTGTCGACGAACTACCGCAACTCCGCAGAGATCTACGACTTCGCGGCCGAGGTCGCGAGCGCGATGATCCCCGACGCGGACACACCCGACGCGGTCCGTCGCACGGGTGTCGAGCCGGTCCACGAGGAGGTCCCGGCCGACGGCGTCGCCGGAGCCGTGCGCAGCGGGGTGCGCGACCTCGCCGACCGGGTCGAGGGGTCGATCGCGGTGGTCGTGCCGGCGGACCGCCGTGACGAGGTCGCGGCGTGGCTGGCCGAGGAGCGCGAGGACCTGGGACGCCTGCGGGTGCTGGACGGACTCGACACGAAGGGTCTGGAGTTCGATGCCGTCCTCGTCGTCGAGCCGGACCAGATCGTCGAGGAGTCGCCGGCGGGCTGGCGGACGCTGTACGTCGTGCTGACCCGCGCGACCCAGCTCCTGCTGACCGTGGGGTCCAGCCGCCGCTGGCTCGACCGGCTCACCGACTGACTCCGGACCGCGCGCTGTCAGTCTCCGTAGCCGGCTGGGAAGGCCTGCACCGGGCGCGGGAAACCATCGGAGCCAGGTGACGGTCTCCCCAGTTGGCTGGGAAGACCGCCACCCCGCGCAGCCTCGCGCGGCTCCCACTCAGGAGAAGACGCCGAGCTCCCGGATCGAGTAGCCGTACCCGGTCCCTCGGTCGATCCCCTTCATCCGCACGAAGCGTGCCGAGGTCGCGGGGAACGACACCGTGTCGAGCCCGCCGTCACCGTCGACCGTCTTCATCGTCGTCCAGCTCGACCCGTCCTGGGAGACCTGCACCGCGTACCGCGAGGCGTAGGCGTCCTCCCACGCGATCGTCACCTTCGCGACCGAGCGCGGCCCGCCGAGGTCGACCGCGAGCCACTGGTCGTCGCTCCACCGGCTCGCCCACCGGGTGTCGGTGTCGCCGTCGACCGCGCGCCCCGGCTTGTAGCTGGTGAACAGCGACCACTCGTACGAGCTCGCGCTCGCCGGGGCCCGCAGCGCCAGGTTCGCGCCGGGCGCGTAGTCGGCCGTGGCGCCCCAGGTCCGCAGGTACGACTCGGCGCCGGCCGCGAGGTCGTCGATCAGCTCGTCGCCGCCGAGGATCCGCAGGCTCTCGACCCAGTCGGGGACCTGGCCGTAGTGGGAGACGCCCTCGCCGTTGTAGTCCCACACGCGCTCACCGGTGACCTGGCGGTCGAGCACCGTGCCGCCGTCGAACGACGTGAACGGGTACGAGATCCGCGCCGCGTCCGCCGGCGGAGGAGGAGTCCCGCCGAACCCGTTCATGTCCATCCCGAACCCGTAGCCGACGTCGTAGGCGTCGCGGACGTCGCGCGTCGCCTGCCAGTCGGAGACGAACTGCGTCGCGCCGTGCCCGTACTGCGTCGCGAAACCGCCCAGGCCGTACAGCCGGTCCATGAAGGCGTCGTCCAACCAGCTGTGGCTGGACAGCACGCCCGGATACCCGGCCGCGTCCATGATGTCGAGCGCGCGGCCGGCGGCCTTGGCGCTCATGTGGTCGACCTCGACCATCATGTTGCGCTTCATCATGCCGCGCAGTGCGTACTCACCGAGCGCGCTCAGGCCTTGGGGGTTGCAGTGCGGACCGGTCGGGTAGACCGGAAGGACCGACGGCAGTCCGGGGAACGACAGCTCGGCGGGCAGGACGCCGCCGGCGACGAGGTTGTCCGGGACCTGGCCGGGCTTGCAGGTCTTCGGGTTCCACCAGGTGCCGGTCGTGATGAACTGCCCGAGGTTCACGATCACGCCGGTCGTGCCCTCGTCGTAGCGCACGCCGCACAGGGCGTTGTCGAACTTGTGGCAGAGGAACATGCTGCTGACGCCGAGGGACGCCAGCTCGTCGAGGCCACGGTCGATGTCGGCCCTCGAGCACTGCGCGACCCCGAGCACCTGCTTGCAGCCGAACGGCTCGGACACCTCGACGCCGAGCACCACCGCGAGCTTGCCCTGCTCGACGACGTCGCGCGCCTGCCCCGGCGTGGTGACGACCCGGAACCAGCCCTTCCCTTCGCCGCCGTAGCGGGCGTCGACGAAGTCCTGCATCGCGTACGTCGCGGCGGCCTCGCGCCGAACGGCGTCCATGTCGTCGCAGGGCGCGGAGTTCGCGCCGCCGACCAGGCCCTGGATCTTGCACAGGCCGGTGTTGGAGACGAGGTCGTTGACCATGATCCGCTGACCGCCGCGCCAGGCCCGCTCGACCCAGCGGTAGTACATCTGCTGGTGGGTGAACGACTGGAACGTCGGCCAGTCGCCGAAGGTCGGCCAGCCGGTCGTGTCGTGCGTCGCGAGGACGTCGCCGCCCATGGCGGGGTTGGTGAGGTTCTCGATCAGGGAGATCCGGTGGTGCGGGCAGTCCGACATCGCGTCGGCGATCCCGGCGTCGCTGAACGGCGCTCCGCAGACGACGTTCCCGCCGAAGCCCTCGTTCGAGAACATGTGGGTGTGCGCGTCGATGAACCCGCGCACCGAGCCGTCCTCGATCGTGCCCGTGAAGGGCGCGCCGGTGGCGTTCACCTCGGAGTCCGGCGTCTGCGGGTCGGTCGGCTCCCACCACGCTCCTGCTGCACCTGCGGGCGCGCCCAGGCCCGCCACGACGAGCAGGGCTGCCGCGAGGAGGCCGAGCGCGCTCAGCCCGCGGCGGGTCGCGCGACGGCGCGATCGGGGCGTACGGGGTGGCGCGGTGGTGGCGTGCGGCCGGGTTGTCCGGTGCGGTCGGATCATCGTGTCCTCCGGGTCGGCGTCCCGAGACGGTCTGTGATCCAGACCACTTTGGCAGATGTCTTGGACGTGTGACCAGTATTTGCACGGCGCGTCACACCGTGTGGCGATCCGCGATGGTCGGACCACCGCGCCACACTGGAGGGGTGCCCACCACCACCCCCGATGCGGCGCCCGAGCCGCCGCGCGCTCGCAGGCCACGCCCGTGGCAGGTCCTGGTCCTGGTCGCGATCACGCTCGCGGTCGCCGTCCCGGTCGCGCTGATGACCTTCACCGGCGCCAGCCGTACGGTCGTGGTCGGCGCGCACACCGCCGTCGTGACGCCGACGTTCGACGAGCACGCGACGGTCGACTTCGGGTCCGTCCTGCCGAGCCTGCGGATGCCCGTGGACCAGCCGTTCGGCCTGGGCGTCAACCTCGACGTCGGCGACACCGACGCCGACAGCCTGAACCAGCTCGTCGCCCGTGACGCCGTGATCGCGTCGCAGCCGGACGCCGAGATCGAGCGGATCGCGGTCGAGGTGCGCGACATGGCGATCTCGTCGGCGCTGCGTGGGCTGGGCGCCGGTGTGCTCGCAGCGATCGTCGTGGCGGCACTGTGGGTGGTCGTCGGTCAGCGCCGTCGACGCGAGATCCTCGCACGGGCCCGGCGGGCCGGGAGGCGCCACCGCGTCGGGCACGGTCCGTTGCGCACGACGGTGGCGTTCGCGCTGGCCATCGCGCTCGCCGTGGTCCTGCTGACCTGGCCCGAGCCCGACGAGGAGACCACCGCGACACCGCGCTGGCGTTCGATCACCGAGGTCTATCCCGACATCCCCGACGACCTCGGACTCGAGGACATCGAGATCACGACCGGCAGTGCGACCGACGCGAGCCAGGCGATCGTGCAGTCGGCGATCACCACGTACGACAAGTCGGTGACGTTCTACGGCGAGCTCGAGGACACCGTCGCCGAGATCGCGCCGGCGCTCAGGCAGCCGGAGGAGGGCGAGACGGTCGCGGTGTTCGTCACCGACCGGCACGACAACGTCGGGATGGACCCGGTGGTGCGGGCGCTCGGGGACGAAGTGGGCGCGACGCTGCTGATCGATGCCGGCGACGACACCTCCAGCGGCGGCGACTGGGAGAGCTTCAGCGTCCGCTCGCTCGCGAACCAGTTCCGCGACTACGACAAGGTCGCCGTCGCGGGCAACCACGACCACGGCCCGTTCGTCGCCGCCCAGCTCGCCGACGAGGGCTTCACGGTGCTCGACGGGGAGCCCGAAGAGGTCGCCGGGATCCGGTTCCTCGGGTTCAACGACCCGCGCAGCTCGGGCTACACCGCCGAGGTCGCGACGGGCGAGACCACGATCGAGGAGCAGGGGGCCGAGCTCGTCGAGATCGCGTGCGAGGAGGGTGCGGACGTGAGCACCGTGGTCGTGCACAGCCCGACGACTGGTCAGCAGGTCGCCGAGTCGGGGTGCGTCGATCTCGTGCTGGCGGGGCACATGCACGTGCAGCAGGGTCCGACGACGCTCACCGCCGAGAACGGCCGCAGGACGGTCACGTTCACCAACGGCACCACGGGCGGTGCTGCGTTCTCCTTCGCGCTCGGCAGCAAGCTGCGGCGGACGGCACAGGCGTCGCTGGTGACGTTCCGCGACGGTCGGCCGGTCGGGCTCCAGCCGGTGAACTTCCAGCCCGGTGGGCGGATCGACGTCGAGGAGTACGTGGCGTTCGACCTCGGCGAGCCGACGCTCACCGCTCCGGCGGGCTGAGCGGCGCCGTCAGTCCGACGGCTCACCGGTCCGCCACCCGCGCAGCGCGGCGGCGATGTCGGCGACCTCCGCCAGTCCCCCCGTCGCGACGGCGATCACGAGGTCGTACGCGGTGTCCTGGTCGAGCTCGAGCGGGTGTCCGTTGATGTGGAGGAAGACAGCCGTGCAGCCGAAGCCCATCCGCTCGTTGCCGTCGACCAGCGGGCGGTCCCGGACGATCGACTGGAGGAGCGCGGCTGCCTTCTCGTCGAGCGTCGCATAGGCGTCGGCGCCGAATGCTGAGGCGCGTGGCCGCGCGACCGCGGACTCGACCAGCCCGAGGTCGCGCACCTCGGGCGGTGCGCCGATCACCGAGCGGGCGACCGCCAGCGCCTCCTCGACGGTGAGGAAGACGGTCACTCGCCGAGCCGTCGCAGCGTCTCGGGGTAGCGCTCGAGCGTGTCGGCGAGCGCAGCCTCGATCAGCGATGCACGGGTTGCTCCGTCGAGGAACTGCGCGATCGCGCGCTGCGCGACGTCCTGCATCGACGTCCCCTCTGCTTCCGCACGCGCGCGGAGGCGCTGCATGTCCTCGTCGCTCAGTCGCAGTGTCATCGGCAGGGGATCGATGATACCGAGAGTGATACCAGAATGCGATGGATCTCTCACTCGCCCCGGTGCGTTACGATCACCGCCATGACAGCACGCCGCGACCTCTGGTGGCGCCACCGCTAGGTGGCGTCTCGTGCTGACCCCGGACCCGCCTGCATCGGCCGCGTCCGGGAGGTCCCGTCGTCGGCCGCACCGACGAGAAGGACGACGATGACCGTTCTGGACGACCTCCTGGCCCACCCGGCGTACGCGCTCGTCCGCGTGCGCGACTCCGACCGCGTCCGCCTGATCGGTGGGACACGGACCGACCTGGAGTCGCTGCTCGACGTGCCGCTGGCCGACGGCGTGCCCGAAGGCCCCGTGATCGACAGCCTGGTCCTCGTGCCGTTCCGCCAGGTCCGCGAGCGCGGTTTCGCGGCGCACGACGACGGCACCCCGCTGTCGGTGATCGAGGCGCAGACGTCGGTCGAGATCGGGCTCGACGAGCTGCTGGAGATCCTTCCGGACGACGAGGTCGCCTTCACCGACCGTGGCGGGTTCGAGACCGACGACGCGACGTACGCCGACCTGGTTCGCACCGTGATCGACGGCGAGATCGGGCAGGGCGAGGGCGCGAACCTCGTGATCGGTCGGACGTACCGGGCGAAGGTGGCCGACTGGGGCGCGGCGAAGGCCCTGACCGTGCTGCGACGACTGCTCGAGCGCGAGCGCGGCGCGCACTGGACGTTCCTGGTCTTCACCGGCGACCGCTACCTGATCGGCGCGAGCCCGGAGCGGCACGTGAGCGTCGACGCCGGGCAGGTCCGGATGAACCCGATCTCCGGGACCTTCCGGCTGCGCGGCCTGGAGACGCAGGCCGACCGCAAGCGCGAGCTGCTGCGGTTCCTCGACGACGAGAAGGAGATCTACGAGCTCTTCATGGTCGTCGACGAGGAGCTCAAGATGATGTGCGACATCTGCCACGAGGGCGGGCTCGTGCTCGGTCCGTACCTCAAGCCGATGACGCACCTCGTCCACACCGAGTACCTCCTCGCCGGGCGGACGCACCGCGACGTACGGGAGGTGCTGCGCGACTCGATGTTCGCGGCGACCGTCACCGGCAGCCCGGTGGAGAACGCGTGCCGGCTGATCGAGAAGTACGAGACCCGGGGCCGCGGCTACTACGCGGCGGCGGCCGCGATGCTTGGACGCGACGCCGAGGGTCGCCCGACGGCGGACTCGCCGATCCTGATCCGCACCGCCGACATCGACCTCGACGGCACCCTCTCGGTCACCGCCGGGGCGACCCTGGTGCGCGACTCCGACCCCGACTCCGAGACGCAGGAGACGCACGCGAAGGCGGCGGGCATCCTGAGCGCGTTCGGGCTGGTCGACGCGGCACCGCCCGCCGCCGACGGCTTCGACGCGTTCGCGCACGACGACGAGGTGCTGATCGCGCTCGGCTCGCGCAACCAGCGGCTGAGCCAGTTCTGGCTGTCCGACCAGGCGGGGACCGCGCCGCGGGCCTCGCTCGCCGGGAAGCGTGCGCTGATCGTCGACAACGCCGACGACTTCGTCAACATGGTGGCGCACGTCCTCGGGGTGCTCGGGATCGCCTCGGACGTGCTGCGCTGGGGCGACTACGAGGGGCCGGCCGCGTTCGCCGGCTACGACCTCGTCCTCGTCGGTCCCGGACCCGGCGACCCGCGCGACCTCGGCGACGCGAAGATCGCGACCGTACGGCGCGTGGTGGACGACCTGCTGGAGGAGCAGCGCCCCTTCCTCGCGGTCTGCCTCGGTCACCAGGTGCTCGCCGGCCGGGTCGGGCTCGACCTCGCGTACAAGGACATCGTGTTCCAGGGGACGCAGAGCGTGCTCCCGCTGCTCGGGGCGACGGAGACGGTCGGCTTCTACAACACGTTCGTGGCGCGGGTGCCGGACGGTGGTCTGCCGCCGGGCGTGAGCGTCGAGACCGACTCCGCGACCGGTGACGTGCACACGCTGGCAGGGCCGGGCTACCGGGGGATCCAGTTCCACGCGGAGTCGATCCTCACCCAGCACGGGGACCGCATCATCGGTGACCTCGTCGCCGACCTCCTGGGCTGAGGTCGGCCGGCTGCTCCGGACCCCTGACGCACCGCGACCGCGATGGGGGCAGCTCGAGTCGGAACCGGGGGTGGATTCCTTCCCGAGCTGCCCGCACCACGGTCGGGTGGGAGGGGCCGCGCGGAGGCTCAGGAGCCGAGCGAACCGCCGTCGGAGTCGAGCGTGACGGTCGTCTCCGCCTGCTCGCCGTTGCGGGTGTAGGTCAGCGTCACCTCGTCGCCGGGCTGGTAGCCGCGGACCGTCGCGACCAGGGCGTCCGACGAGGCGATCGCCTGGTCGTCGACGCGGATGATGATGTCGCCCGCTTCCAGGCCGGCCGCGGCGGCGGCGCTGTCCGGGGTGACCTCCTTGACCTCGGCGCCGATCGTGGTGATGCCGTCGGACTCGACCGCGTCACTGACAGACACGCCGATCCGGGCGTGCTCGACGGTCTCGCCGGTGACGAGCTGCGAGGCGACGTTCTTCGCCAGGTCGACCGGGATCGCGAACCCGAGGCCGATCGAACCCGACTCGCCCGAGTTGCTCGTCCGGATCGCGGAGTTGATCCCGATCACGGACCCGTTGAGATCGACCAGCGGGCCGCCGGAGTTGCCGGGGTTGATCGCGGCGTCGGTCTGGATCGCCGGGAAGATGTTACTCGTCTCGGCGGTGTCGCCGGCCTGGACCGGCCGGTTCAGTGCGGACACGATCCCGGTCGTCACCGTCGACTCCAGCCCGTACGGGGACCCGATGGCCACGACCTGCTGACCGACCTTGAGGTCCGACGAGCTGCCCAGCGTGGCGGGCTGGAGGCCGGACTTGCCCTCGGCCTTGACCACGGCGAGGTCGGTGACCGGGTCGCGGCCGACGATCTCGGCGCGGGCGATGGAGCCGTCGCTGAACGAGATCGTGATGTCGCCGCCGTCGGCTGCCGCCTCGACGACGTGGTTGTTCGTGAGGATCTCGCCGTCGCTCGAGATGATGATGCCGGTCCCCGAGCCGCTCTCGGCCGAGCCGCGCACGTTGAGCTGCACGGTCGACGGCAGCACCTTCTGCGAGACCGCTTCGACGGCGCTGTCGGGGATCTCCGCGCTCGAGGCGGGTGACGCGTCGAGGGACGAGACCGAGCTCGCGCTCGCGTCGTCGGCGACCGCGTCGTACACCGCAGCGCCGCCGACCCCGCCGACCAGCCCCACGACGAGGGCGCCGGTGAGGACCAGGGCGCCGACGCCCTTGCGCGACTTCGAGGATTTCGTCGCGGTCGGCTGTCCGAAGGGGAGCGCCTGCGTCGCCTCGCCGTTGCGCGGGCTCTCGCCGTACTGGTGGGTGTACGGGCCGGGCTCCGCGACCGCGGTGGCGGTCTGGGTCGAGCCGTGCTGCGACGAGGTGCCGTACGCGTGGCTCTGGCCGCCGTACGGGTCGTGCTGGCCGTATCCGGGCTGCTGTCCGTACGGGTCGTGCTGCTGGCCGTAGTACGACCCGTGCTGGGCCTGCGACCCGTAAGGGTACGCCTGCCCGTACGGGTCCGCCTGCCCGTAGCCCGACTGCGACCCGTAGCCGGACTGGTCGTAGGGGGACTGGCCGTAGCCGGACTGCCCATAGCCGGACTGCCCGTAGCCGGACTGCCCGTAGCCGGACTGGGAGGCGTACGGGTCGTGCTGGGCGTAGCCCGCGTCCCGGTCGTACGCGTCGGTCGGCGTGGAGGAGGACGACCCGGATCCGGACGCGGGTGCGGCGGGCTGCTCGGGTGCCTCGGGTGCGGCCGACTGCTCGGGTGCGTCGGGCTCGGCGGAGGCAGCGGGCTGCTCCGCGGTCACGTCCTCCGCGGGTGCCGGCGGCTGCGGGTCGGCACCCGCCGGGTCGTGCGGATCAGGGGTGGTGGGATCGTCGCTCATAGGTGCTAGCATGCCGCGCAGCTCTGAGAGGTCGCTGAGACCTCGCTAGGAGCTCGCGCAGATGCTGCAGCGGTCACGCCGACGCGTCGGCGTCCTCGATCTCGTCGGGAGCGCCGAGCCTTCCGGGCAGGCGGAGCCGCATCACGGTGCCGCCCGACGACCCGCGAGCCGCGCTCACCTCGCCGTGGTGGCGGGTGGCGGCCTGCGCCACGATCGCGAGTCCCAGGCCCGAGCCGGGCATCCGGCGGGCCTCGCGGGAGCGGTAGAACCGGTCGAAGACGTGCGGAAGGTCCTCGTCGCTGATCCCGGGCCCGTTGTCCGCGACGGTCAGCACGCCGTCGTGCAGGCGGACCGTGACGACGTCGAGCGGCGGCGACCACTTGGCGGCGTTGTCGAGCAGGTTCGTCACCGCGCGCTCGATGGAGCCCCACTCCCCGACCATGGTCCAGGGCTCGGTCCGCACGTCGAACTCCAGGCCGGGCGCACGCCGCTGGACGCGCTCCACCGCCGTCGCGACGACCTCGGCGAGGTCGAGCGGCTCGGCCGACGGCGGCGCGCTGTCGCGGGCGAGCTCGACGAGGTCGCCGACGAGGGTGGTCAGCTCGTCGAGCTGGGCGCGTACGTCGTCGATCAGCTCGCGCCGCGCCTCCGGCGCCATCCCGCCACGCGTCTCGGCCTGCCCGAGCAGCTCGATGTTGGTCTTGAGGCTGGTCAGCGGGGTCCGCAGCTCGTGGCCGGCGTCGGCGACGAGCTGCCGCTGCCGGTCCTGGGAGGCGCTGAGCGCGGCCATCATCTGGTTGTACGCGATCGTGAGTCGGGCCAGGTCGTCGCTGCCGCGGACCTCGATCGGCCTGAGCTGCTCGGTCACCGCCACCTGCTCGACCGCGTACGTGAGCCGTCGGACGGGCCGCAGGCCGCTCGAGGCGACGACCGAGCCGAGCAGACCGGCGACGAGCACGCCGAAGATGCTCACGCCCCACAGGATCGCCTGGAGCCGGTCGAGCGCGGACTGCATGCTCGACATCGACTGCGCGATGACCAGGGCGGAGTCGGCGCCGGCGCTCACGCTGACCACGCGGTACGGGGTGCCGTCGAGCTCGACCGTCCGGAACGAGGACGAGCCGGCTCCCTGGGCGACGGCCTGCTCCGCCGGCCCGACGAATGCGACCGGCTCGGGGTAGACGCGGCCGTTCTGGATGACGGCGAGCTTGACGTCGGCGGCGACGAGCGCCGACGGCGGCAGCCCGCGGATGACCAGCTCGGTCGCGATCCCGGCCTCGACCGCCGACCCGGCGCGCCGCAGGAGGTTCTCGTCGAGGCTCGACTCGAACTCCGCTCGGACGCTGACGAACACGATCGCGCTCACGAAGGCCAGCACGACGCCGACGGCGACGGTCGTCAGCAGCGAGATCCGGGCCGCGAGCGAGAGCCGGCGGTGCAACGGCACCTTCGGCTTCGGCGTCACGGGGTCACGCGGCTCCGCGACACCGGTCTCGGGTGCCGTCGACTGCGTCACGGCGCCGACTCACGCAGCACGTAGCCGACACCGCGCACGGTGTGCAGCAGACGCGGCTCGCCCTCGGACTCGAGCTTGCGGCGGACGTACCCGACGTAGACCTCGAGGGAGTTCGCGGTGGTGGGGAAATCGAATCCCCAGACCTCCTCGAGGATGAACGAGCGTTCGAGGACGCGCTTCGGACGCTCCATGAACAGCTCGAGCAGAGCGAACTCGGTCCGGGTCAGCGAGATCGAGCGGTCGCCCCGGGTGACCTCGCGGGTCGCGGTGTTCATCGTCAGGTCGGCGAAGGTGAGGACGACCTCCTCGTCGTCCTCGAGCCGCCGGCTGCGCTCGGCACGGCGCAGGAGGGCGCGCAGCCGGGCGAGCAGCTCCTCGAGCGCGAACGGCTTGGTGACGTAGTCGTCCGCGCCGGCATCGAGTCCGTCGACGCGGTCGCCGACGGCGTCGCGGGCGGTGAGGACGAGGATCGGGACCTGGTTGCCGGCGGCGCGCAGCGCGCGCGTCGCCTCGAGGCCGTCCAGGCGCGGCATCATGACGTCCATCACGACCGCGTCGGGATCCACCAGCGGGACCCGGGCGAGGGCCTCGGCACCGTCGGCGGCGACGTCGACGGAGTAGCCGTTGAACTCCAGGGACCGCCGCAGCGAGTCGCGTACGGCCCGGTCGTCGTCCACCACGAGGATGCGCATGGGCCTAGCCTGCCAGCAACGGGCTGACAAGAACCTGAAGATCTCCCACGGATCGCCTCAGGATGCAGCGGCGGCGGGCCCGGACAGCAGCTGCTCGGCGGCCATCGCGGCCCGGGCGCCGTACCCTCCGCCGAACAGTGCCGCGTGCACCAGCAGCGGGTGCAGCTGGTGGAGCGCGACCCGGTCCTGCCACCCGTCGGCGAGCGGCGCCGCCTCGTCGTAGGCGTCGAGGATCCGCTGGAGGTGCTGCACGCCGAACAGCGCGAGCATCGCGAGGTCGGTCTCGCGGTGACCGCCCTGGGCGGCCGGGTCGATCAGGTGGACCGTGTCGTCGGTGCCCCACACCACGTTGCCCGACCAGAGGTCACCGTGGATCCGTGCCGGCGGCTCCGCAGGGCCGGCCAGGTCGGTGATCGACGCGGCGACGTCCTCGATCGGGCGGGCCTGCTCGGGCGTGACGGCCCCGCGGTCGACCGCGACCTTGAGGTACGGGAGGACGCGCCGCGTCGCATAGAACTCGGGCCACGTGTCGGCGGTGCCCGCAGGCAGCGGCGCGAGGCCGATCCATCCGTCACCGGTGTGACCGAACGACTCGGCGCCGGCGGCGTGGGTGACGGCGAGCGCGCGCCCGAACGCCTCGGCGGAGTCCTGCGTGGCCTTGCCGGGCTCCGCCCAGGTCACGATGATGCAGTCCTCGGAGACCCCCAGGACCTCAGGGACGGCCGCCCCACCGGGCACGGACAGCCAGCGGAGGCCGTCCGCCTCGAAGGCGTAGAAGCCGGCCGGCGGGTTCGGGCGGGTCTTCATCACGGCACTGCGGCCGTCGGTCAGGCGCAGGCGGGTCGCCGTGTTGGTGTCGCCGCCCGCGACCGGTGTGGTGGCGACGACGCTGGCGTCGAGCAGCGCCTCGGCCTTCGCCGCGATCCCCGCCATCCGTGCCATGGGGCGACGTTACACAGGATCGCGGCGGCCCGCTCGGGCGTCGCGGCGGTACGCCCGCGGATCGCGCCGACGTGGTCAGCCGCGGCGTTCGTCGCGCAGCGCGGCGGTCGACTCCACGATCGCGTCCGTCGTGCGCTCGACCATCCGGAGCACCTGCTCGAAGCCGGCCGGACCGCCGTACCAGGGATCGGGCACCTCGTCGTCGGTCGGTCCCGCGTCCGGGTCGAACGAGCGGAACATCCGCACCTTCGTACGGTCCGCGTCCGTCGGTGCCAGGGCCACGACGTCGTCGTAGTTGCTCCGGTCCATGGTCAGGATCAGGTCGTGGTCCTGGAACCAGTCGGGCCGGATCGTACGAGCGCGGTGGCGGCTCGGGTCGTACCCGTGGGCGCTGAGCTCCCGCGCGGCACGTTCGTCCATCGGCTCGCCGACGTGCCAGTCGCCGGTGCCGCCGGATCCGACCTCGACCGCGTCGGCGAGACCGGCGTCCGCGAGCTTCGCCTCGAGCACCACGTCGGCCATGGGGGATCGGCAGATGTTGCCGAGGCAGATCAGAGCGATCCGCAGCGGCCCGTCGGTCGTCGTCATGCGATCACCGTACGGGGCGGTCGCGTGCGGACCGGACCGTTCGGGGTCCCGGCGCGCGTCGTACGGCAGGGTCTGGGTGCGGTCGTACCGCATGAGCGGGCGCGGTGGTGTGGGGCTGACGAGCCTCTCGACATTCCCGCGTGTCTCGACATTCCCGTCGCTCCAGCCACGGCAATGTCGAGATCCACCGAGACGTCGAGACTCACGTCCGCCTTCGGTGGCGGTGCGGACCGCTCAGTCCACGTCGACGAAGAGCTTCAGAGCCATGTTCACGAGCGAGATGACGATCGAGCCCCAGAGCGCGACCCAGAAGCCGTTCACGATGAACTCGACCGGCAGCGCCTCGGTGATCCACGCGGTGAAGAGCAGCAGCAGCGCGTTGATGACGACGAGCAGGATCCCGAGGGTGAGCACGATGAACGGGATCGAGACGAGCTTGAGGATGCGGCCCACGGTCAGGTTCACGGCGGTGAACACGGCGGCGACGATGAGCAGCGCGCCCGTCTTCTCCCACCCGTCCTGGGCGTTGGTGCCGATCCGGATCCCGCTGAAGATCCAGGCCGCGACGGCGATCGCGACGGCGTTGCAGAGCCAGGCGAGCACGAACCTCATGCGCACCATCCAAGCAGGTCGCGATCAGCCGCCGACCTCGGGTACGGCGGGGGTCGGCGCGGGTCGTGCGGTCTGCGCGATCAGGATGCCGACGATCACCAGCAGACCACCGAACACCTGGAGCGCATCGAGCGACTCCCCGAACCACACCCACCCGAGCGCCGCTGCTCCCACGGGCTCGAGCGTCGCGACCATCGTGACCACGGTCGCCGGGAGGTGCTGCAGCGCCGCGAGCTCGAGGAAGAACGGCGTCAGCGACCCGAGCACGACGATCCAGGCGAGCACGGCCCACAGCGGCACCGTGATCCCGGACAGCGCGCCGAGCAGGTCGGCGTCGGCGCCGAGCCCGACGCCGGAGAGGTTCCACACGGGCGCGACGAGGTTCATCGCGAGCCCCGCGAACACGAACGCCCACAGCATCACGCGGACCGGGTCGGAGTCGTGCACGCCGTACTCGCCGACGAGGAAGTAGACCGAGAAGCACACCGCCGCCCCGAGGCCGGCGAGCATCCCGATCCCGTCGAACGCGAGCCCGGTAGCGATCTGCGCGACCAGCGCGAGCCCCGTGAGGGAGAACGCGACCGCGAGCCACATCGTGCGCTTCACGTCCTGCTTCTGCACGAACTTCGCCCAGAGCACCACGAGCACGGGAGCCAGGTACTCGAGGAGGAGCGCCATCCCGACGGGGATCCGGTCGATGGCGATGTTGTACGTCCACTGCACGCCGGCGACTCCGACCACCCCGAGCACCACCAGCATGAGGAGCTCCCGGCCGCGGGGGATCCGGAAGGCCCGACGGTCGAAGAACAGCACCACGAGCGCGAGGACGGCGGCCGACCCGGTCGTACGGAGGGTCGTGAGCAGGGCCGGATCGACACCCGCACGCAGCGCGACCCGCGAGACGCCGGCGTTGACGATGAAGAACAGCGCCCCGGCGACGACCAGGGCGTAGCCGATCCCCGGCGAGGAGTGCGTGCGAGCCACGCTGGCGATGCTCTCACGGGGTTAGGGTGCGGCCATGGGTGAGCCTCGGATCCGTGACGCGCTCGATCAGGTTCCCGAGTACCGTGCGGGGAAACCCCCCGCACCCGGCTCGGGCCCCTCGTACAAGCTGTCGAGCAACGAGAACCCGTACGGCATGCTCCCGCGTGCCGAGGAGGCCGTGCGGGAGGCCGCGACGCGGGTCCACCGCTACCCCGACATGGGGGCGCGCCTGCTGTACGAGGCGCTCGCGCAGCGGCACGGCGTCGCGCCGGAGCGGCTGGCTGCGGCGACCGGCTCCGTGGCGGTGCTCTACCACCTGTTGCAGGCGGTCTGCGAGCCCGGCGACGAGGTCGTGTACGCATGGCGGTCGTTCGAGGCCTACCCGATCGCGGTGCGTCTCGTCGGCGCGACGCCGGTCGAGGTGCCCGTGACGCCGACGGCGGAGCACGACCTGGAGGCGATGGCGGACGCGATCAGCCCCCGCACCCGCGTGGTCGTCCTCTGCACCCCCAACAACCCGACCGGCCCGGCGATCAGTGGTGCCGACGTGCTGGCGTTCGTCCGGCGTGTGCCCGCGGACGTGCTGGTGGTCGTCGACGAGGCGTACGTGGAGTTCGTCCGGCCCGCGGTCGACACCGCGCGCGGGGGCGCGCTGCCGATCGTCGCGGACCACGACAACGTGGTCGTGCTGCGGACGTTCTCCAAGGCGTACGGGCTGGCGGGCCTGCGCGTCGGGTACGCGGTGGCGCCCGAGAGGATCGCGAGCGCGGTCCGCAAGGTCGCGCTGCCGTTCGGCGTCAGCGACCTCGCGCAGGTGGCTGCGGTGGCGTCGCTCGACGACGAGGACGTGATGCGCGAACGCGTCGAGCACCTCGTCTCCGAGCGCACCCGTGTGCTGGCCGGGCTGCGGGCGGCGGGGTGGTTCGTGCCGGACTCGCAGGCGAACTTCGTGTGGCTGCCGACCGGGGCGGAGACCATGGACGTGGCCGCTGCGTTCGAGCAGCGGGGTGTGTCGGTGCGGCCGTTCCCCGGGGACGGGATCCGGGTCACGATCGGCGAGGACGAGGCGAACGACCTCGTGCTCGAGGTGGCGCGCGGTCTCAGCCGCTGAGGGTGCGCTCGCCGTCGAGACGCCGCTCGATCGCGTCGAGCTGGTCGCGGACGCAGTGCGCGCAGGTCATCCGGGTGAGCGGCCCGACCCGTTCGTACGCCCAGGTGGCCCGGTCGGGAGCTGATTCGGCGCGGCGGTGGCAGACGATGCAGGAGTCCATGCTCCTTCGTACGCGCCGCCGGTTGCGGACGCGTACGCGCAGCGCAACGGTTCTGTTGCGCCGTGCCCGCGGGTTGGTCGGCTCTCGATCACTCGCTTCGCTCGCGCCTCGAGCATCGGTCGTTCGGGGCCGTGCCGTCCCGTTCGTCGAGGCCGAGCGGAGCGAGGATCGAGACGCCCTACGCCATGTCGATCGGCTGCGCGGTCGACTCGAGGACGGAGAGCCACAGATCCCCGTCCGGGGCGACGGAGTGCCGCCGCTCGATCACGAGCGGGATCGGCACGTGCACGAACCGGTGGCGCCGACGGCCGACGACCATGTCCGTGCGGCCGGCCATCGCGGCGTGCACCGCGGTCTGCGCGAGCCGGGCGCAGTAGACGGAGTCCGACGCGTCGGCCGGGACCGCGCGGATCCCGTAGCCGGGCTCGAAGAACTTCAGCGTCAGCTCTTCGCCGCGGGCGGCGAAGTCGGACTCGACCGCACTGCGGATGTAGGAGGCGATGTCGCCGAGTCGCTGGTTGCCCGAGGCGTCGGTTCGGCCGGTCTCGGGGAGCAGGTCCTGACCCGCGCCCTCGGCGAGCACGATCACGGCGCTGCCGTCGTCGGCGACGCGCCGTCGCAGCGCCTCGAGCAGGCCGTTCTCTCCGTCGAGCCGGAAGGGCACCTCGGGGATCAGCACGAAGTCGGCGTCGTGGTTGGCCAGCGCGCTGTAGCAGGCGATGAAGCCGGCATGCCGGCCCATCACCTTGACCAGCCCGACGCCGTTGTGCGCGGACTGCGCCTCGACGTGCGCCGCGGTGATGCTCTTCGCGGCCTCCGCGAATGCGGTCTGGAAGCCGAAGCTCTGGCCGATGTGCGGGATGTCGTTGTCGATCGTCTTGGGGATGCCGATGACGCCGATCGAGAGCCCGCGGCGGTCGACCTCGTTGACGATCACGTGAGCGCCGTGCATCGAGCCGTCGCCGCCGATCACGATCAGCGCGTCGATCCCGAGCTCCACCAGCCGGTCGACCACGACGGCCGGGTCCTGCGCACCGCGTGACGTGCCGAGGATCGTTCCGCCGCGCTCGTTGATCCCGGCGACGCTGTCCGGCGTGAGCGCGACGGGCGCCAGCCCGTGGTCGGGGTTGAGCCCGGCGTACCCGTTGCGGAAGCCGGTCACGCGCTCGACGCCGTAGTGGGTGTAGAGCTCGAGCGTGACCGCGCGGATCACGTCGTTCAGGCCGGGACACAGTCCGCCGCAGGTGACGACGCCGACGTGCATCGTCGTCGGGTCGAAGAAGATGTGCTCCCGCGGGCCGCCGGTCTCGAACGACGGCCACCGCTCGACGGGCTCGCCGCGCCGCTCGATCAGCGACAGCGTGTCGTCGTAGAGCACCCGGTCGTCCTCGGAGACGTAGTACTCGTTCGTCTTGCGGCCGGCGACGTAGGAGGACAGCGGGGACTCGTGGCGGGGCTGCCCGAGCGATCGGACCTGCAGGTCGGCGAGGGAGGTCACCCGACGAGCGTAGGGGCCCGGGCCGGGCGGTGTCGCATCCGTCTCGGCAGGGCACGGTGGGCAGGCCGTCGCGCCGGTCCGCGTGTGGTGTTCATCACTGCATGGCGATTCTTCGGATGAGTATGCATCTTGCTAATCTAGATCGGAAATTGGTCAGCACTTCGTATTTGTTGTTCGTCAGGAAGAAATGGATCTCTCGCTGCTCTTCGCCTTCGCCGGCCTCTGCGCGCTGCTCGCGCTGACGCCGGGACCCGACACGTTCCTCGTGCTGCGCTTCTCGACCGCCGGGACGCGCAGCGGGATCGCCGCCGCGCTCGGGTCGACGGTCGGGTCGCTCTGCTGGGCGCTGGCCGTGGCCGCCGGGCTCGCGACGCTGCTCGAGCGTTCGGCGGAGGCCTACCAGGTGGTGAGGATCGCCGGTGGGCTGTACCTCCTCTGGCTCGGGATCCGCACCCTGCTCCGCCGCGGCGGCGGCCTGCCCGACATCGACGCCGCCGGTGCGGGCCCGTCGTGGGCGGCCGCGCGAGCAGGATTCTTCTCGAACGTGCTGAACCCGAAGGTCGGCCTGTTCTTCGTCGCCGTGGTGCCGCAGTTCCTCCCCGGGCATCACGCGTCGATCGGCGCCACCATGCTGCTCGGCTCGATCTTCGCCCTGGTCGGGTTCGTCTACTTCTCGCTGGTCGCGGTGCTGGCCGGGCGGGCGCTGGAGTGGCTCCGTCGGCCGCGCGTCAGCAAGGCGATCGACCGCGGTACGGCGGGGGTCATCACGGCGTTCGGGATCACCACGATCGCGTCCGCCGCCCGCTGAGCGCGCCGGGACCCGGGCACCGCTCCGGATCCGCGCCCCGGCACGGGTGAGCCCGCGAGCGCGCACTCACGGCCCGATCGGGTGCGGCTCCTCGCGCACGACCTCGGCCGGCGCCTTGTCGTCGCGCACCCCCTGGAACCGTGGGTGCCGCAGTCGCCCGGCGTCGGTCGGTAGCCGGCCGTTCCTCGCGGTCGGTCCCGGCGCGCTGGGCACGCCCCGCGGCGGTGGTGGCTGCGGGGCTGGTGGCCACGGCGACGCTCGGCGCGTCCGGTCCGCAGACCGTGATGGCCGGGGAGCAGGCGACGTCGACGACGGTGGCCGCGGCGGAGACCGCCGAGCCGCACGAGGTCGAGCAGCCCGGTCCGACCTACGAGCAGCTGATCGAGGCTCGCCGAGACGAGCAGACCTCGCGGTCGGCCAAGCGCGAGTCGTTGAAGGAGCCGGACGCCGAGATCGTCGCCGGCGCCGCGAAGGCCACGGCCGAGCCCCTGGAGGAGGCACCCGAAGAGGCCGACGAGCCGACCTCGGACTTCTCGGGCGACGCGTGCCCGAGCGGGTCGTCGGTCGAATCGGGGCTCGTCGCCAACGCCGTCGCGGTGCACCGTGCGGTGTGTGCGGAGTTCCCCAGCGTCACCTCGTACGGCGGGGTCCGCTCCGGTGACGGCGGCGCTCACGGCACCGGTCAGGCACTGGACATCATGGTGACCGGCTCGACGGGCGACGCGATCGCCGACTACGTCCGGGCGAACGCCTCCAGCCTCGGTGTCAGCGAGGTGATCTGGTCCCAGCAGATCTGGACCGTCGAGCGGGCGTCCGAGGGATGGCGTGCGATGTCGGACCGCGGGTCCACGACGGCCAACCACTACGACCACGTGCACGTGACGGTCTACTGATTACCTCGGAAATTACATCTAACGGAAGATTCTTACGGTAGATGTAAGCGTGAACGGGTGACGTGAGCGGCAGTCCGACGGTTCACTACCGACCGGCCAGTGGCGTCCTGACCTGCAGTTTAACGCATGGGATTACATCGGATGCACGATACTTACATCTGATGTAAGGTCGCCGGCATGGGATCTCGGGGCGATGGTGGGCATGGCTCGGTCGTCGTGCTGCGGCCGGGCAACGTCTCTGCCCTTCGTCCGGCCGAGCGGTTGTTCGACGAGATGCTTGCGGGGTGGGCGGGCCAGCAGTCCTCGCGCCTGTTGGCGTCGCGGACGATCCAGACGCGGGAGTCGCAGGTCCGTCGGTTCGCGGACTTCTGCGGCTCGTCGCCGTGGGAGTGGGGCGCCGCCGACGTCGAGGAGTGGACCAGTGAACTGCTGTCCGGGACTCGGCCGCTGACGCCGTCGACGATCAGGGCGTACCAGAACTCGGTGGCGCTGTTCTGCGCCTACCTGATCGATGGCCGCTATGGCTGGGCCGATCAGTGCATGGAGCTGTTCGGCACTCATCCGATCCAGGTCTGTCACGAGTGGAACACCGCGGTCCACGTGGCCGACCACGAGGCACGGCCAGTGGTTCGCCCACTAACCCGGGGCGAGGTCCAGGCGTTGTTCGACCACGCCGACGACCACGTCGACTTCGCCCGCACCTCGAAGCGGAAGGGCTGGCTGACGCTGTTCCGGGACGCGACTCTGTTCAAGGTCATCTACGGCTACGGCCTGCGCCGTCGTGAAGCGGCGATGCTCGACCTCCATGACTTCACTCGCAACCCCAAGGCGCTCGAGTTCGGTCGCTACGGCGTGTGCAACGTCCGATGGGGCAAGGCCAGCCGCGGATCCCAGCCCCGCCGACGGGCGGTGCTGACGGTGTTCGACTGGACCCGGCCGGTCGTGGAGGAGTACGTCGAGGAAGTCCTCCCGCGCTTCGGGCTGGCCGACCCGGCGGTGTTGTGGCCCACCGAACGTCAGGGCCGCATCCGGCTGGCCCACATCGACGACCGGTTCGCCGACTGGCGCGACCAGCTCGCCCTCGACCGGGTGCTGCACCCGCACTGTCTGCGGCACGCTTACGTGACCCACCTGATCGAGGACGGCTTCGACCCGCTGTTCGTCCAGCAGCAGGTCGGCCACCGCTGGGGCTCGACCACCGCGCTCTACACCGGCGTCTCCGGGGACTACCGCAACCGCGTGCTTCGCAACGCCCTCGACAACGCCTTCACCTCCCCGCCCGACGACGGAAGCGAGCAGCCATGACCACGCCGATCACGAAGAGCGTCGCCTACCGGTGGCACCTGCGGAAGGTGATGAGCGAGGCCGGCCTGCACAACACCACCGAACTCGTGCCTCTGCTCGCCGACCGCGGCGTGGTGATGACCTCCACGCAGGTCTACCGGATCGTCACCGGCGAACCCGAACGCCTCAACATGCGACTCCTCGCCGCCCTGTGCGACATCTTCGGTTGCACCCCCAACGACCTCATCGAGCCCTACGTCATCGCCACTTCCAAGCGCGGACGGAAGGCTGCCGGCGCGGCGCCGGCCACGGGCACCGGTCCGGTGAGCAAGAACCGGCCACGGCGGGCCACTATCACCGGCGCCAGTGACGCCTGAGCCGGCGCCAGTGTCGCCACCTTCCCGCGCGCGGCCCTGCGCGAACTGCGGTCGGGCACGCAACGGCCGTGCGCCCGGGGTGCTGATCTGCAGTTGCCACGAGCGGCGCCGAGCCGCCGAGCAACTCGCCACCAAACGAGCCGACCAGCTCGCCATCGTGACCGGGCTGCTCCTCGCACGCGACCCGACGGTGACCCCGGAGTCTGTCGGGGACCTGATGGCTCAGGTCGCTCCCGCGCCCGGTGCCCGCGCTGCACTCGCCCGCCACCTCGTCGCACATCCCGAAGCGTTGACCGCCGGTGGGTCGCGGATGCCCAAGGTGGTCGCCGAGTTCATCTACGCCGCCATCGCTGCCGGCATCACCGGGTTGACCTCGCCCGGTTGCGCGCTCTGCGGACGTCCGCGAACGCTGTTCCACACCCACGGCGACGGCGAACGGATCTGCACGACCTGCTACAGCCGGCTCCTCACAGCGACCTGCTCGAGTTGCGGACGGGACGGGCACCGCATCCGATCGCGCACCGTTGATGGCCAGCCCGTCTGCCCGCGCTGCCACGACCGGGCCCGGCCGCTCGAAGTGTGCGCCGGGTGTCAGGAGTTGCGGGGTCTGAAGCGCTCCACCCGCGACGGACTGGGTTACTGCCGCTCCTGCATCGCTCGGCGGGCGCCGACCGAACCATGCTCGATCTGCGGCCGAGATCGCCGGGTCAACGCCCGCACGGCGACCGGCGGGGCGGTCTGCACCGGCTGCTACGACAAGACCCGGACCGGCACCGTTGCGTGCGATGAGTGCGGCCAGGTAGTCCCACTCACTGCTCGCGCGGACGGGCGCATCGGCACCGGCACCGGCAAGAACCTCTGCGCCCGCTGCTACCGCCACCCCGAACGCGAGTGCGGCATCTGTGGCCGGACCCGCCGCGTCGCGCTCAGGGCCACCACCGTAAGCCCGGACATCTGTCCGACCTGTTACCAGGCACCCATCGTCGACTGCTCCGTGTGCGGGCAGCACGCTCTCGGCCGACGGACCACCAGGAACGGCCGACCTTGGTGCTTCGCCTGCCAGGCCACCGACCGGATCGACCGTCTCCTCGCCGGACCCGACGGCACCATCCCCATCGGAGTCCAGGAGGTCCGCGACGTCCTCGTCGCGACCCATCGCCCCCGATCCATCCTGAACAACTGGGACCGCATCGAGAGCCTCACCCTGCTCGCCCGCCTCGCTCGTCAGCACGACGAACTCAGCCACGAGCTCCTCGACGCCGAAGGCGACCGGTTCTCCGTCGGCTACCTACGCGCCCTCCTCGTCGCCACCGGTGTCTTGCCCGACCGCGACGAGCACGCCACCCGTCTTCGACGCTTCGCGGCCGCCGTCATCGATGAAGTCGCCGACCCTCGACACCAGCAGACGCTGGGACGCTACGCCCGCTGGCACGTCATCGCCCGCGCCAAACCGGATCGCCACGGTCGACTCAACGCGACGATCAGCGACCGCTGCCGGCAAGAGATCCGAACCGCCCAACGTTTCCTCGACCACCTCACCAGGCGTGGCCGGACCGTCGACGACTGCACCCAAGCCGACCTCGATACCTGGCTCTCGACACGACGCGCGACCCGGATCCGATTCCCACGCTGGCTCCTCGACCACGGCCACCTGCCCGGACTCGCGCTGCCCGATGCCGTCCCAGCGGCAGGACCCCGCACTCAGCTCGACCAGGACGAACACTGGGCACTCGTGCGCCGCATGCTCCACGACGAGAACTCCGCGAGCATCGAGGACCGCGCAGCTGCCTGCCTCGTGCTGCTCTACGCCCAACCCCTTAGCAAGATCGTCTCCCTCACCACCGACGACCTCACGGTCGACGATGACGCCACCTACCTCCGGCTCGGTCCGGAGCCACTCCTACTGCCGCCCCCCTTGGACGCGCTCGTGACGTCGCTGCCGACCGCGAAACCGTTCGGCGCGGCCAGCACCCTGGCCGACCAGCGCTGGCTGTTCCCCGGCAAGTGGGCCGGCCACCACCAGAACCCGACCTCCCTGATGGGCCGGCTCAACAAGCTGGGCATCACCACCCGAGCCAGCCGCAACTCCGCCATGCTCCACCTCGCGGCGAGCGTCCCGCCCGCGGTGTTCGCCAGCCTCATCGGCATCAGCACCGGCGCCGCCACGAAGTGGGCCGGGTACGCCGGCAGCAACTGGACCACCTACGCCGCCATCCGCACGAACGCGACCGCCAACCCACCTCAGAACCAGTAGCCGATGTCCAGCAGGCCACAGCGCAACGCTGCGGGCATTCCGGATGTGACTTCGCCTCCACACCGAAATGGATCTGCCCAGGCCCCAACGAGCAGAGCCCGCGCGAGCGACACGATGTGTTGTCGTTCGATCAGAGGCCGAAGGCTCCGCCGGTGTAGAGGATGACGATGCCGAGTCCGACCAGGACGATGGGGAACAGAACATGCTCCCAGCGTTCGAGGACCTCGTCGATCCCGGGACGAGTCGCAACGAACTTGGCCAGCATGACCAAAGCTGCCACGAGGACGAGGAAGACGACGCAGAACGCAACAGTGGCAGCGACACCCACGTTGAGGAACACCGGCACGTAGACCCCGATGTTGTCCCCACCGTTGGCGAACGTGACTGCAGCCACCGTCCAGGCAGCCACCGGCTTGCCGGCGATCTTCGCGTCGTCATCATCATCGTCGCCGGATCGCCAGACTTGCCACGCTGCCCACAGGCCCAGCAGCAGGGGGATCAGTCCGAAGTAGGGGATCGCTTCCTCGGGCAAGAAGGCTCCTGCGCCCAACGACACGAGCACTGCTGCGGCCAAAATGCCAGCGAACCCCAGGTACTGGCCCACGAGGATCCGGGCCGTGGTCCCGCTACGTCCGGCTCCCCGGGCGAAGAACAGTGAGAGGACGATGATGTCGTCGATGTTGGTAGCGATGAACAGGCCCATCGCCTGCAGTGCGGAGGACAGGATCACGCCCCTGCCCCTCCGTTCCCGCACTCGGGTACGGAGCATGTCGGGTCGATACAAGGTGCGTTCTCATCGACCGCGAGAGTGACCTCGACCAACGCAGTGAGGGCCCGCGCCAGATGCGGATCGGCAATGACATACCGCGTCTGCCGACCCTCGGGTTCAGCCACCACGATGCCGCAGTCCCGCAGGCACGCCAGATGATTCGACACGTTCGACCGGGTCAACCCAAGCTCGCGGGCCAACTCAGCGGGATAGGCGGGCCGCTCCAGCAGAGCCATAAGAAGCCGGGAACGGGTCGGGTCCGCCATCGCCCGGCCCAACCGATTCATCACGTCCAAACGGGTACCGATGGTCAGCATGCACTGAACAATACAGTCTCTGCTGAACCATTGACGATGGGCGCGCCATCGACGTCAACCGCGTCCCTCGCACGCCACCACTCGGCTGGAGGAAAGAACATTTCCGCCATGCCACTCCGTCGGTTCGATCATCCGACGTCGCCGGTACGCGCGCCGGCCTGCCGTGCTAGCGAAAGTGCTAGCATCGCTGTGTGCCCGCTCTCCACATCCGCGACGTTCCGGACGAGACGGTCGCGGCGATCAAGCGTCGGGCCGCCCGCCACGGCCACTCGGTCCAGCAGGAGCTCCGCGACGTGCTCGAGCGGGCCGCAGCCGAGCCGGTGACAGGCGCACGCCCGCGACGTTTGAGGCTTCGCACCGTGGACACGGGTGCCACCGGTCCGTTCGAGCGGGCCGATCTGTACGACGATGACGAGCGGTGACCCGGCCGCGCTCGTCGTGGTGGACACGAACGTGCTGCTCGCGGCGACGGATCGCAGCCGGGATGCTCACAGGGCTGCCACCGACCTGCTCGACACCGATCGCCGGCGACTGGCGCTCACACCGCAGATCGTGCGTGAGTACCTCGCCGTCGCGACCAGGCCGCTCGATGCGAACGGCTTCGGCCTGGAGCCCTCCGATGCGGTGGGCAACGTGGAGCAGATCCTGGACGACATGGAGCTGCTGAGTGAGGGCGTCACCTCGACGCGGCTCCTCATGGAGCTGCTCGCCGGCCACCCGACCGCGGGCAAGCAGGTGCACGATGCGAACGTCGTCGCGGTCGCGCTCGCGCACCACGCCGATGTGATCGTGACTGACAACCCGCGACACTTCACCAGATTCACGGCCCTGATCGCCATCGAGGGTCTCGCGGAGCCGACACGGTGACAGGTCCTCGCTCGCGCCCAGGCTGGCCTCCGACATGCCGGGCGGCGTCTGTATAGTGTGCGGAGCGGCGCGAGCCGTGCACCTCGCGGGTGTAGTTCAATGGCAGAACATCAGCTTCCCAAGCTGACAGCGCGGGTTCGATTCCCGTCACCCGCTCCACGGCCGAAGGGCCCGTCCTCCTCGTGAGGGCGGGCCCTTCGTCGTGCATCCGGCGGATCAGTCCTCCGGCATCGTGCGCCGTTCGCCGACCGCCCGGCCGGTGCGCGGGAACGCCAGCGAGCCGGCGCCGACCCACCACTCCATCACGTCGTACACGAGCCGGCCGGCGAGGACGGAGGGGTCCGCGTCGGACAGCCGGGCCGCTTCCGCCGGGCCGCAGGCGAAGATCGACAGGCCGCGCAGCGCCGGGTCGCTCTGCGCGTCGAAGGGCCCGTTGGCCACGACGACGCCGTCGCGTGCGAGCCCGGCCCGGTAGGCCAGGTGCCGGGTCTGGAGCTCGTCGAGCTCGGCGTCGGACAGCGCGGGGGCGTCCTGCGGCCGTCGGAGGACGACGACGGTGTAGACGTCGAACGCGTCGGGAACGTTCGGGTCGCGCGTCATCGTCCCAGGTTAGGACCGTCCCGCCCTGGCGGCCCCTCGCGTGCCCGGGGAACCCGTGACGCGAGCGACCCGGGACCGCCTCGCCCTATGCTCACCACACCATCGCCGAGCAGGAGAGGGTGCGCCCATTGAACCCCCGCGACGTGCAGCGAGCGAGCAGCTCCGAGCTCGTCGGCCCCGGCGGCGTCGACCCCCGGGTCCAGCCCGCGGCAGCCCTGCTCCCGGGGACGGCCGACCCGTCCCGCCTGCTGATCCTCTGGTTCGTGCGCAAGTCCAGCTACTGGGTCTTCTTCACCGGGGTCTTCCTGGGCGTCGTCGCCGCAGGGCTGGCGCACGGAGACGTGGACGTCGCGGTCGACTGGGCCTCGCCGAGCTCGGTCGGGGATGCGCTCACCTCCACATGGGCGGGCCTGGTCCTGGGGGTCGTCCTGAGGGTGGCGGCCGGGTGGGCCGCGCTCCTGCTCGCCGTCCCGCTGGCGCTCGCGCACGAGCAGAACCTCGCCCCGCGCACCAACCCGGGCCGCAGCATCGGCATCTTCTTCGACCGGCTCCACCTGGTCCGGGCGTTCCGCGAGCTGCGCTGGACCCACCACGTACGGCAGATCGCCCTCGGTCGGCTCGGGCGGGCCGGGCGGAGACTCGCGCGCCTCGACCCGGTTCTCGACGCCGTCAACATCGCCACCGGCGTCGCGGCGTTCGTCGTCGCGCCGATCCTGTACGCGGTGCTGGTGGACTGAGGACGCTGCGGCGGACGCGCTGCTCCGGTGCCGTGCGCGGAGGCTGCTAGGTTCGTGCCGTGCTGCTCTCCGACCGCGACATCCGTGCCGAGATCGACGGCGGCCGGATCGAGGTCGACCCGTACGACGAGTCGATGATGCAGCCGTCGAGCATCGACGTACGGCTCGACAAGTACTTCCGGGTCTTCGAGAACCACCGCTACCCTCACATCGACCCGGCCGAGGACCAGGCCGAGCTGACCAAGGAGGTGCTCGCCGAGGACGGGGTCTTCATCCTGCACCCCGGCGAGTTCGTGCTCGGGTCGACGTACGAGCGCGTGGGTCTGCCGGTCGACGTGGCCGCTCGGGTCGAGGGCAAGTCGTCCCTCGGGCGTCTCGGTCTGCTCACGCACGCCACGGCGGGCTTCGTCGATCCCGGGTTCAACGGGCACGTCACCCTCGAGCTGGCGAACGTCGCGACCCTGCCGATCAAGCTCTACCCCGGCATGAAGATCGGGCAGCTGTGCTTCTTCCGGCTCTCCTCACCCGCGGAGCACCCGTACGGGTCGGAGCGGTACGGCTCGCGGTACCAGGGCCAGCGGGGCCCGACGCCGTCCCGCTCGTACGCGAACTTCCACCGCACGCGGATCTGACCCGCAACCCCGACGTCGTTGTCGGTGCGCCGTCCTACGCTGACGCGTAGACGCTGAGTCCCGGGACGGACCCGGGCGCTGCGACGGCGTCGGTGGGGGTGCCCGATGACCGCGCGACTCAACCCGTACCTCTCGTTTCGCGACCAGGCACGCGAAGCGATGGAGTTCTACCAGTCCGTGCTCGGAGGCGAGCTGACGAGCAGTACGTTCGCGGAGTTCCAGGCGTCGGACGATCCGGCCGAGGCCGACAAGATCATGCACTCCCAGCTCGAGACCGAGGCCGGCTTCACCCTCATGGCCGCCGACACCCCCAGCTCCATGCCGTACGAGGTGGGCAACAACTTCTCGGTGTCGCTCAGCGGGGACGCCGGCGACAGCGAGATGCTGCACCGCTACTGGGACGGCCTCGTCGACGGCGGAGCCGCGACGATGCCGCTCGCGGTGGCGCCGTGGGGTGACGAGTTCGGCATGCTCACGGACAAGTTCGGCGTGGCGTGGATGGTGAACATCGCCGGGCCTGCCTGACCCTCGGCCCGGCGACGGTGTGGGCACGCCCGTCAGAATGGGCCCCATGAAGATCGCGTCCGAGGTCGCCGAGGCCCTCTCCCAGCACCGTCCCGTCGTCGCGCTCGAGTCGACGATCATCTCGCACGGACTGCCCCGCCCACGCAACCTCGATGCCGCGCGCGACTTCGAGGCGATCCTGCGCGAGCGCGACGTGGTCCCGGCGACGATCGCCGTGGTCGACGGTGAGCCGCACATCGGGCTCGACGCGTCGGCGCTCGAACGGATCGCGTTGGACGAGTCGGTCGCGAAGGTCAGCGTGCGGGACCTCCCGGTCGCGATGGCGACGGGCCGGTCGGGCGCGACCACGGTCGCATCGACCGCGTACCTCGCGGCGAAGGCCGGGATCCGGGTCTTCTCCACCGGCGGGCTCGGCGGCGTCCACCGTGGCGCCGAGCGGACGTTCGACGAGTCGGCCGACCTTCCCGTGCTGGCGCGGACGCCGATCACGGTGGTCTCCGCCGGAGTGAAGTCGATCCTCGACATCCCGGCGACGCTCGAGCGGCTGGAGACGTTGAGCATCACGGTGCTCGGATACCGCACCGACGAGTTCCCGAGCTTCTGGCTGACGAGCTCCGGCGAGCAGCTCGACTGGTCGGTGCCCGACGCCGCGACGGTCGCCGGCGTGATGGCGGCCAACGACGAGCTCGGCCGGGACGGCGCCGTCCTGGTCGCGAACCCGCTCCCGCTCGCCGATCAGCTCGACCCGCAGGTCCACGACAGCGCGCTCGCGCAGGCGCTGGGCGAGGTCGAGCGCGACGGGATCTCGGGCAAGGACGTCAGCCCGTACCTCCTCGCCCGGATCGTCGAGCTGACCCAGGGGAGCAGCCTCGAGGTCAACCTCGAGATCGCCGCGAACAACATCCGGGTCGGCGCGCAGATCGCCACCGCCTGGTCGGCGCGCAGGTGACCCCGGGGCGAATAACCAGGTGACCGCAGCGGCGCCGGCCCGTACGGTCGGGGCATGAGCACGATCATGGCGGTGCGCCGTGCCCGCCGGCAGCCGGCGGAGCTGGGGGTGGCACGCCCTCGCTGATCCGTTCGCGGCCGCGCTGGTCGCGGACGCGGACGTACGGCCCGGTCAGCTCGTCGTGGACCTCGGGGCCGGCGACGGAGCGATCACCCGGCACCTGGTCGACGCCGGTGCGCGGGTGCTCGCGGTCGAGAAGCACCCTCGTCGGGCGGCGGCCCTGCGGGAGCGGTTCGACGGGAGCGGGGTCACGGTCGTCCCGGCGGATCTGCGCGACCTGCGCCTGCCGCGTCGCCCCTTCCGCGTCGTCGCGAACCCGCCGTTCTCGCTGACGTCGGCGTCGCTGCGCCTGCTGCTCGCTCCCGGGTCGGCGCTGGTCGGTGCGCACCTGGTGCTGCAGAGGCAGGCCGCGAGGACGATCGTGGAGCGCGGGGTCGCCGTCCGGCGAGCCGGTCGGTGGCGCTTCGAGCTCGGTCGGACGCTGCCGCGGCGTGCCTTCACCCCGCGCCCACGGGTGGACACGGTCGTGCTGGTGGTGCGCCGACGGTAGGGCCCGGACGCACAGAGACTCCCCGCCGGGACGGCGGTCGGAGCCGTCCCGAGCGGGGAGTCGTGAAGCCGCGCGCGCGTCTCATCGGCGCGAGGCACCGGCGAGACCGGACGTGCCGCGTGGCTCGAGCCGGTCGGCCAGGGCACGCAGCCGTGCCGCGGTGCGCTGGCGGAGGCGGCGACGCGGCCGGCCGTGCCGGCCCAGCCGGCGCCGCTCGAGCCGACGCTCGACCTCGCGGGTGCGGTAGTCGTACAGCAGGAGATGGGTGTGCTCGTTCATGGCGTGTCCTCGTGGTCCGGAACGATCCGGCGCGCCAGGCGACGCACCGGCAGGTCGGTGAGTGGAGGGAGCGCCGGGCGGACAGCCCGGCGGTCGTGGCGGCCCCGAGGGCCGCGGCGTCAGGACGCGGCGACGAAGTCGGCCGTACGACGTCCCGCGGTGGCGCGAGCGCACCACAGAAGTCGCGGCGAGGAACCCGCGGCGACGAGCGGGGCGCGGCCGAGCGTGCGTACGCCTCCGGTGATGTCCCGGCGCATCGGCGTCGTGGCTGCGATGCAGTCCATGGTCGGCCCCCCCTTCTCGTCGTGTGTGAACGGCTGAGAAGGAGCCTAGGGGGCGCGTGGGGCCAGCGCATCCGATTATTCAGTCGGTAGCCTTCGCGCCATGGCACGCATCCTCGTGGTCGGCGACGTCGTCGACGATGTCATCGTGCGTCCGCTCGCAGCCGTGACTCCCGCCAGCGACACCCCCGCCCGGATCCGCCGGCGCGAGGGCGGGTCCGCGGCGAACGTCGCGGCCTGGCTGGGGTGGCTCGGCGTGGACGTCATGTTCGTCGGCCGTGCCGGCGCCGACGGCGCGGCGCGGCACACCGAGTCGCTCGGGCGGTTCGGTGTCGAGGCGCGGATCGCGGCCGACGCCGCCGCGCCGACGGCGACGATCGTGATCACGCTGGACACGCAGGGCGAGCGCACGATGTACGTCGACCGCGGGGCCAACGCACGCCTGTCGACCAAGGACGTCCCGCTGTCGGCGTGGCGCGACGTGCGCTGGCTCCACCTGACGGGCTACTCCTTCTTCGACCCCACGACCCGGCCGGTGGTGCAGGAGCTCGTCGAGCGCGCCCACGACCGGGGGGCCGGGGTGTCGGTGGACCCGGCGTCGTTGGCGTTCCTGCGCGACTGCGGCGTGGACCGCTTCCTCGAGTGGACCCGCGGTGCGGACGTGGTGCTGCCGAATCTCGACGAGCTGCGGTTCATGGCCTCGGAGCAGGATCCCGACCGCGCGGTCGCCGAGCTCGCGCGGTTCTACCCGGCGGTCGTAGCGACCCTCGGCGCCACCGGCTCGCTGCAGATGTCCCCCGACGGGTTCCACGTCCGCCAGCGGGCCGAGCAGGCCGAGGTGCGGGACCTGACCGGTGCCGGCGACGCGTTCGCGGCCGGCTACCTCTCGGGAGTCGTGGACGCGCTCGACCCGCAGGCCGCGATGCGCCGCGGTGCGGAGACGGCCGCGGTCGCGGTCACGCGGACCGGGGCGCGCCCCCCGTACCCGGAGCGCTGACGGCCGCGCAGTCGTGCGCGAGCGGGCTCGGCTCAGGGTCGCCTGCGGGTGTCCCAGGGGCGGCTCAGGGTTGCTGGGGGATCCTCCCCGATGGGATCCGGCGCTCCCCGAGCGGACGCTGGAGACATGGATGAGACAACGCTGAGCACGAGGCCGGGGGCGGCGACATCATGATCCGCGCCCGAGGACTGACGAAGACGTACGGCGACAAGGTCGCGGTCGACCAGGTGGACTTCACCGTCGAGCCGGGCCGTGTCACCGGGTTCCTGGGCCCGAACGGGGCCGGGAAGTCGACGACGATGCGCATGATCCTGGGACTCGACGCACCGAGCGCAGGCACCGTGAGCGTCAACGGGCACCGCTACGCCGAGTCGCCGGCACCGCTGCGCGAGATCGGAGCGCTGCTCGAGGCCGGCGCGCTCCACCCGGGTCGCTCCGCGCGGGACCACCTGCGGTGGCTGGCGGCCAGCAACGGCATCGGAGCCCGGCGCGTGACCGAGGTGCTCGACCTCGTCGGGATCTCCTCGGTCGCCGACGAGCGCGCAGGGCGCTACTCCCTCGGGATGGGCCAGCGCCTCGGGATCGCGGCCGCCCTGATCGGCGACCCTCCGGTCGTGGTGCTCGACGAGCCGGTCAACGGGCTCGACCCCGAAGGCATCCGCTGGGTCCGCGCGCTCGCACGCCGCCTCGCGGACGAGGGCCGCACGGTCTTCGTGTCGAGCCACCTGATGTCGGAGATGGCTCTCACCGCGGACCACCTTCTGGTGATCGGACGCGGTCGGATCCTGGCGGACTGCTCGACGGACGCCTTCATCGCGCAGCACTCCGCGTCGTACGTCCGGCTGCGCACCCCGGACCTGGCCGAGGCCGCCGCGGTGCTGGAGCTCACCGGCGCCGACGTCGCCCGCGTCGACGGGGAGCTGCGGGTGCAGAACCTGGACCCGAGCGGCGTGGGGGACCTGCTCCACTCCGCCGGTCACCGCATCCACGAGCTCACCCTGGTCCGATCGTCGCTGGAGGAGGCGTTCATGGCGCTGACCGCGTCGAGCGTCGAGTACGAGGCGAAGCAGGAGGTGGCGGCATGAGCACCGCGACGACACGGGAGCGTACGCAGGTGAGCACCCCGGCGTACCGCGCGACGTTCCGCGACGTGCTGCGCGCCGAGCGGATCAAGCTGCTCAGTGTCCGGTCGACCTGGTGGACGCTCGTGAGCCTGGTCGTGCTCGGGGCTGGTCTGACGATCCTGATGTGCTGGGGCAACGCGGACTGGCTCGCCTCGGACGAGGCCGACGAGTCACCGGGCTCCTTCATCACCTGGGGCATGATGATCGCCCAGGTCACGGCGGTGGTGCTCGGCGTGCTCGCGGTGACGAGCGAGTACGCGACCGGGATGATCCGCACGACGTTCGCAGCCGTGCCGAAGCGTGGCCACGTGCTGTGGGCGAAGGCGCTGCTGGTGAGTGCGGTGCTGTTCGTGGCGGGGACGCTGACGGCGCTGGCCGGCTACCTCGGCGGGAACTACTTCCTCGACCGCGAAGGTGTCGGGCTGGCCCTGGAGGGCGATGTCCTGCGTGCGATGTACGGCTCGGGCCTGTACCTCGCGGGGCTCGGGCTGCTCGCCCTCGCCGTGGGCTTCCTGCTGCGGCACACGGCCGGCGCGATCACGATCGTGATCGCGGTCGTGTTCGTGGTCGGCAACATGGTGATGCTGGTCCCGGGCGACCTCGGGCTGTTCCTGGAGCGAGCCATGCCGGGCAACGCCGGCGCGGTGATCGCGTCGCCGGTCCCGTTCAACCCGAACCTGTGGGAGGCGTGGCCGAGCTTCGGGGTGTTCGCCGCGGAGGTCGCGGTCCTGCTCGGCCTGGCCGCGCTGGCAGTCCGCCGACGCGACGCCTGACCCCGCCCGTACCGACCCGGATTCGTCGACTTGCGGCGCGAACCGCGCCTCCGGATCCGACCGGAACTCGACGAATCGGGGTCGGTGCGTGTGTCAGGGGTGCGGGTGACCCTTGCCCTCGTCGTCGACGTGGACGTTGGACTCCTCGGCGATCGCCTCGTTCTCCTCCGGCGTCGCGGGCGACGGGGAGTCGAGCGGCGCGTGCTCCGGCCGGTCCATCACCGCGGTCGCCGTGCCGGCCATCGTCGCCTCCGTCGCGGCCTCCGCCTCACCGGGCTGCGTGGCCGGATCGGTGTCGCCCGCACGCTTCACGCCGGCGAGCAGCAGCTGCGCCACGTCGAGCACCTCGACGTCCTCGCGCGCCTCGCCGTCGGCCTGCTTCGCGGTCAGGCCGTCGGACAGCATGACGCGGCAGAACGGGCAGCCGACCGCGATCTGGTCCGCGCCGGTGTCGATCGCCTCCTGCGTGCGGTTCAGGTTGATCCGCTCGCCGAGGGTCTCCTCCATCCACATCCGGGCGCCGCCGGCACCACAGCAGAACGACCGCTCGGAGTTGCGCGGCATCTCCGCGAACTCGGCGTTCGGGATCACGTTGAGCAGCTCGCGCGGCGCCTCGTACACCTGGTTGTGGCGGCCGAGGAAGCACGGGTCGTGGTACGTGATCTTCTTGCCCGCGACCGAGCCTGCGGCCGGTGCGACCGGGGTCAGCCTGCCCTCGCGGACGAGCCGGTTGAGCAGCTGGGTGTGGTGCACGACCTCGAGCTCGACGCCGTACTCGGCGTACTCGTTCTTGAGCGTGTTGAAGCAGTGCGCACAGGTGGAGACGACCTTCTTGACGTTCGTCTCCTTGAACACCTCGGCGTTCTGCATCGCGAGCTGGGCGAACAGGATCTCGTTTCCGGCGCGGCGGGCCGAGTCGCCCGTGCAGGTCTCACCGTCGCCCAGCACGGCGAAGGTCACGCCGGCGGTGTCGAGCAGCTCGGCGACGGCCTGCGTCGTCTTCTTCGCGCGGTCCTCGTACGCGCCGGCGCACCCGACCCAGAACAGCCAGTCGACCTCGGACAGGTCCTCGACGTCGACGCCGACCTGCTTGACCTCGAAGTCGAGGTCCTTGGCCCAGTCCATCCGGTTCTTCGGGGACATGTTCCACGGGTTCCCCTTGCGCTCGAGCCCCTTGAAGATGTTGTTGAGCTCGGTGGGGAAGTTCGACTCGACCAGGACCTGGTAGCGCCGCATGTCGACGATGTGGTCGACGTGCTCGATGTCGACGGGGCACTGCTGGACGCAGGCGCCGCAGTTCGTGCAGGACCACAGCACGTCCGGGTCGATCACGCCGTACATGTCGGCGTCGCCGATCAGCGGGCGCTCGAGCTCGGCGGTCTGCTGCTCGGTCCGGGCGTCCTCGGCGACGTCGAGCATCGGGATCTTCTCGTACGCGTGGTCGCGCAGCCCCATCATCAGGAGCTTCGGCGAGAGCGGCTTGTCGGTGTTCCAGGCGGGGCACTGGCTCTGGCAGCGACCGCACTCGGTGCAGGTGGTGAAGTCGAGGATGCCCTTCCAGGAGAAGTCCTCGACCTTGCCGACACCGAGCTTGCCGAACGCCTCCTCGTCCATGTCCTCGAGCGTCTCGAGGTCGAGCGGTGCGCCGTCGATCATCAGCGGCTTCGCGCCGCCGAGCGCGGTGCCGCCGTCGTCCTCGCGCTTGAACCAGATGTTGAACCAGGCGGTGAACCGGTGCCAGGCGATGCCCATCGTGATGTTGCGGGCGATCACCAGGAGCCAGACCATGGCGAGCGCGATCTTGAACATCGCGATGAAGTAGATGATGTTCTCGAGCGACTCGTGCGACGACGGGTACATCGGCGTCATCCACGAGCTGATCGGGAAGTGCGCGCGGGTGGCGTACTCGCCGCCGAGCCTGTACTCCGCGGCCCGGATGAACAGGATCGCCGCGCCCTCGAGCAGCGCGAGGATCTCCACGAAGTACGCCTGCCAGAAGCTCGACCCGAAGAACCGGCTGCCCCGCTGGAGGCGACGGGGGTGCTTGACCTGGCGGTAGACGATCAGCGCGACGATCCCGATCGTGCTGAGCAGGCCGATGAACTCGGCGAACCACTCGTACGGGTACCAGTGGCCGAAGACAGGCCAGACCCACTCGGGATCGAAGAGCTGGAAGTACGCGCCCGCGACCGCCGTCGACAGGAACAGGAAGGCCGCGAAGACGAACCAGTGCATGATGCCGATCCAGGTCCACTGGAGCATCCGCGTGTGGCCGACGGTCTCCTTGAGCATCGTCCAGGTGCGCCCGGACGGGTTGCCCGTACGGCCCGGTGCCGGGGCACCCTTGCGCATGACGGAGGTCATGTCGAGGACGGCCTTCACCAGGATCGGGATGGTGACGACGGTCAGCCCGAGGGACACGACGATCGCGAGGACCTGCATCGTTTCGGCTCCTGCAAGCAGAGTGTAGGTTTCAGCGCACCTTAGCCCCTGCCGCGCCGGGCCCGGGGGTAAGGTGACCCCAAGATACTACTCGTGGGTAACTTCAGGAAGGCGGGCGCGCCGCGTCCGCAGGCTCGGCGAATGCGGCCTCGCCCTCGACCGGCGTCAGCGGCGCGGCGATCAGCGGGAACGCGGCGACCACCGCGAAGGTCGCCGCGAACCCGGCGGTCGCGACCAGGGCGCCGAGCACGGGCGGCACCGCCGAGGCCGCGAGGTACTGGCCGGTGTTCTGCGCGCCCAGCGCACGGCCCGACCAGTAGGGTCCCGCGTGCTCGGCGATCGCCGTGTAGGCGAGACCGTTGTCGGCGACGGTGACGACCGTGGCGGCGACGAGCAGGACGACGGCGGCGACGTCCCAACCGAGCCGGTCGGTCACGGCGAGCCCGAGCATGGTCGCCGAGGCGAGCAGCGCGATCCAGCGCATCGGGCGCAGCCGGCTCCCGGCCAGGTCGGAGACCTGACCGGCGCCGATCCGGCCGAGTGCGCCGAGCAGCTGCATCCCGGCGACGAACGCGCCCGCGACACCGGCCGCCCAACCCAGGTCGCCGACGAGCCAGACCAGCGCGAACGTCCAGACCGTGAACTGCGGAATCACCAGCAGCATCGACGCGAGGTGGATCCGCACGAGATAGCCACCGCCGTACGGGTGGGTGAGCGCTCCGGCCCTGCTGGCCTCGGCGCGAGGCGGGCGAGGCGGGTCGGCGAGGAGGGCGGCGCAGCCGAGGGCAGCGAGGGTGGCGACACCCGCCGGCACCCAGAGGGCCGCGCCGACGCCGAGAGCGAGCGACAGCGGAGCCATCGTCGCGGCGCCGAGTCCGACGCCGAGGGGCTGCGCCATCTGGCGGACGCCCATCGCGAGGCCCCGGCGCCGCGGCGGGAACCATCCGGCGACCATCCGTCCCGACGCGGCCGACGTGCTGGCTGCGAACGCGCCGCCGACGAGCAGGAGCGTCCCGAGGGCGATGGTGTCGTCGGCCTCCAGGGCGGCGAGCGCGGCGGTGAGCGCGGTGCCGGCGGTGCCGATCACCAGCACGATCCGTTCGCCGAACGCGTCGGCGGCTGCGCCCCACGCGACCAGGGTGAGCATCGTGCCGATCAACGGCATCGCCGCGATCGTCCCGGCCTGGGCCAGGCTCGTACCCGACTCGTGCATCGCCGGGATGAGGAACGCGATGCCGTGCCCGAAGCAGGCGCCGGCGGCCTGCGAACCGGTCGCCACGGCGAGGATCACCCACGGGCGCGGCGCTTCGTCCATATCGTGAGACTCCGATCTCGTAATATGGTCAGCGTACGCGTGCTTGGGTCCGCGTGCACCCTTGGCTATCCTGGCCAGAGGCAGGGCCCATTCGACGGTCGGGGCGCAAGCACAGTCCCACACCACCGGATGGTCGAGGCGCGAGCGCAGCGAGCGATCGAGGCCCCGCCTCCGGACGAGCGCGACGTACCCGGTGAGGCGAAGACGGCGCAGTGCACACCGCACAGCCAACCGCTCACCAAGGAGTCATCGTCATGGCATGGATCGTTCTGGTCGTCTCCGGCGTCCTCGAGGCCGTCTGGGCCACCGCGCTCGGCAAGTCCGAGGGCTTCACCCGGCTCGCCCCGAGCGTCGTCTTCGGCGTCGCCCTCGCCGCGAGCATGGTCGGCCTGGCGTACGCGATGCGCTCGCTGCCGACCGGCACCGCGTACGCCGTCTGGGTCGGGATCGGCGCCTCGCTCACCGTCGTGTGGGCGATGGCGACCGGCGAGGAAGCGGTGAGCGCGCTGCGCGTGCTGTTCCTCGTCCTGATCGTCGGCGGTGTCGTGGGCCTGAAGGCGGTCCACTGACGCCGGCCGCGTCGGTGCCGGCTCGCCCGGCTCCCGCCGCGCCGGCGCGGGGCAGACTCCGATCCGCCCCGCGTCGCACTCCGGGCGGGCGCGGGGCAGACTCCGTAGCCAACTGGGAACTCCTGCACCGGGCGACGGAAACCGTCGTCGCCGAGTGCGGAGATGCCCAGCCGGCTACGGAGACCGTCAGGCGCACGAGCGTGCGGGGACGGCGTCTGGAGCCGGAGCGGAGTCAGCCGGTGAGCAGACCGAGGTGGCCGAGGGCCTGACGCAGCAGCGCGCCGCGGCCGCCCTCCATCTCGCCCGCGACCGCGTCGCTCGCAGCCTCCTCCGGGCTGAGCCACGACAGCTCCAGCGCGTCCTGGCGCGGCTCGCACTCGCCGGAGACCGGCACGACGTACGCCAGTGCGACCGCGTGCTGGCGTACGTCGGAGAACTGCGACACGCCCGGCCAGGGGAAGTACTCGGTGACGGCGAACGGCACCGTGCTGACCGGCAGGACCGGGAACGCAGTCGGCCCGAGGTCCTTCTCGAGGTGGCGCATGAGCGCGTCGCGGACGCGTTCGCCGTGCATCACCCGGCCGGACACCAGTGACCGGGTGATCGCTCCGGTCTCGGTGGAGCCACGGAGCAGGAGTCCGATCTCGGTCACCAGGCCGTCGGGATCCATCCGGACCGGGACGGCCTCGACGTACAGCATCGGGACCCGCTTGCGGGTCTCGTCGAGGTCGTGGTCCGACAGCCAGCCGGGGTTCGGGTCGGGAGTGCGTACCGTCATGCTCCGATTGTGTCGGACCCGCGAAACGCGCGTCGGACGTACCGTGAACCCGTGGAGGCAACGGTCGCGCTGCGCAGCCCGGCCGGCCGCTGGCTGCTGCTGGCGACCGTGCTCGGGTCCAGCATCGCGATGCTCGACGCGACGGTGGTCAACGTCGCGCTCCCCACGATCGGGGACGACCTCGACGCCGACGTCGCCGCGCTCCAATGGGTCGTCAACGGCTACACGCTCGCTCTCGCGTCCCTGATCCTGCTCGGCGGAGCACTCGGCGACCGGTTCGGGCGCCGGCGGATCTTCGTGCTCGGGGTGACCTGGTTCGCGGTCGCGTCACTGCTCTGCGGGATCGCTCCGACGGTGGAGACGCTCGTCGTCGCACGCGTGCTGCAGGGCGTCGGAGGCGCCCTGCTCACCCCGGGCAGCCTGGCCCTGATCTCGGCATCGTTGCGGCGCGACGACCGTGGGGCGGCCATCGGCGCGTGGTCCGGCCTCAGCGGCGTCGCGACCGCGATCGGTCCGCTGGTCGGGGGCTGGCTCGTGGAAGCGGTGACCTGGCGTGCCGTGTTCCTGATCAATCTGCCGCTGGCTGCGGTCGTCGTCTGGGTGACTCTGAGGCACGTGCCGGAGAGTCGCGACGAGAAGGCGGCGCGCGGGTTCGACATCACCGGCGTGGTCCTCGCGGCCACGGGGCTCGCGCTGCTCACGTACGGACTGATCGACGTGATCGGCTGGCTGTCCGGTCTCGGCGTCGCGGTCCTCGTGGCCTTCGTCCTCCTGGAGCGCCGAAGCCCGCACCCCTTGGTTCCGCTCGGCCTGTTCCGGGACCGTGTGTTCACGAGCGCGAACATCGTGACGGTCAGCGCTTACGCGGCGATCGGCGGCGTGTTCTTCCTGCTCGTCGTCCAGCTCCAGGTGGTCTCCGGCTACACGCCGCTCGCCGCAGGGGCGGCGACGCTGCCGATCACGCTGCTCATGCTCGCGTTCTCGTCGTACGCCGGCGCGGTCGGCACCAGGATCGGACCGCGCATCCCGATGACCCTCGGCCCGCTGGTCGCCGCGGTCGGTCTGCTGCTGATGCTGCGGATCGGGCCCGACGCGTCCTACCTGCTCGACGTCCTCCCGGGTGTGGTGGTGCTCGGGGTCGGGCTGACGATCATGGTGGCGCCGCTGACCACGGCGGTGCTCGCGGCGGCGCCCGACCATCTCGCGGGAACCGCCTCGGGGATCAACAACGCGATCGCGCGCACGGCGCAGATGCTCGCCGTCGCCGCGCTGCCACCGCTGGTGGGGATCACCGGCGACGCGCTCGCGGAGCCGGCCGTGTTCAGCGACGGGTTCGACCACGCGATGGTGATCTGCGCCGGGCTCTTCGTCGTCGCGGCGCTCACGGCCGCGTCGCTCGTACGGACCCCGTCGCGCCCGCACGAGGTGCCGGTCGAGCTCCAGCCCGGCTGTGACGTCGCCTGCCCGCGTGCCTACCCGCAGGACGCGGGCGAGTCGGCGCCGCGCTGAGGGCCCGTACGGGTGGGGCCGTCAGGCTGACGCGGCGGCGCTGCTTGAGGTCGCGGAGCCGATCTCGGCCGGGTGCAGGGAACGTCCGAGGCCTGCATGGATCGCGCGGCACAGGGGGAGCAGGTCGCCGGCGCCCACGGCGATCGCCGCGGCCGCACGGTCGTAGGTCTCGGCGGTCGCCGGGGTCGGTGGCGGTGCGACCAGTCCGAGCAGGCCCGACCCGGCGAGCGCGGTCAGGACGGCGGCGGTCTGCAGGTCGCAGCCGGACGCCGCCGTACGGGCCTCCGCGGCCACCGGGCGCCCGGTCTCGGCGCGCAGCGCATCGAGACCCGCAGGATCGTCGACGTGCCAGCACACCGACGACCGGAAGACGCGGCGCCGGTCCGCCCGCCGGACGACGCCGCGCTCGGCCAGCGACCCGAGCACGGTCTCCGTGAGGGTCGGTGCCATGTGGCGGATGGCGTCGCGGACCTCGAGCGGGACCTCGGCGGCGATCAGGCACCACGCGAAGCGGTGCAGCGGGTGGATCGGGCTGACGTCCCCGGCGGCGATGACCGAGGTGCCCTCGAGCCGGACGACGCCGGCGCGGGCGAGGTCGAGGAGCAGTGCGCCGGCGAGGGCATGGCGGACCTCGACCTCGTCGGCGACCACGCGACCCGAGTCACGGTCGAGTGCGAGGAGCGCGACATCCTCGGCGATCAGCATGGCCCGAAGGGTAGTCGTGAATTACCTCACATTCCAATCCCGGTCCGTGTCCGGTCACCACTGCCCGCGGTGGACGACCTCGCGCACCGGGCGACGGCCGCGGTCTCGTGAGCCGGTCGCACGGTCGTTCGCCGCATCGGGGAACCCGACCGTGATCGCGCCGACGGGAGCGAACGCGTCCGGCACTCCGAACGCCTCGCGGAACCTCGCCGTACGCGTCGGCGGGATCCCGAAGAAGCAGGCGCCGAGCCCTTCGTCGACAGCAGTCAGGAGCGCGAGCAGCGACGCCATCCCGGCGTCGACGTGCCAGTAGGGCACCGCCCACCGGTCCTCGTCGCGGTCGGTCCACCCCTTGTCCGGCTCCGCGTAGCGGTCCAGGTAGGCGTCCTTGCTCGACATCGGCACGATCACGACGGGCGCGGTCCGCATCCCGCGGAGCCAGGCCGACGGGGTTGCGGCACGCGACGGAGGGGTCGTGACCTCCCAGAACCGCTCGACGGTCACGGGCTCGTCGAGCACGAGGAACGCCCATCCTTGGGTGAAGCCGGCGTTCGGAGCGCGGGTCGCGTGGTCGAGGATCCGGTCGACCACGTCCTGCGGCACCGGATGGTCCTCGTACGCGCGGACCATCCGGCGACGGCGGATCGCCTCACGCAGCTCCACGTCAGTCGTCCTCGGTGACCGGCTCGGCCAGCTGCGCCTCTTCGTCGTACTGGTCAGCGGGGCGTCCGAGCGCGCGGCGGACCTCGAGCCGCGTGACCAGCAGCAGGTCCCAGGCAAACGTGTCCGTCATCTCGGGATCGAGGTGCTCCTGGACCCGCAGTCCGATGTTGAGCCACCGCTCGGCCTTAGCCAGGTCACCGGACTCGATGTAGGACTCCGCGACGTAGTGGCACGTGTACGGGTTCGGCTTCCCGGTCCGTCGCAGCCGGTCCGCGACCTCGGTGGCGTCCAGGCCTCGCGTCAGCAGCGACGCGATCCGTACGGCGTCGGTCGCGATCGCGGACGGGCCGGCCGACTCGTCGGCCAGGAGCAGGACCTCGCTCTGCCGGTCGTACGCCCCCGCGAACCCCAGCAGCTCCGCCGCCGTGACCAGGATCGAGCGCGCGGTGACGCCGTCGAGCTCGTGCTCGGCCGACGTCGCGTAGCCGACGAGCTCCTCCGCACGCTCGGCCGGCGGACCGCTCGCTGTCTCGACCCGGTCGACGTCGTCGCGCGTGATCACCATGGGCCTAGTCTCGCAGCCACGGCACGATGGAGGCATGGAGACTCGGCTGGCTGCGCTCGCCCGCGAGGCGGGGGCCCTGGTGCTGGAGAGCGATCCGACCTCGGCCATGGTTCGTACAGGCTCGGGGGCGGTCGTGGAGATCGCAGCCGATCTGGCCCACGTCGTCCCTCCGGGTGCGCGGGCGGCCGTGGTGGGGGAGCTGTGGCCGCGCGGTCGGTGGGCGATGACGTTCCGCGGTCGCCCGGGGTTGCGCGTGACCCCGATGGGGGCACGCAACGACCCGATGCTCACGTACGCGATGGTTGCCCTCGCGGTCGCGAAGCAGGCCCGGCTGCGTTCCGAGCACGGCGTCCGCGCGAGCGTGGTGGGGCAGGAGGTCTCCGCTCCCGATCCGGACGAGCCGGTCGAGACCATGTCCGCCGTGCTCGACGTCCGGGCCCCGCAGGTCGCAGTACGGGACGGGCTGGTGGACGCGATCCGGACGCAGGGGAGCCAGCGTGCGGAGCGGGACGGGACAGTGTTCACGCTCGAGGATCTCGACGTCAGCGATCTGATCCCGCTCGACCGCTCGGCGTGCGAGCGCCTCGCCGTCGCCCTGGCGGCGCCGGTGGTGAGCACGCCCGCGGGCGACCGCGCGGCGGCGTACGCCCGGAGCGGCGAACGTGTGGCGTCGCTCGCCATGTCCGAGCCGGACACCGAGCTGATCACCGCCGCTCTCGCGGCGCTGGCGTGACCCGACCGTCCTCAGCGGCGCTTGACGCGGAACTTCTTCGTCTTCGCCGGTCCCCAGCCCTTCTTGTTGTGGGCGCGGACGACGACCGTGTAGCGGCCGTAGCGGAGCTTGCCCTTGCGCTTGAGCTCCTTGCGGGTCAGCTTCGCGCGGGACGGCTTGCGGATCTCGCGGTGGACGACCTTCCCGCGCGTCTTGACCACGACCGAGTAGCGGTTGATCGCGGCCTGGCCGATGTAGCCGGGCCGGCGCCAGTCCACGATCCAGCGCTTTGCCCGCGGCTTGCCCTTGACCGTCAACGACCGGACCTGGCCTGGCTTCGTCACCAGCGGGCCCGGCGTCGGGACCGGGTACAGCGGGGCGTACGAGAGCACGGTGTTGCCGGAGGTCACCGTCGGCGTATGAGTCGCGTCGACCGTGATGCCGATCGGGTTCGTGAGCTGCGACGTCGGTCCTGTGACTCGGGCGAGCGGGGCCTTGTTGCCGTCGGCTCCCGGCCCGAAGACGACGACCGATCCCGGGTTGAAGTTCGCGACGTAGATCCGGCCGAACGAGTCAGTCTGCACACCGAACGGGTAGGCGAGCTGGGTCTGCAGGCCGCCGATCAGGCGCGCCGGCGCGACGTTGCCGTCGGCTGTCGCCGGGTACACGGTCACCGTGCCGGTGAGGTAGTTGGTGACATACATCCGGCCCTGCGCGACGTCGATGCCGACCGGGCCGTCGAGCTCGGTCTGCGCCCCGGCCACTGTCCTGCTCGGCGTCGCGTTGCCCGACTTGGCCGGGCCGAACACGAGAACGCGGCTGCTGGCGAAGTCGGTGACGTACACCGTGCCGCCGGCGTCGACATCCACTCCGTAGGGCTCGTCGATCCCGGTGTTCGCGCCCGCGAGCACCTTCACCGGCGCGACGTTGCCGTTCGCGCCGGGGGCGAACACCCGGACGCTCCCGGCTCCCATGGCCGACACGTAGAGGTACCCCGCATCGTCCACCGCGACATCGGTCGGTTGGTCGAGCCCGGTCGCTCCGCCGGCGATCGTACGGATCGGCGCCGCGTTGCCGCTCGCGCTCGCGCCGTAGACGGTGACCGAGTCGGAGGTGGGGTTCGCGACGTACAGCCGCCCGAACCCGTCGTGGGTCACGCCGTGCGGGATGCCCAGCCCGGTGGAACCGCCGCTCACCACCCGCACCGGTGCCGGATCGACGTCGGCAGCGGCTGCGCTCGGTGCCGTCGCGAGGGTCGCGGCGACCAGACCCGCGCCGCTGATCGTGGCTGCGAGCAGCGTCGTCGTGGTGGTCCGTCTGGGCATGGTGTTCCTCCGGTGTGGGCGTGGCGCCGCGGTGGAGGCGCGGCACCTTCCTATCGCCATCCGGGGCCTCACGGAGGGTTGTTGCACGCGCAGCCGTCCCCGCCGGGCAGATGCCCGACGGGGACGGCGTTGCAGGGCGGGTCGGATCAGCGGCGCTTGACGCGGAACGTCTTCGCGGCGTTGGGTCCCCAGCCCTTCTTGTTGTGGGCGCGGACGATCACCTTGTACTTGCCGTACCGGAGCTTGCCGCCCTTCTTCAGCTCGGGACGGGTGAGCACCGCGTACGTCGGCTTGCGGAACTCCTTGTGCACCGTGAGGCTGCCCTTCTTGACCACCACCTGGTAGCGGTTGATCGGGGCGTTGCCCGTCTTGGACGGCTTCTTCCAGTCGACGATCCACCGCTTGGCCCGCGGCTTGCCCTTGACCTTGAGGTTGCGGACCTTCCCCGGCTTCGTGACCTTCGGGTAGAGCGCCTTGTAGGTCAGCAGGGCGTTGCCCGAACCGTTGCCGACACTCAGTCGGTGGTTCGCGTCAACGACCACCCCGTACGGGTTGGCGAGCTGCGTGGCTCCACCGATGAGCCTGGTCAGCGGTGCCTTGTTGCCGTTGGCGCCCGCGCCGTACACCGTCACTGCCGCCGCCGTGTTGTTCGCGACGTAGAGCCGCCCGCTCGAGTCGGTATCGATGCTCCACGGTGTCGCGAGCTGCGTCTGCAGGCCTCCGATGAGTCGCACCGGAGGAACGTTCCCGTTGGCCGTCTTCTGGTAGGCGGTCACCGTGTTGGCCGAGTAGTTGGTGACGTAGATCCGCCCGCTGGGAGAGACCTCGACGCCGGCCGGGCTGCTGAGCTCGGTCTGTCCGCCGGTGATCTGGCGGGTCGGTGTGGCGTTGCCGTTCTTCGCCGGGCCGAACACGAGGAGGCGGTCGTTGCCGAAGCTTGCGATGTACACCGTTCCGCTGCTGTCGACATCGATCCCGTACGGCGCGCTCATGTTCGTGTTCGCGCCCGAGATCTGCTTCGCCGGTGCGACGTTGCCGTTCGCCCCCGGCGGGTAGACCGTGATCTTGTTGGTCCCCTCGTTGGTGACGTACAGGTAGCCCGCGTTGTCGACGGCGACGTCGGCGGGCGCCGACAGCTGGGTAGCACCTCCTTGGATCGACCTCAACGGCGTCGCGTTGCCGTTCGCGTTCGGCCCGAAGATCCGGATCGCGTTGTTGCTGTAGCTGGCAGCGTAGAGACGCCCGGCCTTGTCCCGGGTCACACCGACGGCGAGGTTCAGCCCCGTGTTGCCGCCCGAGACGACCTGGACAGGGGGGCGGTTGACGTCGGCGGCCGACGCCGTGGGAGCCGCGGCCAGCGTCGCGGCGATCAACCCGACGCCGGCGGTGCCGGCAGCGAGCAGGGTACGAGTCTTCATGATGGGTCCTTCGAACGAGAGTTCTCCGGCCCGGGGGTTGGACGCCTTCGTGGCGTCGCCTCACCCTGTCCTACGCCCTGCGGGATCTCACGAGGTGGGTTTTTGCACCGTGGATCCGCCAGCCGCTCGGGCGGTCAGGCGCTGAAGACCGTGGAGTGCCAGTCGCGTCGCGCCTCGCCCGTCAGATCGCGCATCACGTGCTTGACCTGCGTGTACTCGTCGAACGAGTACGTGCTCATGTCCTTGCCGTAGCCCGACGCCTTGTACCCGCCGTGCGGCATCTCCGAGATGATCGAGATGTGGTCGTTGATCCACACGCAGCCGGCCTGGATCTCGGCGCTCGCACGCTCGGCGCGGTAGATGTCGCGCGTCCACGCCGACGCCGCCAGGCCGTACGGGGTGTCGTTCGCGAGCCGGATCGCCTCGTCGTCGTCGGAGAACGGCAGAGCGACGAGGACCGGGCCGAAGATCTCGTCCTGGACCGCCTCGGCATCCTGGGCGAGCCCGGTGAGCAGCGTCGGCTCGTAGTAGAAGCCGTTCCGCTCGGGTGCGCGGCCGCCGCAGAGCACGTTCGCGCCGGCGGCCCGGGCACGGTCGACCATCGCGGCGACCTTGTCGCGGTGCGCGGCCGAGCTGAGCGCGCCGAGGTCGGTCGCGGGATCGGTGGGGTCGCCGATCACGACCTTGCGCATGAGCGCGGCGACGCCCTCGGTGAACTCCTCGAACCGGCTCTCGTGCACGTACGCCCGGGTGGCCGCCGTGCAGTCCTGGCCGCCGTTGATGATCGAACCGGCGACCGCTCCGCGGATCGCGGCCTCGAGGTCGGCGTCGTCGAAGACCACGAACGGGGCCTTGCCGCCGAGCTCGAGATGCACGCGCTTGACCGTGGCGGCTGCGGTCGCGGCGATCTGCTTGCCGACCGCGGTCGAGCCGGTGAAGGAGGTCATCGCGACACCCGGGTCGGCGACGAGACGCTGACCGGTGGTGGCGCCGGGGCCGTTGATCACGTTCACGACGCCGTCGGGCAGCCCGGCGTCCTTCGCCGCCTGCGCGAACATCAGGGAGGTGAACGGCGTGATCTCGGCGGGCTTGAGCACGATCGTGTTGCCGGCCGCGATCGCGGGGAGGATCTTCCAGGCTGCCATCTGGAGGGGGTAGTTCCACGGGGCGATCGAGCCGATCACGCCGAGGGGCTCGCGGCGGATCGACGAGGCGTGCCCGCCGGAGTAGTTGCCGCTCGCCTTGCCCTCGAGGTTGCGGGCCGCGCCGGCGAAGAAGTCGGTGTTGTCGATCGTGCCGGGGACGTCGAACTCGGTGGACATCCGGATCGACTTGCCGGTCTGGAGCGTCTCGGCGGCCGCGAGGTCGTCGGCGATCTCGTCGAAGCGGCGCGCCAGCGCGTACAGTGCGGCGCTGCGCTCGCCCGGCGTCGCGGCGGACCACTCCGGGTACGCCCGGGCGGCTGCGTCGACCGCAGCGGCGACGTCGTCGTCGTTGGCCGACGCGTACGTCGCCACGACGTCGCCGGTCGCGGGGCTGGACACGACGACGTCCTCGGGGCCGTGCCCGTCGACGTACGCACCGCCGATGAACTGACCGGCGGGGATACGGGCGGGATCGAACGGCGCAGGCGTGCTCATGGCAGTGATTGCAGCACGCCCGACGCCACGCGGCCAACCGGCGGTCTGTCACCCCTGCCCCGTCCCGCGTGACGCTCTGTCACCCCTCCGGGGTCGGGCGGAACGCTACTGACCGGGCGGTAAGTGGGGGTAGGGTCAGGTCCATGACGAGCGACGCCGCCCCCATCAAGCGCACGCGGGCCGCGCGGGTCCCGGCGGACCAGCGGCGTGCCGAGATCCTCGTCGCGGCGCTCGACGTCTTCGGCACCCGTGGCTTCCACAAGGCATCGCTCGGGGAGATCGCCGAGCGGGTCGGCATCACGCACCAAGGCATCCTGCACCACTTCGGGTCGAAGGAGCAGCTGCTCGTGGAGGTGCTCGAGTACCGCGACGCGACCGACGTCGCCGACTTCGAGAACGCCGAGCCGCCGCACGGTCCACTGCTCCTCGACCACCTCGTACGGACCGCGCAGACGAACACGACCCGTGGCGGGCTGGTGCAGTCGTACGCCGTGCTGTCGGCGGAGTCCGTGACGGAGGGGCACCCGGCGCAGGACTCGTTCCGCGACCGGTTCACCCATCTGCGGGGCATGATCGCGGATGCGCTCGCCGACACCGTGCCGGCGGACCGGCGTCCCCCGGAGGAGGAGCTCGACGCGGCCGCGTCCTCGATCATCGCGGTGATGGACGGGCTGCAGGTGCAGTGGCTGCTCGACCCGGAGCGCGTGGACATGCCCGCCGCGGTCGCGCTGGTGATCGACGCGCTCCTGGCGCGGTGGGGTCTGGCTGCGCGCGCGGCCGACGTGCTCTGAGGGGTCTCGATCGCTCGCTCCGCTCGCGCCTCGACCAGCGGGCATCGTTCGCTCCGCTCGCGCCTCGACCAGCGGGCATCGCTCGATTGACGGGAAGGTCGGTGTTCGAGGCGGGCGAGGAACGAGCCCGATCGAGAACGCACCCGGCGCCGTTATCAGATCGTGACGTTCACTACTTACTTGCAGGTCAGTAAGTATGGTTCGATGGCGTTCGGTTCGCATGTGTGTCCGGCGTCACATCGAGCACTCGGTCGCAGCGGTTCGCGGCAAGGTTCACATCACCAACGTCGGGGAGAAAGGACCACACCATGGCGGTACTCAAGCGACGCGCCGCGTCCGCCGCGCTCGCGGCTGCGGCGCTCCTCCTCGTCGCAGCGTGCGGCGGGGGCGACGACGACTCCGACGCCTCCTCCGACTCGAGCTGCGAGCCGGCTGCTGACGGCGAGAAGGTCACCCTCACGTTCTCCTCCTGGGTCCCCGGGATGCAGGAGACGGTCGACCTCTGGAACGAGAACAACCCCGACATCCAGGTGAAGTACAAGGAGGTCGTCGGCGGCAACGAAGGCACCTACCAGGCGTACTCGAACCAGATCAAGGCCGGCACGACGGGCGACATCGGCATGGTCGAGTTCGACAACCTCGCGAGCTTCCGGCTCCAGGACGGCCTGTACGACATCGGCGGCTGCGAGCCGTGGCAGGAGGCCGAGGGCGACTTCGTCGACTGGACGGTCTCGCAGGTCAGCTTCGGCGAGGACGGCTCGGCGTACGGGGTGCCGATGGACGTCGGGCCGATGGCGCTCTACTACCGCAAGGACCTGTTCGAGCAGAACGACATCGGCGTCCCGACGACGTGGGACGAGTACTACGAGGCCGCGAAGAAGATCAAGGCCCTGGGCGCGACGATCGGTGACTTCCCGCCGGACCAGCCTGCATGGTTCACCTCGCTCGCGTGGCAGAACGGCGCCACGTGGTTCTCCGAGGACGGCGGCACGTGGACGGTCAGCCTGAACGACGACGCCACCGAGCAGGTCGCCGACTACTGGCAGAAGCTGCTCGACGAGCGTCTGCTCGACACCGTGCCCGGACTCGGCGACCCGCAGTGGAACGCTCTGGACAACGGCAAGGAGTGGTCGATCATCGGCGCTGCCTGGACCACCAAGCTGCTCGAGAACAGCGCACCGAAGACGGCCGGCAAGTGGGCCGTGGCGCCGATGCCGCAGTGGGAGGCCGGTGACAACGCCGCCGGCAACTGGGGCGGCTCGAACGCGGTGGTCTTCAAGAACACCGAGCACCCGTACGAGGCCGCGAAGTTCGCCACCTGGGCGTTCAGCGCACCGGAGGCGCTGGCGCTCAACAACAAGAACGGCGGCCAGTACCCGGCGACGACCGAGGGACAGGCCAGTCTGCCTGCGCTCACCGAGGGCCTGCCGTACTACGGAGACCAGAAGGTCTGGGAGGTGTTCGCGGAAGCCTCGAAGGGAGTCGACCCGAGCTTCCAGTGGGGCCCGACCATGACCCAGACCTACTCCGACCTCGGCAACGGGCTCGGCCAGGCCGTCAACGGGCAGGCCACCCTTGCGGACGCCCTCGAGGAGGCGCAGAGCAAGACCGTCGACACGATGGAGGCGCAGTCGCTCGACGTGTCCGAGTAGCGGGTCGCCCTCGTACGACCCGCCGGTGCGGCCGGCCCTCCTCCCGGGCCGGCCGCACCACCCCGACCACCGCGCTGCGGGCGCGGTCCGACCACGAAGGAGCCCGTGATGGCGACCACCGCCGCGCCGCCGCGTACAGACGCGGCCGCGCCGCCGCCCCGACGGCGACCGCCCGTGAGGCACAAGGGCGCGATCGTGGGATTCCTCGCCCCGTTCGCGGTGCTGTTCACCGCGTTCTACGTGGTGCCGATCGCCTACGCGGTCTGGCAGTCGTTCTTCACCGTCGAGCGTGAGGGGACCTTCGGCAAGGCCCGCGAGGTCTTCGGCGGGCTCACCCAGTACCAGCGCGTCCTGACCGACGCGGACTTCTGGGGGAGCATCGGCAACGTCGCGGTGTTCTTCGTCCTCTCGATCCCGCTCCAGCTCGGGCTGGCTCTGGTGTTCGCGCTGCTGCTCGACTCGCCGCTGGTCAAGGGACGCAGCTTCTTCCGCCTGGCGTTCTTCGCCCCGTACGCGGTGCCGGGCGTCATCGCGGCGATCATGTGGGGCTTCCTCTACTCGCCCGGGATCTCACCGTTCCCCCAGGTCGCCGACCGCTACGACCTGCTCGGCCCGGACCTCGTCGTGTTCGCGATGGTCAACGTCGTCAACTGGGTCTACACCGGCTACAACATGCTGATCATCTACTCCGCGCTCCAGTCGATCCCCCGTGACGCGATCGAGGCGGCGACGATCGACGGCGCCGGCCAGTTCCGGATCGCCTGGTCGATCAAGATCCCCGCGGTCGCTCCCGCACTCATCCTGACCGGGGTGTTCTCGATCATCGGCACCTTGCAGCTCTTCAACGAGCCGAAGGTGTTCCGGTCGATCTCGAGCGCGGTCAGCAGCGACTACACCCCGAACCTCATGGTCGACGCCACCTCGAACATCCCCGACTACCACCTCGCGGCCGCGATGTCGGTGGTCCTCGCCCTGATCACGTGCACGCTGTCGTTCACGTTCCTCAAGGTCACGCAGAAGCGAGCGTTCTCGTGAGCGCCCCGACGAGCGGCCCCGCCCGTACGCGCGGTCGCACGCGCCGGCGTCCGCAGGCGCCCGCCCGCTCGCAGCGCCCCGCGCCCCTGGGCGTCGGCACGGCCACGCTCTTCATGGTCGTCTGCGCCTCGTACTTCCTGGTCCCGCTCTGGTGGCTGCTGGTCGCGTCCAGCCGCGACCGCGCGTCGCTGGCCGACGGTGACGGGCTGTGGTTCGCGCAGCCCTTCGAGCTGTTCGCGAACATCCAGGGCACGGTCACCTACGACGACCACATCTTCCTGCGCTGGGCCTTCAACAGCGTGATCTACTCCGGGGTCGGCGCAGCCCTGGGCACGCTGTTCGCGGCGATGGCCGGGTACGCGCTGGCGAAGTTCGTCTTCCCGGGCCGCGAGGCGGTCTTCAACGTGATCCTCGCGGGCGTCCTCGTCCCGGCGACCGCGCTCGCGCTGCCGCTGTTCCTGCTGTTCAGCGGATTCGGCCAGGCCGACACGATGTGGGCGGTGCTGCTGCCGAGCCTGGTCTCGCCGTTCGGCGTCTACCTCGCCCGGATCTACGCGGCGAGCAGCGTCCCCGACGAGCTGCTGGAGGCGGCGCGGATCGACGGTGCGTCGGAGTTCCGCACGTTCTTCACCGTGTCGACCCGCCTGATGGTGCCCGCGCTCGTGACGATCTTCCTCTTCCAGTTCGTCGCGGTGTGGAACAACTTCTTCCTCCCGCTGGTCATGCTCCAGAGCACCGACCTCTACCCGCTCACCCTCGGCCTGCACACCTGGAACAGCCAGGTCACCCACACGCCCCAGCTCCAGCTCTACGTGATCGTCGGGTCGCTGCTGTCCGTCGTCCCGCTCGTGATCGCGTTCCTCTCGCTCCAGCGGTTCTGGCGGGGCGGGCTCGCCGACGGCGGCGTCAAGTAGCCGTACGCCCCACCCGCCCCAGCACGCCGCCGCGTCGCACGACCACTCAGGAGACCGAAATGCCCGAAAACGCACCCGACTCGACGCTCGAGGCCCTCCTCGCCCGGCTCACGCTGGAGCAGAAGGTGCGCCTGATGACGGGCGCCGACTTCTGGGCGCTGCACGACGAGCCCGCAGCCGGACTCCGCCGGATGGTGACGTCGGACGGCCCGGCCGGGGTGCGCGGCGAGCTGTGGGACGAGCGCGACCCTTCGGCGAACCTGCCCTCGCCGACCGCGCTGGCCGCGACCTGGGACGACGCGCTGCTCGACGAGGTCGGCCACCTGCTCGCGGCCGAGGCCCGCCGCAAGGGCGTCGACGTGGTCCTCGCCCCCACGGTGAACCTGCACCGGTCGCCGTACGGGGGGCGGCACTTCGAGTGCTTCAGCGAGGACCCGCTGCTGAGCGGCCGGGTCGGGGCGGCGATCGTCCGCGCGCTCCAGGACGACGGCGTCGCCGCGACGGTCAAGCACCTGGTCGCGAACGACTTCGAGACCGACCGCCTCACCGCGGACGTACGCGTCGACGAGCGGACGCTGCGCGAGCTGTACCTCGCGCCGTTCGAGACGATCGTCCGCGACGCCGGCGTCTGGGCCGTGATGGCCGCCTACAACCGGGTCGACGGCACGACCATGACCGAGTCGCCGCTGCTGCGCGACGTCCTCCACGGCGAGTGGGGCTTCGACGGTGTGACGATGAGCGACTGGTACGCCGCACGCAGCACCGAGGCCGCGGCGACCGGCGGGCTCGACCTCGCGATGCCAGGGCCGACCGGTCCGTGGGGGGACACGCTCGTCGACGCGGTACGAGAGGGGCGGGTGCCCGAGGAGCGCATCGACGACCACGTCCGCCGGATCCTGCGGCTCGCGGCGCGGGTCGGAGCGCTCGAGGGGACGCAGCCGCAGCCGGTGCCGCCGAGGACGCCCGACGAGACGCACGCGCTCGTACGGCGGGTCGCGGCGGCGGGGTTCGTGCTGGTCCGCAACGCCGACGTCGACGGCGCTCCCGTGCTTCCGCTGGCGAGCGGCGCGGGGACGCGGCTGGCGGTGATCGGCCCGAACGCCCATCCGGGACGCACGCTCGGCGGCGGCAGCGCCTTCGTGTTCACCGACCGCGAGGCGTCGCCGCTCGACGGGCTGCGGGACACGTTCGGCGCCGCCGCCGTGACGTACGCCGAGGGGGTGCGGTCGCACCACCGGATCGGGATCGCGGACCCGGCCCTGCTCAGCGTGCCGGAGAGCGGTGTTCCGGGGGTCGCGATCCGGTTCGTCGGCGGTGACGGCGAGACGCTCGCGACCGACGAGCGGGTGGGGGCGGCGTTCAACTGGAACAACGCGTTCGCCCCCGGGGTGGAGCCGGACGCGCTCGCCGGCGTCGAGGTCAGCACCGTCCTGACGGCGCCGGTCGCCGGCACGTACCAGGTCGGCGCGTCGGGCGTCGGGCTGTTCCGGATCGCGCTCGACGGCGACGTCGTCGTGGACCGCCTGCTCGAGCTCCCCGAGGGCGCCGATCCGGTCGAGGGTCTGATGCGGCCCCCGCAGGCCGGCGTCCCGGTCGAGCTCGAGGCCGGAGAGCAGGTCCGGATCGACCTCGTCCGCACGATCAAGGACCACGTGCCGGGGACGGACCTCCTGGTCTCGCTCCAGCTCAACGTCGACCTGCCGTACGCGGGCGACGAGGCCGCGATCACCGAGGCGGAGCGTGTGGCTGCGGACGCGGACGTCGCGGTGGTCGTCGTCGGCACGAACGAGGAGGTCGAGAGCGAGGGCTTCGACCGCGACACGCTCGCGCTGCCGGGTCGCCAGGACGAGCTCGTACGCCGGGTGCTCGCCGCGAACCCGCGCACCGTCGTCGTCGTGAACGCCGGCGCGCCGGTCGCGATGCCGTGGCGGAACGACGTCCCGGCGACGCTGCTCACGTGGTTCCCGGGTCAGGAGTACGGCCACGCGCTCGGCGACGTGCTGACCGGCGCGGTCGAGCCGGGCGGGCGGCTCCCCACCACGTGGCCGGTCGACGACACCGACCCGCTTCCGTCGGTCCGGCCGGTCGACGGCCGGGTCGCGTACGCCGAGGGGCTGCACGTCGGGCACCGCCGCTACCTGCGCGACCGGCTCCAGCCCGCGTACTGGCTCGGGCACGGGCTCGGCTACACGACCTGGCAGCACCACGACGTGGACGTACGGGGCGGGGCGGACGACGCGGTCGTCGACGTCGTCCTGCGCAACACCGGGTCGCGGCGGGGTCGTGAGCTCGTGCAGGTCTACCTGTCGCGGGCGAAGAGCGCGGTCGAGCGTCCGGCACGGTGGCTCGCGGGGTACGCGTGGGTGGAGGCGGACCCGGGGGAGAACGTCGTGGCCGCGGTGCCGCTCGCGCGCCGCGCGTTCGAGCACTTCGACGTGGACGCGGGCGCGTGGGTCGTGGAGCCGGGCACGTTCGCTGTCGAGGTCGGCCGCTCCGCCGGTGACATCGCAGCCCGCACGTGGTTCGAGGTGTGAGCCCGGCGCCCCCGATTTGACGCGTTTCCCACCGTTCTCGCACCGCGACCTGGTGGAGAACCCGTCGAATCGGGGGCGCGGACCCTCAGCGGCGGCGCTGGTCGCGCGCCATCAGTGCGACCCCGAGCGACAGGCGGGTGTCGGCGTCGTCGAGACAGACCCCGAGGATCCGCTCGAGCTGGTCGAGCTTCTTGTAGAGAGCGGGCCGGCTGCGGTGACTGACGCGGGCGAGCTCGGTCTTGCTGCCGTTCACCGCGAGGTACTGCCGCAGGAGCTCGAGCATCCCGTCGTCGTGGGTCGCCTCGTGCACGAGCAGCCGGTCGAGCTCGGACTCGGCGAACGCCTGGACCCGCGGGTCGTCGTGCAGCAGCGCGATCAGGCCGTGCAGCCGTACGTCCGCCGCCCGGAAGAACGGGCGCCGTCGCCCGGACGGCATCGCGGTCGCGACCTCCGCGACGTGCTGGGCGTGCCGCAGCCCGCCGGCCGCAGCGATGAGCGAGTCGACCGCGGCGCCGGCGCCGACGGTCACCTCGTCGAGCTCGGGCTGCCGCGCGTGCTGGGCGTGCAGCGTCTCGGCGAATCGGGTCAGCCCCTCGTCGCCGCTCACGCCGAGCGCGGCGAGCACCCCGACCTCGTCGGGGCCGAACGGGCCGACCAGCACCGGCAGGCGTACGGCGCGTGCGGCGTCCTGGACACGTTCGACCAGCCGGCGTGACCGCCGGTGCGCGGCCATCGGGTCACCCGCCTCGCCGGCAGCCGCGCGCACGACGGTCGCGACGTACGGCGGGCTGGGCGGGAGCCCGAGCGCACGGGCTCGCGCGTCGACGTCGGCGGTGTCGGTGACCCGGGCGTCGGCGAGGTCGGAGAGGAAGCCACCTTGTGCCTGCACGGCGAGGCTCGCGCGGTCGCTCTCGGCCATCCGGCCGAGCTCGAGCGCCTGGGCTGCACGCTCGAGCACCATCGCGAGCCGTTCCTGGTCCGAGGCCGGGTTGACCACGACGAGTCGGCCCCAGCGCTGCTGGATCCCGACGGGCGTCGTCATCCAGGCTTCGGGCCCGGTGATCCCCGTGTGGTCGAGGGCCGGCACCAGCCGGGACCGCTTCTCCCAGCCCTGGAGCAGCCCGCTCGCGGGCCGGCCGATCGCGACGTGGGCCACGACGTGCCGCGAGAGGTCCTCCAGCACCACGGACGAACCGGCCAGGTCACCGGCCGCCTCGACGATGTCCTGCGCGGCCGCGCCCTCGAGCGACAACGCCGTGAACCGCTCGTGCACCCGCCGGGCGAAGTCGAGCAGCTCGTACTGCTCGGCGACAATCGCGCGGTGCACCTGCTCGGTGATCTCCACGAACCGCGCCCGCTGATGCAGCGCGACGAGCGGGAAGTCACGGTCGCGTGCACGCGCGAGCACGTCGTCGGGGATCTGCGCGAAGTCCGGGCCCAGCTCGACGAACAGTCCGCACGCACCCGCCGAGATCAGGTCGTCGAGGTACGCGACCGCGTCCGCGCCGGGGCCGCGCATCGCCAGGCCCGTCGAGAGGATCAGCTCACCACCCGACAGAAGCCCCGCGACCTCCCGTACTTCGCTCACGTGCACCCAGCGGACCTGGCGGTCGATCCGACGCCCGCCGGCCAGGGTCTCCGGCTGGGCGGCGCGGACGGAGTCGGAGGCGAGGATCGCCCGCAGGGTCGGGAGAGGCATCCTTCCAGCGTAGGCGACTGTTCGTCATGCATGTCCGGTCGGCGGCGACACTTCGTCATCGTGACGCGCGGGCCGCGATCCGGCGATCGGGCCGGCTCGCCCGAACCGGGTTAGCGTGACGTGATGCTCGTCCGCGCGCTCGCCGCGACCCTCCTGCTGAGTCTGGTGCCGTCCGCGCCGGCGGCGGCCGCGGGCGCCAACCCGGCTGCGATGCGCGGGCCTGCAGCGACCGACCGTCAGGCCACCGTGGCGGCGCAGCAGGAGATCACGGTGGTGCTGCGCCCCCGCACCGTCGGCACGGTCCGCTTCCGGCAGACGCTCCGCCGGACCCTCGGGCGCTACTCGGTGCGCGACAACACCTACGCCACCCGCTGGCTGCGCGACGGGCGACCGATCCGCGGCGCGACGAAGGCGCGCTACCGGCTGCGAGCGGCCGACGTCGGGCACCGGATCGCGGTCCGGGTCACGGTCCGCCATCCCGGACACGTCCCGCGGGTGACGCGATCCGTGGGGCGCCGCGTCAAGCACGTGCGCGACGTCCGCGCGACCGTCCGTTACACGGTCCGGAGGGACGGGTCGTTCACGAAGGCGATGCGGACGTTCCGCCGCCAGGTCGCCGAGACCCTGAACGACCCCCGGGGGTGGCGTGCGGCCGGAGTGCGGTTCAAGCGCGTCTCCAGCGGGGGATCGATGACGGTGGTGCTGGCCCGGGCGTCGCGCCTCCCGCGCTACTCGAGCGTCTGCTCCGTCCAGTGGAGCTGCCGCGTCGGCCGCTACGCGATCATCAACCGACTGCGGTGGCGGACCGCGTCGCCGGCCTGGAACGCGGCGGCGGACACGACCCGTCGCGGCTACCGGCACATGGTCGTCAACCACGAGGTCGGCCACTGGCTGGGTTGGGGGCACAAGCAGTGCAGCCGCCAGGGCCGCAGGGCTGCGGTCATGATGCAGCAGTCGATCAGCCTCGGAGGCTGCCGCTTCAACTCGTGGCCGAAGCGGGCGGAGCTCCGCGTGCCGCGGTACCGGTAGCCGTACGCTTCCGCCATGGCGCGGTACATCGACCTCCATCCCCAGGACCCTCAGCCCCGCGGGATCGCCCAGGCCGTCCGGATCCTGCGCGACGGCGGGCTGATCGCGTACCCGACCGACTCCGGGTACGCGCTGGGCTGGACGCTCGACAACGCCGACGCGCTCGATCGGGTCCGGCGGATCCGGCAGCTGGACGACAAGCACCACTTCACGCTCGTGTGTCGCGACTTCGCGCAGCTCGGACAGCTGGTGAGCATGGACAACGCGGTGTTCCGGCTGGTCAAGTCCGCGACTCCGGGGCCGTACACGTTCATCCTCCCGGCCGAGCGCGAGATCCCGCGCCGGATGCTGCACCCGAAGAAGAAGACCGTCGGCGTGCGGATCCCCCAGCACCGGGTCGTCGCGGCCCTGCTCGACGAGCTCGGCGAGCCGCTGGTCTCCAGCACGCTGCTGCTGCCCGGCGCCGACCATCCCATGACCGAGGGTTGGGTGGTCAACGACGAGCTCGGGATGCAGGTCGACGCCGTCCTCGACTCCGGCGAGACGCCGGCCGAGCCGACCACGGTCGTCGATCTGTCCGACGGCGTGCCGGAGGTCGTACGGGTGGGCGCGGGCGACGTCAGCCGGTTCGAGTGACGCGGCTCAGCGCCGCCGGATCTTCACCTTCTTCGAGGTCGCTCGAGCAGCGGTCGTGTACGGCGCTTTCGCGGTGACGCGGACGCGGAGCTTCTTCCCGGCGTCGGCCTTGCGCACGCGGTAGACCCGCTTGCCACCCTTGGCGCCGCGGATCTTCTTCTTCCCGCGGTACCAGCGGTACGCGACGCGGGTCGGGGTGGCGTTCCAGCGGCCCTTGGTCGCCTTGAGGCGCTTGCCGACCTTCTTCTTGCCGCGGATCTTGGGCCGCTTGGTGTTCTTGAGCACGAGCCTGACCCGTGCCGTCGGCGCTGAGGTGGTCGCATCGCTCGAGCCGGGCAGGGTGGCGGTGATGCGGACCTTGATCCGCTTCTTCCAGTCGGCGCGGACCAGCCGGTACGTCCGGTGCGTCGCGCTGGTGATCGGCTTGCCGCCGCGGTACCACCGGTAGTCGACTTTCGCCCCGCTGGGGAGCCACGTGCCGCCGCGCGCCGTGAGCAGCCGGCCGACCTTGCGGGTGCCGGTGATCCGCGCGGAGGAGGTCCGCACGATCGGCTGGCCGGACAGCGGTTTCAGGCTGCGCTGCGGCTCCAGGGTGGGTTCACCGGTGAGCTGGCCCTTGTCGTTGCGTCCGGTGCCGTAGACGACGCCGTTGCGGCCCAGGAGCAGCGTCGTGTTGGACCCGGCCGAGATCTGGGCGATCGGACCGGTCACCGAGGGGACCCCGGCGAGTGGGGTGAGGGTGTCTCGGCTGCCGTCTCCTGTCAGCCGGCCGTCGTCGCTGGACCCCGTGCCGTAGGCGATGCCGTCGGAGCCGAGGACCACCGAGGTGAAGTTTCCGGCGCTGATCGCGACCGCGTCGACGCCGGACGGCAGCCCGGCCAGCGGGGTGAGCGTGTCCAGCTCGGTCTCCTCCCCGGTCAGTTCTCCGTGGCGGTTGTCGCCGGTGCCGTAGGCGACGCCGTCGTCGCCGAGCACGAGCGAGTGGAACTGGCCCGCGTCGATGGCGATGGCCTCGACGCCGTCGGGCAGGCCGGTCAGCGGGGTGAGCGTGGTCTTCGTGGTCTGGGTGCCGGTGAGCTGTCCGTAGCCGTTGTAGCCCGTGCCGTAGGCGATGCCGTCGTCGCCGAGGACGAGCGAGTGGGAACCCACGCTCGCGGCGATCGCGACCGCGCGGACATCCGGCGGAAGCTCCATCGGGGTGAGCGTGTACGTCCTGATGGCGTTCCCGGTGATCTGTCCGTTGGAGCCGTAGCCCGTGCCGTAGGCGACGCCGTCGTCGCCGAGCACCAGCGAGTAGTTGGCCCCCGCCGCGGCCGCGGTGGCGCTGACCCCGGAGGGGAGGCCGACCATCGGAGTCAGCGTCGTGCGCTGGGGGTCGGGGTTCTCCTCGTCCTCGTCGGTGAGCTGGCCGTGGCCGTTGCGTCCCGTGGCGTACGGGATGCCGTCGTCGCCGAGGACGAGCGAGTGCTCGAACTCGGCGCTGACCGCGGCGGCGTGGACGCCGGACGGCAGACCGGTCATCGGCGTGAGCGTGGTCTTGGGGTTGTCGGTTCCGGTGATCTGACCGGTCCCGTTCGAGCCGGTGCCGTACGGCCGGCCGTCGGCGCCGACGACGACCGTGTGGGTGTTGCCGGCGGCGATCAGCGTCGCCTGTGCGACGGTGGGTGGCGGCGTCGGTGTCGCGGCGGACGCGATGGGCGCCGCACCGACGCCGGCGCCGACCAGGGTGAGCGCGATCGCGGGCGCGACGAGGCTGTGTCGAACGGGTCGGGTCATGGTGGCTCAGCCCTTTCGGATGCGGACCCGCTTCGAGAAGGCGTGGGCCATCGTGGTGTACGGGGTGTGGGCGGTGACGCGGACGCGGATCTTCTTGCCGGCGTCCTTCTTCCTGACGCGGTAGACGCGGTGGCTGCCTTTGGCGCCGCGGATCTGCTTCTTGCCGCGGTACCAGCGGTACGAGACCCGGACCGTCGGTGCGTTCCAGCGGCCCGGGGTCGCCTTGAGACGCTTGCCGACCTTCCTCTTGCCCCGGATGGTCGGTCGCCGGGTGTTCTTGAGGACCATCGAGACCCGCGCCGTCGGGACCGAGGTGGTCGCATCGCTCGAGCCTGGCAGGGTGGCGGCGATGCGGACCTTGATCCGCTTCTTCCAGTCGGCCCTGACCAGCCGGTACGTCCGCTTGGTTGCGCCGCCGATCGGCTTGCCGTCGCGGTACCACCGGTAGCCGACCCGCGCTCCTGTGGGCGACCAGACGCCGCCACGGGCCGTGAGCAACCGCCCGACCTTCGGCCTCCCGGTGATCCGCGCGGAGGCGGTCCGCACGATCGGTTGGCCGGACAGCGGCTTCAGGCTGCGTTGCGGCTCCAGGGTCGGCTCACCGGTGAGCTGGCCCTTGTCATTGCTGCCGGTGCCGTAGACGACGCCGTTGCGGCCCAGGAGCAGCGTCGTGGCCGGTCCGGCTGAGATCTGGGCGATCGGGCCGGTCGCCGAGGGGACCCCGGCGAGTGGGGTGAGGGCCTGGCGGTCGCCCGTTCCGGTGAGCTGTCCGTAGGGGTTGTAGCCCGTGCCGTAGGGGATGCCGTCGGAGCCGAGGACCACCGAGGTCCCGTACCCGGCGCTGATCGCGACCGCGTCGACGCCGGACGGCAGCCCGTCCAGCTCGGTGAGCGTGGTGAGCTTCGCCGCGTCCCCGGTCAGCTCTCCCCAGATGTTGCCGCCGGTGCCATAGGCGACGCCGTCGTCGCCGAGCACGAGCGAGTGGAACTGGCCCGCGTCGACGGCGATGGCCTCGACGCCGTCGGGCAGGCCGGTCAGCGGCGTGAGGGCCTGGCGGTTGCCCGTTCCGGTGAGCTGTCCGTAGCCGTTGTAGCCCGTGCCGTAGGCGATGCCGTCGTCGCCGAGGACGAGCGACTGGAGGTACCCGCTCGCGGCGATCGCCACCGCGCGGACATCCGGCGGGAGCTCCATCGGGGTGAGCGTGTGCGTCCCGAGCTCGTTCCCGGTGATCTGCCCGTTGAGGCCGTAGCCCGCGCCGTAGGCGACGCCGTCGTCGCCGAGCACCAGCGAGTAGTAGCTGCCGGCCTCGACCGCGGTGGCACTGACCCCGGAGGGGAGGCCGACCATCGGGGTCAGCGTCCGGCGCTGGGGGTCGGGGTTCTCCTCGTCCTCGTCGGTCAGCTGGCCGTGGCCGTTCAGCCCCGTGGCGTACGGGATGCCGTCGTCGCCGAGGACGAGCGAGTGCACGACGTCGGCGCTGACCGCGGCGGCGTGGACGCCGGACGGCAGACCGGTCATGAGCGTCAGCGTGGTCTTGGGATTGTCGGTTCCGGTGATCTGGCCGTCCTGATTCGAGCCGGTGCCGTACGGCCGACCGTCGGCGCCGACGACGACCGTATTGCCTTCGCCGGCCGCGATCAGCGTCGCCTGCGCGACGGTGGGTGGCGGCGTCGGTGTCGCGGCCGACGCGATGGGTGTGGCCGCGAGGCCCGCGCCGGCGAGGGCGAGAACCAGGGCGGGAACGACGAACGAGCGGCGTGCGTGCGGACGCATGTGTGAACCCCATTCCGGTGAGAACCGTGCGTAACGTAGCCGGTCCGGAACGGGGAAGGTGGCACGTTTTCACCGTTCCGTGCGTTTCGGCACGGAACGCAGAGCGCCGGACCTTCAGGCCGCGCCGGTCGCCGCTACGGAACGTCAGCACGAGCCGTTACGGGGTGACAGATCGTCCGTTGCCGGACACCTGTGATCGGCCCCACCCTCGTAGTCATGACCGCTTTGATTCCGCACTGGGTTGATGGTGCTCGTTTTGATGGCACCTCGGGCCGTACCGGCGACGTGACGAATCCTGCGACCGGCGCTGTTTCTGGCCGGGTTGCTTTTGCCGATGCTGGGGATGCTGATCGGGTGATCGCGTCGGCGGCTGCTGCGGCTCGTGGGTGGGCCGAGACGTCGTTGACCAAGCGCACCCAGATCGTGTTCGCGTTCCGTGAGCTGTTGAATGCCCGCAAGTCCGAGCTGGCGGCGATCATCACCGCCGAGCACGGCAAGGTCCTCGACGACGCCCTGGGTGAGGTCACCCGCGGGCTGGAGGTGGTGGAGTTCGCCTGCGGGATGCCGCACCTGGTCAAGGGTGCCTATTCCGAGGGCGTGTCGACTGGGGTGGATGTGCACTCCAAGCGTCAGCCGCTCGGTGTGGTCGGGATCATCAGCCCGTTCAACTTCCCGGCGATGGTGCCGATGTGGTTCTTCCCGGTCGCGATCGCCGCCGGCAACACCGTCGTCCTCAAGCCGTCGGAGAAGGACCCGTCGGCTGCGGTCTGGATCGCGGAGCTGTGGAAGGAGGCCGGTCTGCCCGATGGTGTGTTCAACGTGCTGCAGGGTGACAAGGTCGCCGTGGACGCGGTCCTGGACTCCCCGGAGGTGAAGGCCGTCAGCTTCGTGGGGTCGACGCCGATCGCCCGCTACGTCTACGAGCGGGCCAGCCAGTCGGGCAAGCGGGTCCAGGCGCTGGGTGGGGCGAAGAACCACATGGTCGTCCTTCCCGACGCCGACCTCGACCTCGCCGCCGACCAGGCCGTCTCTGCCGGGTTCGGGTCGGCCGGGGAACGGTGCATGGCGATCAGTGTGGTGGTCGCGGTCGGGGGGATCGGTGACGAGCTGGTCGCGAAGATCGCCGACCGGACCCGCACCCTGGCCGTCGGTGACGGCACCCGCGGCTCGGACATGGGGCCGCTGGTCACCAAGGCTCACCGGGACAAGGTCGCCTCCTACGTCGAGGCCGGCGAGGCCGCGGGGGCGAAGGTCGTCGTCGACGGCCGCGATGTGCAGCCCGACGGGGGTGCGGAGGGGTTCTGGCTCGGCCCGACCCTGTTCGACCACGTCGATGTCGACTCCTCGATCTACACCGACGAGATCTTCGGCCCGGTGCTGTCGGTCGTGCGGACCGAGACCTACGACGAGGCGGTCGAGCTGATCAACGCCAACCCCTACGGCAACGGGGTCGCGTTGTTCACCTCCAACGGCGGTGCGGCGCGGAAGTTCGAGCACGACATCGAGGTCGGGATGATCGGGATCAACGTGCCGATCCCGGTGCCGATGGCCTACTACTCCTTCGGTGGGTGGAAGAACAGCCTGTTCGGCGACTCCCACGCCCACGGAATCGAAGGTGTGCACTTCTTCACCCGTGGCAAGGTGATCACCTCACGCTGGGGCGACCCCGCCGTCAAGCCCGTCGGCGGACTCGAGCTCGCCTTCCCGAAGAACAGCTGAGCCCCAAGAACAGCCGAGGGTCTCGACAGGCTCAACCGCCGACGGTTGAGCCTGTCGGAACCACACAAGGAGAGACATGAAGGACCGCACGTACGAGCTGGACCGCGCCCACGTCTTCCACTCGTGGTCGGCGCAGGCCTCGCTGACCCCGATGGTGGTCGAGCGCGCCGAGGGCAGCTACCTGTGGGACAACGACGGCACCAAGCTGCTCGACTTCTCCTCGCAGCTGGTCTTCACCAACATCGGGCACCAGCACCCGCGTGTGGTCAAGGCGATCCAGGACCAGGCCGCGACGCTGTGCACGATCGCGCCGCAGCACGCCAACGCGGCGCGCTCGGAGGCCGCGCACCTGATCGCCGAGCTCGCCCCCGGCGACCTCGACCGGGTCTTCTTCACCAACGGCGGTGCGGACGCGGTCGAGCACGCGGTGCGGATGGCGCGGCTGCACACCGGGCGGCGCAAGGTGCTGTCGCGCTACCGCTCGTACCACGGCGGCACCCAGACGGCGATCAACCTCACCGGCGACCCGCGTCGCTGGCCGAACGACGTGGGCGCCGACGGCGTCGTCCACTTCTTCGGGCCGTTCCTCTACCGCTCGGAGTTCCACGCGACGACCGAGGCCGAGGAGTGCGAGCGCGCGCTGGCGCACCTCGAGCACACGATCCAGCTGGAAGGGCCGGACACGATCGCCGCGATCATCCTCGAGACGATCCCGGGCACGGCCGGCATCATGCCGCCGCCCCCGGGCTACCTGGAGGGCGTGCGCGCGCTCTGCGACCGGTACGGGATCGTGTGGATCGCCGACGAGGTGATGGCGGGCTTCGGCCGGACCGGCACGTGGTTCGCGCTCGACCTGTACGACGCGGTCCCGGACCTGATCACGTTCGCCAAGGGCGTGACGTCGGGCTACGTCCCGATGGGCGGCGTGATCATCTCCCCGCGGATCGCGGCCACGTTCGACGACCGTCCGTACCCCGGCGGGCTCACGTACTCCGGTCACCCACTCGCCGCCGCCGCGGCGGTCGCGACGATCGAGACGATGAAGGACGAGAAGATGGTCGAGCACGCGGCGATGCTCGGCGAGGAGGTCTTCGGGCCCGAGCTGCGCGCGATGGCCGAGCGGCACGCGTGCGTCGGTGAGGTCCGCGGCGTCGGCGCGTTCTGGGCGCTGGACCTCGTCGCGGACGCCGCCACGAAGGAGCCGCTGGCGCCGTACGGCGGGTCGAGCCCGGCGATGAACGAGGTGATCGCCGCCTGCAAGAAGGGCGGCATGCTCCCGTTCGCGAACTTCAACCGGATCCACGTCGTCCCGGCCCTCAACATCACCGTCGACGAGGCCCGCGAGGGGCTCGCCGCACTCGACGCCGCACTCACCGTCGGAGACGCCCACGTGCACAGCGTCGGGGACGCGCATGCCGGTGCGTAGACCACTGATCGCCGGGCGGGACTGGCGACCGACCGTCTTCGAACGCCAGGCTCCGCCCGACGCCGTGGTCGACGCGTCGCTGACTGACTCCGAGGCAGGGTGCTTCTGGCTGGAGGACGTCGCCGACACCACGGCGTACCCGCACCTGACCGGTGACCACGCCTGCGACCTGGTGGTCGTCGGCGGCGGCTACACGGGCCTGTGGACCGCGGTGAAGGCCAAGCTCCGCAACCCCGGCGCGAGGGTCACGCTGCTCGAGGGCCAGACGGTCGGCTGGGCGGCGAGCGGCCGCAACGGCGGGTTCTGCGACGCCAGCCTCACCCACGGCGAGGAGAACGGCCGCACGCGCTGGCCGGAGGAGTACGACACCCTCGCGCGGCTCGGCGACGAGAACCTCGACGCGATCGCCGCGGCCGTGGAGTCGCTCAAGCTGGACTGCGACTTCGAGCGCACCGGCAGCCTCGACGTCGCCACCGAGCCGCACCAGGTGGAGTGGCTGGCCGAGGCGGGCGCCGACCTCCTCGACGCGGACGCGGTCCGGGCCGAGGTCGACAGCCCCACGTACCTCGCCGGCGTCTGGCACCGCGACAGCACCGCGATGCTGCACCCGGCCAAGCTCGCCAAGGAGCTCGCACGCGCCGCCGACGGTCTCGGGGTGCAGATCTTCGAGCACAGCCACGTCGAGGCGCTCGAGGCCGACGGTCGCCGCGGGCCGGTCACCGTCCGTACGCCGCGGGGCGCCGTACGCGCCGACCGTGCGGTGCTCGCGACGAACGTGTTCCCGTCGCTGCTCGCGCGCTACCGCTGGCACACGATCCCGGTCTACGACTACGCGCTCATGACCGAGCCGCTGACCGACGCGCAGATGGACGCGATCGGCTGGCGGAACCGTCAGGGCGTCGGCGACAGCGCCAACCAGTTCCACTACTACCGGCTCAGCGCCGACAACCGGGTGCTGTTCGGCGGCTACGACGCGATCTACCGCTACGGCGGCCAGGTCCGCTCCGCCTACGAGGACCGGCCGGAGACCTACCGCCGGCTCGCCTCGCACTTCCTCACCACCTTCCCCCAGCTGGAGGGGGTCCGGTTCACCCACCGGTGGGCCGGTGCGATCGACACCTCGACGCAGTTCTGCGCGTTCTACGGCCTGGCCAAGCAGGGCCGGGTCGCGCACGCGGCAGGGTTCACCGGACTCGGCGTCGGCGCGACGCACTTCGCGGCCGACGTCATGCTCGACCTGCTCAGCGGGGAGTCGACCCCGCGCACCCAGGTCGAGATGGTGCGGAAGAAGCCGCTGCCGTTCCCGCCCGAGCCGGTGGCCTCGGTCGGGATCCACACGACCCGCTGGTCCCTGGACCGCGCGGATCACCACGGGGGACGACGAAACGCCTGGCTCCGCGCGCTCGACGCGGTGGGTCTGGGCTTCGATTCCTGAGGGCGGCGGTTCCGACCGACGGGCTCCGGCTCACCTGATGGCCCCCTCACCGGACTGAAAGGGCGATATGACCAGCCAGAACGAGGACCGCGCGGCGACCGTGTCGCTGCGCGGGGTGCGCAAGCACTTCGGTGACCTCGCCGCCGTCGACGGTGTCGACCTCGACATCGCCGAGGGCGAGTTCCTGTCGCTGCTCGGCCCGTCGGGCTGCGGCAAGACCACGCTGCTGCGGATGATCGGCGGCTTCGAGGACCCCGACGGCGGCGACGTGCTCCTGCGCGGCCGTTCGGTCGTCGGCCTCCCGCCGCACAAGCGGACCGTCAACACCGTCTTCCAGGCGTACGCGCTGTTCGCGCACATGACGGTCGCCGAGAACGTCGCGTACGGCCTGCGGCAGCGCCGCGAGGGCCAGCCGCGCCTGTCGAAGTCCGAGATCACCGAGCGGGTCTCCGAGGCCCTCGCGCTGGTCCGGATGAGCGAGTACGCGCAGCGTCGCCCGAAGAAGCTGTCGGGCGGGCAGCAGCAGCGTGTGGCGCTCGCCCGTGCCATCGTGAACCGCCCCGACGTGCTGCTGCTCGACGAGCCGCTCTCGGCGCTGGACCGCAACCTGCGCGAGCAGATGCAGGTCGAGCTGAAGCTGATCCAGCGGCAGGTCGGCATCACCTTCGTCTTCGTGACGCACGACCAGTCCGAGGCACTGTCGATGAGCGACCGGATCGTCGTGATGAACAGCGGCAAGGTCGAGCAGGTCGGCACGCCGCAGGAGGTCTACGAGCGTCCGGCCAGCGGCTTCGTCGCCGCGTTCGTCGGGATGCAGAACTTCGCCGACGGCGCCGTACGCGACGGTGCGGTCGCGACGGACTGGGCGACCTTCCGTCCCGAGGCCGACGAGCTCGCCGGTCACGCGGCAGGCGCCTCCGTACGGGTGGGTGTCCGGGCCGAGTCCGTGACCGTCGGCAACGACGCCCCGACCGAGGGCGACCAGGCCGAGAATGCCGTCGCCGGCACGCTGGCCGGCACCTCGTTCCTCGGCGACGCCGTGCAGCACGTCCTGCTCACCGGCGACGGTCGTGAGGTCCTGGCGCGGACCCCCGTCGACCAGGCCGAGGCGCTCGCGACCGGGACGAAGGTGTGGGCCCGGTGGTCGCCGAGCGCCGTGCGCGTGTTCGCCGCCGACGCGAGCGAGGCGTCGAGGAAGGACTCGTGACCGCCCGGCGCCCGGTGCGGGTTCTCGCACCACGGGAGGAGGCCGGCCGGATCACCCGCCGCGCGCTGCTCGGCGGATTCGCCGTCGTCGGCGCCGCATCGGTCCTCGGGTGCGGTCGCGACACGTCGCTGGCCGCGACCGCGAGCCCGGACGGCGACCTCGAGGGCCGGGTGAACGTGTACTCGTGGGGCGACTACGAGGCACCGAAGAACCTGCGCCGGTTCTCCCGGCGCACCGGTGTCACGGTCCAGGTCGACGCGTTCGGCTCCAACGAGGAGATGATCGCGAAGCTCGGGGCGAGCCGCGGCACCAGCGGCTACGACGTGATCGTCCCGACCGGGCAGTTCGTGCCGATGATGGCGGCGAACGACCTGCTGGTCCCGCTCGACCACGACCTGCTGCCGAACATGAAGCACCTCGACCCGCAGATCGTCGACCCGTCCTGGGATCCGGGCAACGAGTTCACCGTCCCGAAGGCCTGGGGCACGACCGGCTTCGCCTACGACACCCAGAAGATCGACAGCCGGCCCACCTCGTGGCAGGACTTCCTCGACCTCGCGAGCGGGCAGGCGGCCGGCTCGGTCTCCCTGCTCGACGACCCGTGGGAGGTCTGCTCGATCTACTTCGCGGCCAACGGCATCGACCCGAACACGACGGACGAGGCCGACCTGGACGCCGCGCAGGACTTCCTCGTCGGCACGCTCGCGCCGGAGGTCCGTGCCTACTCGTCGAACCCGACGCAGAGCATCGTGCAGTCGGAGCTCGCGCTGATCCAGGCGTACAACGGCGACGCCCGCTGGGGCATCCTCGAGTCCGACGACCCGGACCGCTGGCGCTGGGTCTACCCGACGCCGACCGCGAACCTGTGGATCGACACCTGGGCGATCGCCACCGGTGCGCAGCACATCGACAGCGCGCACGCGTTCATCAACTACATGCTCGACCCCAAGGTCTCGATGCGGGAGCTGGACTGGAACGGCTACCCGACCGGCGTCGCCGGGCTCGAGGCGAAGGCCGAGGAGTGGGAGCTGGAGCTGACCGACATGATCTTCCCGCCGACCGAGGTGACCGAGCGGCTCACGGCCGCGGAGCTCACCGACGCCCAGGACCGTCTCACCGACATCCTCCAGCGCATGCAGGCGGCGGCCTGATGAGCGCCACGACGCAGACCCCCGACGCACCCGCCTCGGCCCCCGTCACCCGCACCCGCCGGCGGTCCCGCCGACCGGGCGGCGGCTCCGGCTGGCTGTCGCTGCCGGTGTGGTTCTGGCTGGTCTTCTTCATCCTGACGCCGCTGGCGCTCGTGTTCTGGTACTCGTTCGGCTACAAGCCGGACCTGTTCACCTCGGTCGCGACGGACGCACCGTCGTTCGACCGCTACCGCGAGGTCACCGACCCGGTCTTCATGTCGACCTTCTGGGACACGCTGCGGATCGCCGCGATCGGCACCACGCTGTGCGCGGTGATCGGCGTACCGTTCGCCTACTGGATGGGCGTCAAGGTCGACCCGCGGTGGCGCCCGCTGCTGCTGGCCCTCGTCCTCGTGCCGTTCTGGACGAACTTCCTGGTCCGCACGCTCGGCTGGCAGATCATCCTGTCGCCCGAGGGCTTCCTCTCCCACGGGCTGCAGAAGGTCGGGATCCTGTCCGGCCCGCTCGACGTCCTCTACACGAGCGCCGCCGTCCAGCTCGGGGTGGTCTACAACTACCTGCCGCTGATGATCCTGCCGCTCTACGTCGTCTTCGAGCGGCTCGACCCCGCCCAGCGCGAGGCGAGCCGTGACCTCGGCGCGGGACGCTGGCGCACCTTCGGCGCGGTCACGCTGCCGTCGGCGCTGCCGGGCATCGCCGCCGGTGCGCTGCTGGTGTTCATCCCGCTGATGGGTGACTACCTGACGGCGTCGGTGCTGGGCGGCTCGCGCGGCACGATGGTCGGTCAGATGATCGCCCGCCAGTTCAACACCGCGCAGGACTGGGCGCTCGGCTCGGCGATGGCGTTCACCCTGATGGCGTTCGTGCTGCTGACGGTCGTCGTGGTCGGCCTGGTGTTCCTGGCCGTACGGGCGCTGCTGCGACGAGCGCGACACCTCGACCTGGAGGGGGCACGATGAGCACCACCACGGCGGAGACGACGGCGCCTGCGCCCGCGCGGCGGCCCCGGCGGCACGACCCGGCGAAGCTGGGCCTGAACCTGTTCGGGATCGCGGTCTTCGGGTTCCTGTTCCTGCCGATCCTCGTGATCGTCGGCTACTCGTTCAACACCGGACGGCTGCTGGGTGCGTGGAAGGGCTTCGGCTTCGACGCGTACCAGTCCGCGGTCGACAACCCGGTGATGATCGACGCGGTGATCACCTCGCTGGTCGCAGGCGTGCTGGCGTCGCTGGTGGCGACGGTCCTCGGCACGATCGGCGGTGTGGCGCTGGCGCGTGCGGGGGCGAAGGCGCGCTGGGCAGCCCTGCTGACCGCGCTGCTCGCTCTGACGCTGATCACCCCGGAGATCATCGACGGCATCTCGATCCTGCCGTGGCTCGTCACCCTGGGCACGGACGTCGGCATCGGTCCGGTGAACAACGGCATGGTCCGCCTCGTGATCGTCCACACGTCGCTCGCGATCGCGGTCGTCACGTTCATCGTGCGGGCGCGGATGCAGGGGATGGACGACCAGGTGGAGGAGGCCGCGGCCGACCTGTACGCGACGCCGTGGAACCGGTTCCGCCAGATCACCCTCCCGCAGGCCGGCCCCGGCATCTTCGCCGGTGCGCTGCTCGCCTTCACGCTGAGCATGGACAACACGATCGTGGCGTCGTTCGTGCAGGTCCCCGGCTACACGCCGTGGCCGGTCTACGTGCTGGGCTCCCTGAAGACCGGGCTGCGGCCCGAGATCGCGGCGCTGTCCACCGTGATGCTGCTGCTGACGCTGGTAGCGCTCACGGTGGTGTGGCTCGTGCTGCGCCGATCCGGCGACGACAACGCGGCCGTGGCCCGCACGTTCACGGGCGGGTGAGTCGATGAGCACCGAGTCTGCTGTTCCGCGTGTGCTGTCGCCCGACGTCCGCAGCCACCCGCTCGAGTCCGACGAGCTCGACCCGTCCGACGTGGTCGCCGGTGCGCCGGCGACCGCTTCGGCGGGGCTCGCCGAGCTCGGCGGGATCGAGGTGGGGATCTGGGAGATCACCGAGGGCACGGTGCGCGACACCGAGGCCGACGAGATCTTCGTGGTGCTGTCGGGCTCGGGCACGGTGACGTTCGAGGACGGGGCCGTGCTGGAGCTCGGTCCCGGCATCGCGGTCCGGCTGCGCGCCGGCGAGCGTACGGTCTGGGAGATCCGCGACCGCCTGCGCAAGATCTACGTGGTCTGACGGTTTCCGTAGCCGGCTGGCGGGGTCTCGATCGCTCGCTGCGCTCGCGCCTCGACCAACGGCGGCCCCGGTTCGTCGAGGCCGAGCGGAGCGAGGATCGAGACGCGGAGTCAGACCGGTCGTTCGTCGAGGCCGAGCGGAGCGAGGATCGAGACGCGGAGTCACGGTTCGGCATCGGATGTCCGAATCCCTGGGGTCGGCGTGACGCACGAGCGACCATGGCGCTGTGATCACGTTCCCGCGCCGCCTCGCACTGAGGTTCGGCGTGCTGTCGCTGTGCATCCTGCTCACCGCTCTCGTCGCCTCCACCCGGCTCGCCGACGAGGCGGTCGGTGCGGACGTACGGCGCTGCGAGACGTTCGCGGCCGGAGCGGCAGCGCGCCGCGCAGAGCCTCCGACGGGCACCGGACCGCGGATCGTCGTCGTCGGGGACTCGTGGTCCGCGGGGCTCGGTCTGCGCGATCCGTCGCAGGCCTGGACGTCACGGCTCGAGGGACGCGTGCACGTGGACGCGTTCTCCGGGTCGGGGTTCAGCGCGGCGGCGAGCCCGTGCCGCGGAGCGTCGTTCGCAGCGCGGGTCGAGCGTGCCGTCGAGGGCGGGGCCGACCTGGTCGTGCTCGAGGGTGGGCTCAACGACGTGGATCAGTCGGTCGCCGACCTGCGTGCGGGGTTCGAGCGGGTGCTCGCGCCGCTCGACGGACTCGATGTCGTCGTGGTCGGCCCCGCCGCCGCTCCGGCTCGGGCCGCAGGCGCAGCCTGGGTCGACACCGAGCTGGCGGTGCTGACGGGCGACCACGGCGTCGCGTACGTCTCGACGCGCGACCTCGACCTGCCGTACCTGTCCGACGGGCTGCACCTCACGACGGACGGGCACCGTGCGTTCGGTGAGGCCGTCGCCACGCGGATCGCGGGTCTGGCCGGGTAACGTCCTCGTATGGGAAGCAGCGAGCCGGACCCCGAGGTCGTCGAGCTCGCGCACCAGATGTTCGACCTGGCGCGCGAGGGCGAGACCGATCGCCTGCTCGCCTACGTCGAGGCCGGCGTGCCGGTCGGCCTCACCGATCCCAGCGGCAACACGCTGCTGATGCTGGCCGCGTACCACGGTCACGCCGACCTCGTGCAGCGCCTGGCCGACGCCGGAGCGGACGTCAACCAGCTCAACGACCAGGGGCAGAGCCCGCTGGCCGGGGCGATCTTCAAGGGCGAGGACCTGGTGGTCTCGATCCTCGTCGGCGCCGGGGCCGACCCCGACGTCGGGACGCCCTCGGCGCGGGTGGCGGCGGCGATGTTCGGCCGCGAGTCCCTGCTGAGCTGACCGAAGCCGGGCGCCGACGTCGAACGCCGAGGGTCTCGATCGTCGCTCCGCTCCGCCTCGACCGGCGGAGGGACGGGTCTCGACCGGCGGGGGGACGGGTCTCGACCGGCGGAGGGGCGGCGGCCGTTCCCGGCGGCGGTCGGGACGCGCTAGGCTTCACGGCGAACGACAGGGGAGCGCGCGTGCCGAGGCACGGCGCGCTGAGAGTGCGGACGAGCCGCAGACCCTCCGAACCTGCACCGGTTAGCACCGGCGAAGGGAGTCATCATGGCCTCAGCCAGCCGTACCCGCATGTCTGATCTGTTCCGTTATCGGACGATCGATCTCGTCACCGTCGCGATGCTCGGCGTCGCGGTCGGCGTGATCTTCTGGGGCTGGAACCAGCTGTACGCGGTGGTCAGCACCGCGTCCTTCTTCGCGTTCCCGCCGAGCATCGGCGCGATCTCCGGACCGTGGCTGCTCGGCGGTGTGATCGGCGGCCTCGTCGTACGCCGCCCCGGCGCCGCGTTCTCCACGGAGGTGATCGCCGCCGTCGTCGCGCTGATGCTGGGCAACCAGTGGGGGATGAGCTCGATCATGTCCGGGATCGTGCAGGGCCTCGGCGCCGAGGTCGTGTTCGCGCTGCTGATGTGGCGGCGCTGGGGCGTCGTCGCGGCGGCGCTGTCGGGGGCCGGATCCGCGCTGTTCGCGGTCGCGTACGAGTGGAACGTGTACTGGGCCGACTGGAGCGTCGGCTACCGGCTCGTCTACGGCGGGCTGTTCATGGCGTCGGGCGCCGTGATCGCCGGGCTCGGCGGGTGGCTGCTGGTCCGCGCGCTCGCAGCCACCGGGGCGCTGGACGCCTTCGGTGCGGGCCGCGAGTACCACGACCGGGCCGGTGCGCCGGCGCAGTCGACCGCCGCGCGATGACGACGACCGCGGCCACGGTCGAGACCGGAGCCGCACGGATCCGGGACCTGACCTGGCGACCGCTCGGGCGTACGACACCGGTCCTGGACGGACTCGACCTCGACGTCGCGCCAGGGGAGCGGGTCCTGCTCGCCGGTCCGTCGGGCGCGGGGAAGTCGACCGTGCTGCGGGCGCTCGCGGGCGTGCTCGAGAGCGCGGGCCTCGGCGAGCGTACGGGCGAGGTCGCCGTGGGCGGCCGGACCGGGATGCTCCTGCAGAATCCCGGTGACGCCGTCGTCGCCGAGCGGATCGGGCGCGACGTCGCGTTCGGGCTCGAGAACGCACGGCTGCCCCGGGACCCCATGCCGCGCCGGGTCGCCGACGCGCTCGCCGCGGTCCGGCTCCCGTACGGGCCGGGGCACCCCACCGCTGCGTTGTCCGGTGGCGAGCAGCAGCGGCTCGCGCTGGCCGGTGTGCTCGCGTGCGAGCCCGACCTGCTCCTCCTCGACGAGCCGACGTCGATGCTCGACGAGCCCAACGCGGTCGCCGTCCGGGCCTGCGTCCTCGAGGCGCTCGACCGTACGGGGGCGGGGCTGGTCGTGGTCGAGCACCGGATCGAGCCGTGGCTCGCCCACGTCGACCGGGTCGTGGTCCTCGATGCCCACGGCGCAGTCGTGCGGGACGCCGACCCGGAGGGGTTCGCGTCGACGATGCGCGACGAGCTCGCGGCGGCAGGGGTGTGGATGCCGGGGGCCGTCGTGCCGGAGCCGGTGCTCCCGCCGTCCGTTCTGGTGGCGCCCGACGGGCCGGTTCCGACGCTGCGCGCCGAGGGCCTCGGCGTCGACCTGCGCCGGGTGACGATGCGCGGCACCACCCTCACGCCCGCCCTGCATGCGATCGACACGGAGGTGGATCCCGCAGCGGTGACCGCGTTCACCGGTCCGAGCGGGGCGGGGAAGTCGACGCTCCTCGCCGCCTTCGGTGGGCTGCTCGCGCCGACCTCCGGTCGGGTGCACGCGCCGACGCGCAAGCCGCTGCACCGCACGCGGTCACGCGATCTCGCCCGGCTGCTCGGATGGGTCCCGCAGAACCCGGAGCACGGCTTCCTCACGACCCGGGTGCGTGACGAGGTCGCGGCGACCGGGGGGCGGCTCGGCGTCACGGTCGACGTCGACGCGGTGCTGGACCACCTCGGCCTGACCCAGCACGCGGACGCCCACCCGTACCGCCTGTCCGGCGGGGAGCAGCGACGGCTCGCGCTGGCGGCCGCGCTGGCTCACCGGCCTGCCGTCGCGCTGCTCGACGAGCCGACCGTGGGCCAGGACCGCCGGACCTGGGCGGCGGTCGCCGGCTGGATGCGCGGCGCCGCGGACGCCGGCGCCGCCGTCGCCGCCGCCACCCATGACGCCGTCCTGATCGCCCTGACCGACCACCGCGTGGCACTCCCTTCGCGCTCTGTGACCCCAGCCCCGGAATCTGCCGTCGAGAACGGGGCTGCGGTCACACAGCGCGAAGGGGAGGGGGCGCCGTGAGGGCGGTCGTGCGGGAGGCGAACCCGCTGGCCCTGCTGGCCGCCGGGTCGCTCGCGATCGTCGCGTCGCTCGCGGTCCGCGACCTTGCGACCGGGCTCGTGACGCTCGGGGCGTACGCGGTGGTCGGGGCGTTCTGCGTGCCGTCGCTGCGGTTCGCGCTCGTGCGGTTCCTCGCCGTGGCGGTGGCGTCGGCGTCGGTCACGTGGTCGACCTGGCTGCTGGGTGGCCACGACCTCGAGGTGGCGCTGACCGCCGGTCTGCGGATCGTCGTGCTCGCGCTCCCGGGCGCCGTGCTCGCCGCGTTCCTCGACCCGCCGCGGCTGGCCGACGAGCTGGGGCAGCGGCTGAGAGTGCCGCCGCGGTTCGCGGTGGCGTTCGCGGCGGCGCTGCAGCGGTTCGCGCTGCTCCGGGAGACCTGGATCCAGCTGGATCGCGCCAGGCGGGCGCGGGGGTTCGGCCCGACGGCGAACCCGCTGTCGTCCGCGCGGCACGGGGCCGCGCTCGCGTTCGCGCTGCTCGTCTCCGCGCTGCGGGACGCGGGCCGGATGGCGACGGCGATGGACGCGCGCGGGTTCGCGACGGCCCACGAGCGGACCTGGGCGGAACCGGTGCGCTGGATGCGGGGCGACACGGTTCTGCTCGGGCTCGGGGTGGCGCTGGCGGTGCTGCCGTACGCGCTGCGTCTCGGGGGGTACTAGGATTCCCGACTAAGCAAGCGCTTAGCGACGAAGGAGACCCGATGCGCACCGTGAAGAACCTGGAGGAGCTGTCCACGCTGGTCGGCGAGGAGCTCGGCGTCAGTGACTGGCACGAGGTGACGCAGGAGCAGGTCAACCTGTTCGCCGACGCCACCGGCGACCACCAGTGGATCCACGTCGACCCGGAGAAGGCCGCGAAGGGCCCGTTCGGCACGACGATCGCGCACGGCTACCTCACGGTCTCGCTGATCCCGATGCTCGGTGCCGAGATCTACACGGTCGAGAGCGTGAAGATGGGCGTCAACTACGGCAGCGAGAAGGTCCGCTTCCCCGCGCCGCTCCCGGTCGGCAGCCGGGTCCGCGGTCGCGCGACGCTCGCCGAGATCGTCCCGGCCGCGTTCGGCCAGCGCGTCGCCGTCGACTTCACCGTCGAGGCGGAGGGCGTCGAGAAGCCCGTCTGCGTCGCGCGGACGCTCGCGATCTTCGCGGAGTAGTCCGCGCCCGCTGGTCGGGGCCCGCTGGTCGAGGCCGAGCGGAGCGAGGATCGAGACCCCGTTCCCGCCCGGCCCCCCCGGCGGCGTCACTCGCCCACGGCGTCCCGGACCCAGGCGTGGAACTCACCGATGTGGTGCTCGGCCGGGACGAGCACCCCGCCCTCGGCGTACGCGGACGAGGACATCGACGGCTGCGTCTTCTCGCACGCGTCGAAGTCCTGCACGTTGACGCGGTGGAACAGCTCGACCGACGCCGACACGTCCGTCCCGGCGGCGACGACCTCCGGGGCGAACAGCCAGTCGCAGACCACCCGGGTCCGGTCGACGGCGAGCGGGACCATCCGGTGCAGGACGACGTGGTCCGGCACCAGGTTGACGAAGACGTTCGGGCGGAATGTCACCGCGTAGTAGCGCCGGTCCTGCTCCGCCGCGACCGACGGGAGCCGCGCAGTGCCCGCGGAGCCGTCGACGGTGAAGCCCTGCACCTCGTCGCCGAACGCCGCGCCGTGGTTCACGTACGCCTGCGCCGCCCAGCCCTCCGCGAACTCGGGCAGCACCTCGGTGAGCTCGGGGTGGATCGTCGCGCAGTGGTAGCACTCCTGGAAGTTCTCGATGACCAGCTTCCAGTTCGCGGCGACGTCGTAGGTGATCCGGCGCCCGAGCGCGATCCCGTCGACGCCGTAGTTGTCGAGGTTCCGCACGTCGCCGAGGCGGGTCACGACCTCGCCGAGCACGGTCTCGGAGAAGGACGGCGGCTCGGCCGCCAGGCAGACCCACACGTACCCGAGCCACTCGCGCACGTGGACGCCGACCAGCCCGTACCGCGCGCCGTCGACGTCGGGCATCCGGGTCAGGTTCGGGGCCGCGACCAGGCGGCCGTCGAGGTCGTAGGTCCAGGCGTGGTAGCCGCACTGCAGGCTCCGTGACGAGCCCGACGGCTCGGTGCAGACGCGCATGCCGCGGTGCCGGCACACGTTGAGGAACGCGCGGACCTCGCCGCGGCGGTTGCGCGAGACGATCACCTGCTCGCGTCCCACGGTCGCGACCTCCCAGTCTCCGGGGCGCGCGATGTCGGCGCTGCGCACGACACAGCTCCACGACGCCTCGAGGATCGCGGCCTGCTCGCGCGCGAAGATCGTCGGGTCGGTGTACCAGCGGCCCGGCAGCGTCGGCTCGAGCGATCCCGGTAGCGGCCGGGCGACGGGTTCGATGATCATCCGTCCTCCTCAGGCCGAGGCCACGAGACGGGTCCGCGGCGCGCGGGACCGGCGCCACCGCATGACCTCGCGCGGACGGTTCATGCCGAGGATCCCGGTCTCGACGCCGCCCCGCTCGTACGTCACGAGCAGGTCCGCCCCCGCGACCGAGCCGGCGACGACCCGGCCGTACGCATCGGCCGGGACGCGACCCGCGACCTGGACCGTCACGTCGTGCTGCTCGGACCAGAAGTACGGGTCGGGCAGGGCCGCGCTCGCCCGGCCGAGCACCGATGCGGCGACCACCGCGGCCTGGTCGACGGCGTCCTGCCAGTGGCCTCCGGGGTGCGCCCCGTCGACGCCGGTGTCCCAGGCGGCGCAGTCGCCGGTCGCCCACACGCCGGGGACACCGGTCCCGCCGGTGACGTCGCAGACCACGGCGCCGGTCGGCCCGAGCGTGACGCCGGACCCCGACAGCCAGCCGGTCGCGGGCGTCGCGCCCACCCCGGTCACGACGAGGTCGGCGTCGACGGAGCCGCCGGTGGTGAGCACCACCGCGCGGACGCGTCCGCCGTCGTGCGTCAGGAACCCGGTCGCGCGGGCCGAGTCGACGAACCGCACGCCGTGGCGCTCGTGCAGGCCGCGCAGGGCGGCCGCGACGAGGGGCCCCAGCCGTCCCAGCAGCGGGTTCCGTTCGGGCGAGACGACGGTGACCGAGCGGGCGCCGAGCGCGGTGGCGGCGGCAGCCGTCTCAAGAGCGACGAAGCCGCCCCCGACGACCGCGACCCGCGCGCCGCCGACGCCGTCGCTGCGCAGCGCGTCCGCGTCGTCCAGGGTGCGCAGGACGTGTGTGCCCGGCACCGGCGGTCCCAGCCGTACCGCCTCGGCTCCGGTGGCGAGGACGACCGCGTCCGCGGTGAACGCCCGTCCGTCGCGCGTGCGGACCGTACGCGTGGGGCCGTCGAGCGCGGCGGCGCCCGCCCCGCGCACCCAGTCGACGTCGAGCGGGTCCTCGGGGTCGTCGAGCGCGAGGTCGTGGGCGCTGACCACACCCGCGAGGTAGGCCTTGCTCAGCGGCGGCCGGTCGTACGGCGGGTGCTGCTCGGCGCCCAGCACGGTGAGGGTGCCGCCGAACCCGGCCGTACGGAGGGCCCTGGCGGTGTGGAAGCCGGCGAGCCCGCTGCCGACGACCAGCACGGACCTCTGCGCCGGTCGCGCTCGTCGAGACCCGCTCATGACAACACTCCGGGCGGAAGGTGGGGGACCGCCGTCGAGAGCTCGACCCAGACCTCGCCGTCGCGGACCTCGACGTGGTGGACCCGCGCGGGCCGCTTGGCCGGCGGCTGGTCGACCTCGCCGGAGAGCAGCGAGAACGAGCTCGCGTGCAGGGGGCACTCGACGCGGCAGTCCTCGACCCATCCCGCGGCCAGGGACGCGTCCTGGTGCGTGCAGGTGTCGTCGAGAGCATGGACCGTGCCGTCCTCGGTCAGGAAGACGGCGATCGGCGGGGTGAGGGCGTCGATCCGCAGTCCCTCGCCCGGGACCAGCTGATTCACAGAGCACACACGCAGCATCCGGCCTCCCGGTGCTAATGTTGCATAATGAGCAACATGCCTCTCATGACACAACATTCTGGAACCCGCCCTCCCGTTCGCGTCAAGAGGCGCCCCGGCGTGTTCGGGAATCTTCACGCGGGCGAAACAGGTGGGGCGCGATGAGCCCGGTCGAGGACGGTGCTCCGATCCAGTCGGTCGAGCGGGCCGTCCGGATCCTCGAGCTGCTCAGCGAGCAGGAGCTGATGGGGGTCAGCGACCTCGCGCGCATCCTCGACGTGCACCGCTCGACGGCCTTCCGGCTGCTCGCCACGCTCGAGGGACGCAGCCTGGTGGAGCAGGACGGTCACCGCGGCGCGTACCGTCTGGGGCTCGGCGTGCTGAGGCTCGCCGGCTCCGTCCGCAGGCGCACCGATCTCGTACGTGACGCCCAGCTGTGCTGCGACGAGCTCGCCGAGCGGCTCGACGAGACGACCAACGTCGCGATCATCGACGACGGAGCCGCGGTCAACATCGCCCAGGCGATGGGGACGCAGCTGGTCGCCGTGACCCAGCAGTACGTGGGGCAGCGCACGCCGCTGCACGCGACGTCGACCGGCAAGGTGCTGCTGGCCCACGCTCCGCGCGACGTCCGCGAGGAGGTCCTGGAGGGCCCGCACGAGCGGTTCACCCCGTCCACGCTGACCGAGCCGGACGACGTGCGCGCCGAGCTCGAGCACGTGCGGGAGCAGGGGTGGGGTGCTGCGAACGAGGAGTGGGAGTCCGGGACCTGCGCGGTCGCCGTGCCCGTGCGCGGGGAGGGCGGTCTCGTGGTCGCGGCGATCTCCGTGACGGCTCCGGCGTTCCGGATGGCGGCGTCGACCTTCCCCGCGTACGCGGCGGCGCTGCGGGAGGGCGCCGCGGATCTGGGCCGACGGCTGGGGTATCTCGCGCCGCGCTGAGACCGCGAGTCTTGCCGGGAGTCGGTATCGCACCGTACGCTCGTTGCACCATAGACATCGGCGTTGCGGATCACGCAACGAAGGAGCGTCCGATGAGTGCTTCGCGTTCCACGCCCCTCGCCCAGCCACGCGTGGTGATCATCGGTCTCGGCGTCGTCGGCGCCGCGCTGGCCGACGAGCTCGTGCTCCGCGGCCTGCGGTCGGTCACCGTGCTCGAGCAAGGCCCCCTGTACGCGACCGGGGGCTCGAGCTCGCACGCTCCCGGGTTCGTGTTCCAGACCAACCCGAACCGTACGACGAGCGCGCTCGCCGCCCGCACGCTCGGCAAGCTCGACAGGCTCGACCTCGGCGGCGCGTGGATCTCCAAGCGGGTCGGCGGCCTCGAGCTCGCCCGGACGCCCGAGCGGCTGCGCGAGCTGGCCCGGCGCCACGGCCTCGCCTCCGCCGGCGGGATCGAGTCCGCGCTCGTCGGTCCCGAGGAGTGCGCACGGCTGTGGCCCGGGCTCGACCCGTCGGTCGTGCTCGGCGGCTTCCACACGCCGACCGACGCGGTGGTCAAGAGCGCCCGGGCGGTCGAGTGGCAGGCGCGCCGCGCCGAGGCGGGCGGAGCCGTGGTCCGCGGGCACAGCCGGGTCGTGGGCATCCGTACGGCCGCCGGCCGCGTCACCGGGGTCGAGGTGGTCGGCGTGCCGTCCGCGCCCGACGCGACGCCGGAGGTCGTCCCCGCGGACGTCGTGGTCTGCTGCGCCGGCCTGTGGGGGCCGCAGATGGCGCGCGAGCTGCTCGGGTTCGAGATCCCGATGATGCCGATGGAGCACGGCTTCGCGTGGAGCACGCCGATCGCGTCCCGGGCTGCGCTCGACGAGGACGTCGAGGTCGAGCGGGTGATGCTGCGCCACCAGGACCACGCCATGTATCTGCGGGAGTGGGGGAGCACAGTCGCGATCGGCGCGTACGAGCACCGCCCGATCCCCGTCGAGCCGGAGCGGATCGCGTCCGCCGACGAGTTCGCGGCCACGGGCGTCCACCCGGCGATGCACCCGTTCACGCTCGCCGACTTCGAGCCCACGTGGCGCGAGGCGCAGACGCTGATCCCCGAGCTGCGCGGCGTCGGCCTCGACGGGAGCCGGGCGTTCAACGGCATCTTCTCGTTCACGCCCGACGGCGGGCCGATGCTCGGACCGGTCACCGGCACGGACGGGCTGTGGCTCGCCCAGGCCGTCTGGGTCAGCCAGTCCGCGGGGGTGGCGCAGGTCGTCGCCGACTGGCTCGTGCACGACGACCCCGGGATCGACACCCACACCCTCGACCACCGGCGCTTCGACCCGGCGGTCGTGAGCCACGACTTCACCGTCGAGCGGGCCGAGGAGGCCTACGACGAGGTGTACGACATCGTGCACCCGCGGGCGTCGACCCTGCGGCTGCGGGGGCTGCGGACGACACCGTTCTACGAGCGGCAGCGCGAGCTCGGAGCGGTGTTCGCCGAGGCGAACGGGTGGGAGCGGCCGCTGTGGTTCGAGGCCAACGCCGGGTTCGAGGGCCCGCCGGTCGCGGAGCGCGACGCCTGGTCCGCCCAGCACTGGTCGCCGATCGCCGCCGCGGAGGCCTACGCGGCGCGCAACGCGGTCGCGCTGTTCGACATGAGCGCGCTCGCGCGTCTCGAGGTCAGCGGCCCGGGCGCGGAGGCGTACCTGTCCGGTCTGCTCACCCGCCCGCCGGGGCGCTCGGTGGGCACGATCGTCTACGGGCTGCTGCTCGACGGGGCCGGCGGCGTGCTCTCGGACGTGACCGTGGCGCGGCTCGGGCCCGAGGAGTTCCACCTCGGCGTCAACGGCCCGCTCGATCGCGCCTGGCTGACCGCACACCTGCCGGACGACGGCAGCGTGCGGATCCGCGACGTGGCGTCGGGCGCGTGCGGGCTCGGCCTGTGGGGTCCCGCGGCACGCGACGTCCTCGCGACTCTGACCCCCGACGACGTGTCGCACGCGGGGTTCGGCTTCTACCGGGCTCGGCGGATCCGGGTCGCCGGCGTGCCGGTGCTCGCGCTGCGGCTGAGCTACGTCGGCGAGCTCGGCTGGGAGCTGTACGCGCCGGCGGAGTTCGGTCGCCGGCTGTGGGACGCGCTGTGGGAGTCCGGGCGCCCGCACGGGATCGTGGCCGCGGGGCGCCGGGCGTTCGAGAGCCTGCGGCTGGAGAAGGGCTACCGGCTGTGGGGGACCGACGTCACCCGCGAGCATGCGCCCGACGAGGCCGGGCTGTCGTTCGCGGTGCGCGACGACGGTCGGGAGTTCGTCGGGCGCGACGCGCTCGCGACGCGGCCCGCGACCCGGCGGCTGACCTGCCTCACCCTCGACGACCCGCGCCGCGTCGTGCTCGGCGGAGAGCCGGTGCGGTCCGGCGACGAGGTCGTCGGCTACGTCACCAGCGCCGACCACGGCTACACGACCCACACCTCGATCGCGTACGCCTGGGTGCCGGCAGAGCTCGCGGTCGTCGGGACGGCGCTGACCGTGGAGTGGTTCGGGGAGCAGCTCGGGGCCACCGTGACCGCCGAGCCCATCTTCGACCCCGACATGAAGCACATGCGCCGATGACCGCGGTCGCCAGCCCGCCGTTCGTCGAGGCCGAGCGGAGCGACCGCCCGTTCGTCGAGGCCGAGCGGAGCGACCGCCCGTTCGTCGAGGCCGAGCGGAGCGACCGCCCGTTCGTCGAGGCCGAGCGGAGCGAGGATCGAGACGTGTGCGGGGTCTCGATCGGGCTCGTTCCTCGCCCGCCTCGACCGCCGGTGGTGCTCGTTCCTCGCCCGCCTCGACCGCCGGTGGTGCTCCTTCCTCGCCCGCCTCGACCGCCGGTGGTCTCCACCAGCGGGAGCAGGAGGGGTCGCTGATGGACGCGTACGACGTGATCGTCCTCGGGGTGGGGTCGATGGGCGGCGCGGCCTGCAACGCGCTGGCCGAGCGGGGCGCGTCGGTGCTCGGACTCGAGACCTACCAGCCCGGCCACGACCAGGGCTCCGCTCACGGGGGCAGCCGGATCGTGCGCCAGTCCTACTTCGAGGACCCGGCGTACGTCCCGCTGCTGCGCTCGGCGTACGACGGGTGGCGGCGGCTCGAGGAGGAGTCCGGCCGCGACCTGCTCACGCTGTGCGGCGGGATCTACGTCGGCGACCCGGCGAGCGTCACGTTCACCGGGAGCCGAGACGCCGCGGTTCAGCACGGTCTGGATCACGAGATCCTCGACGCTGCGCAGATCCGGGCCCGCTTCCCGACGATGGACCCGGCCGACGACGCGATGGCGGTCTACGAGGCGAACGCCGGCTACGTCCGCCCGGAGGAGACCACGATCGCGAACGCCGAGGTCGCCGTACGCAAGGGGGCCGCGCTGCGTTTCGGGGAGCGCGTGCTGCGCTGGTCGGCCACGCCGGACGGCGGTGTCGAGGTGGAGACCGGCCAGGGCCGGTACGGGGCGGACCGCCTCGTGATCGCGCCCGGGGCGTGGGCGCCGCAGCTGCTCGCCGACCTGGCGCTGCCGCTGTCGATCGAGCGGATGGTCTTCCACTGGTTCACCCCCGACTTCGCAGCGGTTCCGTACGAGCGGTGGAGCGAGGAGGAGCACCCGGTCTACATCGAGGAGACCCACGGCAACCAGCAGATCTACGGGTTCCCGATGACGGACGGGCCCGAGCGCGGGTTCAAGCTCGGGTTCTTCCGGCTCGGCACGCCGACCGATCCCGACGACGTCGACCGGGTGGTCCGCGACGAGGAGTCGACGGTGATGCAGGAGCGAGCCCGCCAGCTGTTCCCGCACCTGTCCGGGCCGGTCGTGCAGGCGAAGACCTGCCTGTACTCGGTCACGCCCGACGAGCACTTCGTGATCGGCGCCCACCCGGCGTACGAGCAGGTCGCGATCGCCTGCGGCTTCAGCGGGCACGGGTTCAAGTTCGTGCCGGTCGTCGGTGAGATCCTCGCCGACCTCGCGACCACCGGGTCGACCACCCATCCGATCGGGCTGTTCGACCCGACGCGGGGGGTGCTGCATCCCGAACGCGGGGAGCCGGAGCCGTTGCCGTCGTAAAACTCCACAGCACGGTGACCCCGTCCGCGCGATCATCGAAGGATGAGCGATCACGCCGTCTCGGGCGTGTCTCGAGCGCGCCCCCTCATCCTCGCCGTCCACACCGACCACACCGCGCTCGACCGGCTCGAGGGCGAGCTCCAGCGCTGCTTCGGCAGCGACTTCCGGGTCCGCGGAGAGTCGAGCGCTGTCGACGCGCTGCGCACCCTCGAATCGGCCCAGGACCACGGGGACCGGGTCGCGGTCGTCCTGGTCGACGTCACCCTCGACGCACGCGAGCGCAGCAAGCTGCTCGGCGCCGCGCGGTCCCTGCACCCGGACGCACGGCGGGTGCTGCTGATCCGGTGGGGCTCCTGGGCCTACCGTGACGTCGCCGAGACGATCCTGCACGACATCGCGGTCGGCGACGCCGTCTCGTACGTCCTGACGCCGTGGACCGACGGTGACGAGCTCTTCCACCGGACCGTCGCCGAGCTCGTGCAGGAGTGGTCGCGCAGCGAGGCGACGAACTGGCGCGAGGTCGTCGTGCTCGCCGACGCCGAGAACGCCCGCGCGCACGAGGTGCTCGGCGTCCTGGCGCGCAACGGCGTCCCGCACGCGTTCCGGCCGCGAGGCACCGAGATGGCCGAGCAGGTCGAGCGGTACCTCCTCGACGCCGGCAAGAGCCTCGACGCGTCGGTGGTGGTCTGGATGCCCGCGATCGGCGGCACCCTGCTGCACGACCCGAGCGACCTCGAGCTCGCCGAGGCGTGGGGCGTCCCGACCACGCTCGACGGCGACCGGTCGTTCGACCTCGTCGTCGTCGGCGCCGGGCCGGCCGGACTGGCCGCTGCGGTGTACGGGGCGTCGGAAGGGCTGCGGACGCTGATCGTCGAGCGGGAGTCGCTCGGCGGGCAGGCCGGGTCGAGCTCCCTGATCCGCAACTACCTCGGGTTCTCCCGCGGCGTGAGCGGCGTCGAGCTCGCCCAGCGCGGCTACCAGCAGGCCTGGATCTTCGGCACCCATGTGCTGCACATGCGCGAGGTGGACGCGCTGGAGATGCAGTCCGACGGCACGCTGCGGCTGTCGGCCGGCGATGCGGGCACGGTCACCGGCCGCGCGGTCGTGCTCGCCACCGGCGTCTCGTATCGTCGCCTGGGCGTGCCGAGTCTCGAGGCGTTGAGCGGCGCCGGGGTTTTCTACGGGGCGAGCGTGACCGAGGCGCACGGGCTGCGGGGGCGGCGCGCGATCGTCGTCGGCGGTGGCAACTCCGCGGGGCAGGCCGCGATGCACCTCGCGCGCTACTGCGAGAAGGTCACGATCGCGATCCGTGGCGAGGGCGTGGCGGCGAGCATGTCGCAGTACCTCATCGACGCGATCGACGCGGCCCGCAACGTCGAGATCCGCACCCACGTCGAGGTCGTGGGGGGTGGCGGCGACGGGTGGCTGGACCACGTCGTGCTCCGGGACCGTCGGACCGACGCGCAGGTGCGCGAGGAGGTGGCCGGGCTGTTCGTGATGATCGGCGCACAGCCCCACACCGCCTGGCTCCCGGCCGAGGTCGGTCGGGACGAGCGCGGCTTCGTCCTGGCCGGTGCGGACGCCGCGGCTTCCCCGCTCTGGACCAGCGACCGGCTGCCCCGACCGTACGAGTCGACCGTGCCGGGGGTCTTCGCCGTCGGCGACGTGCGCGCCGGGTCGGTCAAACGCGTGGCCTCGGCCGTGGGCGAGGGCTCCGTCGTGCTCGCGCAGGTCCACCAGCACCTCGCGGAGTCACCGTGACCGGGGCGCCCCGTCCCGAGCGCTCCGGACCCGGCGCGGGTCGGGTCGCGCTGCTCGCGATCGTGCTGGCGCTGCCCATGCTCGGCCTCGCGGTGCTGCTCTGGCAGCCGGACCTCGACGTGTGGTGGGAGGATCACCGCGCGCACTTCTGGCTGGTGCTCGCCACCGGCGTGCTGAGCGCCGTGCTCGCGTACGCGACCGGGGTCGCGGCCCTGCGTCGCGCGGACGCCCGGGTGCTGCTGGTCTCGTACGCGTTCCTGTCCGTCGCGCTGTTCCTCGGGCTGCACGCGCTCGCGACCCCCGGCATCCTGCTCGACACCCCGAACGCCGGGTTCGTCCTGGCCACCCCGGTCGGCCTCGCCCTCGGATCGGTCTTCGCGCTGGCGTCGAGCGGAGACCTGACCGGGGAGCGGGACCGCACGGCGCTGCGCTGGGCGCAGGCGATGCGGTGGGGGATCATCGGGTTCGCCGTGCTCTGGGCGGCGGCGTCGCTGATGCGGATCCCGCCGCTGCGCGAGCAGGGCGTCGCCGAGGAGGTGGACGGTCTGCTCACGGCGTTCGCCGGCGCGGCGATCGTGCTGTACGGCGTGAGTGCCTACCGCTACCTGCGGCTGTGGGCGCGGCACCGATCGCTCATGCTGCTCTCGATGGCCTCGGCGTTCGTGCTGCTCGCCGAGTCGTGCGTCTCGGTCGTCCTCGGCGTCAGCTGGCACCTGTCGTGGTGGGAGTGGCACGTGCTCATGCTCGCGGCGTTCGTGCTGGTCGCGCTCGGCGCGCGGATCCAGTGGCACGAGGAGCGGTTCGCCGACCTCTACCTCGAGGACACCACCGCCGGGAACCGCGAGATGAGCGTGCTGTTCGCGGACCTCAAGGGGTTCACCACCTTCTCCGAGCAGCACACGGCACGCGACGTGACCGCGATGCTCAATGCGTACTTCGAGGTCGCGGTGCCGCCGGTCGTGCGGCGCTACCGCGGGGAGGTCGACCGGATCATCGGGGACGCGCTGATGGTCACCTTCAACCGCCGCGGCGACCAGCCCGACCACGCCCGGCGCGCCGTGCTCGCCGGTCTGGCTCTGCAGGAGGCGACCGCGACCGTCGCCGACGCGCACCCGGGGTGGCCGCGCTTCCGGGTCGGGGTGAACTCCGGCGAGGTCACCGTCAGCGTGCTGGGCACCGAGGGTGGACGGACCCAGACCGTCATCGGCGACACGGTCAACACGGCGTCGCGGATCGAGGGCAAGGCGCCGGTCGGCGGCGTGGCGGTCGGACCGTCGACGCTGGCGGCGCTGCCCGACGCGGACGCGCACTCGCTCGGGCACGTGGAGCTGAAGGGCAAGGCGGAGCCGCTCGAGGTGTTCGAGATCCGCGGCCTCGGCAGCTGAGCCCTGACTCCTCCGCCACGGCCCCGGCCCCTGGCGGTCTGCGTAGCCGGCTACGCAATCGCGCACTGGGCCCTGATGGTTTCCCCAGCCCGGTGCGGGTCTGCGTTGCCGGGTCGGCGCGTGGGCGTCTCGATCGTTGCTGCGCTCCGCCTCGACGAGCGGGTGGGTCGGTCGGCGCGTGGGCGTCTCGATCGTTGCTGTGCTCCGCGTCGACGAGCGGGTGGGTCGGTCAGCGCGTGGGCGTCTCGATCGTCGCTGCGCTCCGCCTCGACGAGCGGGTGGGTCGGTCGGCGCGTGGGCGTCTCGATCGTCGCTGCGCTCCGCGTCGACGAGCGGGTGGGTCGGTCGGCGCGTGGGCGTCTCGATCGTCGCTGCGCTCCGCCTCGACGAGCGGGTGGGTCGGTCGGCGCGTGGGCGTCTCGATCGTCGCTGCGCTCCGCGTCGACGAGCGGGTGGGTCGGTCGGCGCGTGGGCGTCTCGATCGTCGCTGCGCTCCGCGTCGACGAGCGGGTGGCTCAGTCGTGCGGTGGGCGAGGCGCGAGCGGGCGACCGGTCAGCGTTCGACCGAGCGGTCCTCCTGCGGCGGTCCGAGCACGGCCTTGTCGTCGGCGTACAGCCGCTCGGTGAGGTCGTCGATGATCTCCTCGATCTCCGGCTCCTCGTTGCCCGGCCAGTCCTCGAGGTACGCCTCGAGCCGCGCCCGTTCGTTCGCGCGCAGGGCCTCGGCAGCCGCGTCGCCGGCCGGGGTCGCGGTCACCGTGTCGCCGTCGATGGTGGCGAGGTGCCGTTGCGCCAGTCGCTCGGCGACGCGCCGTACGGTCTCCTCGCTCGCTCCGGACAGCTCGGACATGGTCGCGATCGACCGCGGCCCCTTCAGGGAGGCCCGCGTGACCATCCAGCACTCCTCGGGCGACAGGTCGAGCGCGAGCTCGCCGGCGAGCAGCGCGTAGACCCGCAACGGATCCTGCTTGCCGACCGCGCGCCACAGCAGCAGCCGCAGCTCCTCCAGCGAGCTCCGGTCCGACGGCAGCGCGAACGACTCGCCGGTCGACTGTCCGACGCCGGGACGGTCGTTGACCGTGCGCAGCCGCACCTCGGGCAGCAGCCAGGTGAGGGCGAACGCGAGGATCGCGACCGGGACGGCCCACAGGAACACGGTCTGGATCGCGTCGACGTAGCCGTTCAGGAACCAGTCGAGCACGTCCGGAGGACACTGGGCCAGGCCGTCGGTCGACTGCGTCAGCGTGTCCGGGCCGCAGGCGCCGGTCGCGTCGGCCGGCACGTCCCGCGTGAGTCCGGACGTCAGGGTGTGGGTGAGGATCGTGCCGAAGATCGCGACGCCGACGGAGCCGCCGATCGAGCGGAAGTACGTCGCGCCTGAGGTCGCCGTACCGAGGTCGCGGTACTCCACGGCGTTCTGCACGGCGAGCACGAGCACCTGCATCACCAGGCCCAGCCCGAAGCCGAGCACGAACATGAACAGCGACGACTCCCAGGTCGTGGTCTCGCGGTCCATCAGCGACAGCAGGAACAGGCCGCACGCGGTGACCGCGGTCCCGACGATCGGGAAGACCTTGTAGCGGCCGGTCCGGCTGATCAGCTGCCCGCTGCCGATCGAGGTGATCAGGAGCCCGGCCATCATCGGCAGCAGCTCGAGCCCGGACTCGGTCGGGGACGATCCCTTGATCGTCTGGAGGTACAGCGGCAGGAACGTGATCGCGCCGAACATCGCGAACCCGACGACGAACCCGACCATCGACGCGACGGTGAACACGCGGTTGGAGAAGAGCCGCAGCGGAAGGACCGGTTCGGCGGCCCGACGCTCGACCGGGACGAACGCGACCAGAGCGACGACGACGAGGGCGACCATCGCGTACACCGGAGGGGAGTTCCAGTCCCAGGTGCTGCCGCCGAGGCTCGTGACCAGCACGATGCCGGTCGAGATCGCGGCGAGCAGCAGGATGCCGAGGTAGTCGATCTTCGGCGTACGGCCGGTCGTGATCGACGGCAGAACGACCGTGACGACCACGAGCGCGACGGCACCGATCGGCAGGTTGATGTAGAAGACCCACTGCCAGGACAGGTTGTCGACGAAGAACCCGCCGAGCAGCGGGCCGATCACGCTCGCGAGCCCGAAGACGGCACCGAAGACGCCCTGGTACTTCCCGCGCTCCCGGGGCGGCACGATGTCGCCGATGATCGCCTGGGACAGCACCATCAGCCCGCCGCCGCCGACGCCCTGGAGTGCGCGCCAGGCGATCAGCTGCGTCATGTCCTGCGACGTGCCCGAGAGTGCGGAGCCGACGAGGAAGATGACGATGCAGATGATGAAGAGCGTCTTGCGCCCGTAGAGGTCGCCGAGCTTGCCCCACAGCATCGTCGTGATCGTGACGGCGAGCATGTACGCGGTGACGACCCACGACAGGTGCTCCGCGCCGCCGAGATCGGAGACGATCGTCGGCAGTGCGGTCGCCACGATGGTCTGGTCGAGCGCCGCGAGCAGCATGGCCAGCATGAGCCCGACGAAGATCGCGAGGATCCTGCGCTGCGGCAGCCGCTCGGACTCGGCCGGCTCCTCGGTCGGTGCGGTCATCGGTCCCCCTGACGTCGACCTGCGTGGGCTGCGCCACAGTCTGCCGAAGGTTGACCGCGGGCGCTGTGCTGGTCGAGGCCGAGCGAAGCGAGGATCGAGACCCTCGGGCTCTCGATCGGGCCTCGTTCCTCGGCCGGCCTCGAGCAGCGCCCATGAAGCGCTGGCGGCCTGCGGGAATGAATCGCCTCGCAGTAAAGTTGATACTGATCGACTCAACTGATTTGAATCTCTCCCGGCAGCCGGGGGAGACTGACCAGGCAACTGCATCACATCAACAGGAGGCAACTCATGGCCCGTGCGGTCGGAATCGATCTCGGGACGACGAACTCGGTCGTCGCCGTGCTGGAGGGTGGCGAGCCCACCGTCATCGCCAACGCCGAAGGGGCGCGTACGACTCCGTCCGTGGTCGCCTTCGCCAAGAACGGCGAGGTACTGACCGGCGAGGTCGCGAAGCGCCAGGGCGTCACCAACGTCGACCGGACGATCCGGTCCGTCAAGCGTCACATGGGCACCGACTGGAGCCAGTCGATCGACGACAAGCCGTTCACCCCGCAGCAGATCTCGGCGTTCGTCCTGCAGAAGCTGAAGCGCGACGCGGAGGCCTACCTCGGCGAGCCGGTGACCGACGCGGTCATCACCGTCCCGGCGTACTTCAACGACGCCCAGCGTCAGGCCACGAAGGAGGCGGGCGAGATCGCCGGCCTCAACGTCAGCCGGATCATCAACGAGCCGACCGCGGCCGCGCTCGCGTACGGCCTCGACAAGGGCGACGACCAGACCATCCTCGTCTTCGACCTCGGCGGCGGCACCTTCGACGTGTCCCTGCTCGAGATCGGCGACGGCGTCATCGAGGTCAAGGCGACCAGCGGTGACAACCACCTCGGCGGCGACGACTGGGACGACAAGGTCGTGGACTGGATCGTCACGAAGTTCAAGGCCGACACCGGCATCGACCTCACCAAGGACAAGATGGCGATGCCGCGGGTCCGTGAGGCCGCCGAGCGCGCCAAGATCGAGCTGTCGAGCTCGCAGTCGACCTCGATCAACCTCCCGTACATCACGGTCGACTCCGAGAAGAACCCGGTCTTCCTCGACCTCACGCTCAGCCGTGCGGAGTTCCAGAAGATCACCGCTGACCTGCTCGAGCGCACCCGCAAGCCGTTCCAGCACGTGATCTCCGACGCCGGCATCAAGGTCGCCGACATCGACCACGTCGTGCTCGTCGGCGGCTCCACCCGGATGCCCGCCGTGGCCGACCTGGTCCGCGAGCTGACCGGCGGCAAGGAGCCCAACAAGGGCGTGAACCCGGACGAGGTCGTCGCCGTCGGCGCGAGCCTGCAGGCGGGTGTCCTCAAGGGCGAGGTCAAGGACGTGCTGCTCCTCGACGTCACCCCGCTGAGCCTCGGCATCGAGACCAAGGGCGGCGTGATGACCAAGCTGATCGAGCGCAACACCACGATCCCGACCAAGCGCTCGGAGGTCTTCACCACGGCCGACGACAACCAGCCGTCCGTGGCGATCCAGGTCTACCAGGGCGAGCGCGAGATGGCGGCGCACAACCAGATGCTCGGCACGTTCGAGCTGACCGGCATCGCTCCGGCGCCGCGCGGCGTCCCGCAGATCGAGGTCACCTTCGACATCGACGCCAACGGCATCGTCAACGTCTCCGCCAAGGACCGGGGCACCGGCAAGGAGCAGTCGATGACGATCACCGGCGGGTCGGCCCTCTCGAAGGAGGACATCGACCGGATGGTCCGCGACGCGGAGCAGTACGCCGAGGAGGATCGCCTGGCCAAGGAGGCCGTGGAGGTCCGCAACCAGGGCGAGACCCTGGTGCACTCGACGGAGAAGTTCCTCGCCGAGAACGGCGACAAGGTCTCCGACGACGTGAAGGCCGAGGTCACCGCCGACGTCGAGTCGTTGAAGACGGCGCTCGCCGGCGAGGACAACGACGCCGTGAAGGCGGCGATCGCCAAGCTGGGCGAGTCGAGCCAGAAGATGGGCAGTGCCATCTACGAGGCGGCCGCGCAGGCCGACGCCGCGGCGGGCGCCGCCGGTGGGGCCGAGGGTGCCGAGGCCCCGTCGGACGACGACGACGTCGTGGACGCCGAGATCGTCGACGACGAGGGTGAGACCAAGTGACCGCTGAGAACCACCAGTCCGAGGAGGTGCCGGAGCAGGAAGCCCCTGCTCCGGCCCCCGAGGCCACGGCGGATGCCGCTGCCGGCGAGGGCGAGCCGGACCTGGCGCGTCAGCTCGCGGAGCGGACGGCGGACCTGCAGCGGCTCCAGGCCGAGTACGTGAACTACCGGCGACGCGTCGAGCGCGACCGCGAGGCCCAGCGCGTGAATGCGCAGGCCTCCGTGCTCAGCTCGTTGCTGCCGGTGCTCGACGACATCGGTCGGGCCCGTCACCACGGCGAGCTCGAGGGCGGCTTCAAGGCCGTCGCCGACTCGCTGGTGCAGGCCACGTCGTCGCACGGCCTCGAGTCGTTCGGTGCCGAGGGCGACGCGTTCGACCCGATGGTCCACGAGGCGCTGATGCACCGCTACGCCGACGGTGACGACGATCGGCCGTCGGGACCGACGGTCGAGCACGTCATCCAGGTCGGCTACCGGATCGGCGAGAAGGTGCTCCGACCCGCACGGGTCTCGGTCGTGGAGCCGGACGAGTCGACGGCGCCGCCCGAGGTGCCGACAGGCACGGCCGGGGACGTGGCGCCGGAGGCGGAAGGCGCGGCCGAGGGCGCGTCGCAGGACACCGGTCGCACCGACGGGGAATGATTCACCACGACGTACGTGAGGAGGTGGTCCCGTGAACAGTGAGTGGTTCGAGAAGGACTTCTACCAGACCCTCGGGGTGTCCAAGGACGCCTCGGCGGCCGAGATCAAGAAGGCCTACCGCAAGCTCGCCCGGGACCACCACCCCGACGCGAAGCCGGGGGACAAGGCGGCCGAGGAGAAGTTCAAGGAGATCTCCGAGGCGTACGGCGTGCTGTCCAACGCCGACAAGCGCAAGGAGTACGACGAGCAGCGTGCGATGTTCGCCTCCGGCGGGTTCCGGCCTGCCGGGGCGGGCGGTGGCGGGTTCGGCGACTTCGGCACGACCACGTCCGGTGGCGGGTTCGACTTCTCCGACCTGCTCGGCGGCATGTTCGGCGGCGGGGGAGCCGGCACCCGGACTCGTACGGCCCGTGCTCGGCGCGGCGCCGACGTCGAGTCGGAGGCGACCCTCTCGTTCGCCGACGCGATCGGCGGCGTCACCGTGGCGCTGCGGACCACCAGCGACGAGGCGTGCCCGTCCTGTCACGGCACGGGCGCACGCGCGGGGACGGTTCCGAGGGTCTGCCCGCACTGCGAGGGCTCGGGCATGCAGACGAGCGCCTCGGGCGGGCTGTTCGCCACGATGGAGCCGTGCGACGAGTGCCGCGGACGTGGTCTCGTCGTCGACGACCCGTGCCCGACGTGCTTCGGCTCCGGCCGCGCAGCGTCGACGCACACGATGCAGGTCCGGATCCCCGCCGGGGTGAAGGACGGGCAGCGCATCCGGCTCAAGGGCAAGGGCGCGAAGGGCGAGAACGGCGGCCCCGCCGGCGATCTGTACGTCACCGTGCACGTGGAGCCGCACACGTTGTTCGGCCGCAAGGGCGACAACCTGACCGTCACGGTCCCGGTCACCTTCGACGAGGCGGCGCTGGGCGCGGAGATCTCGGTGCCGACCCTGGGCGGCGCTCCGGTGCGGCTGAAGGTGCCCGCCGGGACGCCGAACGGCCGGACCTTCCGGGCGCGGGGCAAGGGTGCTCCGCGCAAGGACGGGACGAAGGCCGACCTGCTCGTGACGGTCGACGTGCAGGTGCCGAGCGAGCTCGACGACGCCACGCGCGCGGCCGTGGAGGCGTACCGTGAGGCCCGCGACGGCACGGATCCCCGGGCCGCGCTGTTCGCCGGAGGTGCGTGATGCCCAGGAGCGTCGGCGATTTCACGCCGCCCGGACCGGAGGCGAAGGTCTTCGTGATCAGCATCGCCGCGGAGCTGTCCGGTCTGCATCCGCAGACGCTGCGGACGTACGACCGGCTGGGCATCGTGAGCCCGGCGCGCACCGGCGGCGGTGGCCGTCGTTACTCGCTTCGGGACATCGAGCTGCTCCGTGAGGTGGCGCAGCTGACCGCGGAGGGACTCGGCCTCGAGGGGGTGCGGCGCGTGCTCGACCTGGAGAACCAGGTGCTCGCGCTGCGCTCCCGGGTCGCCGAGCTCGAGGCCGAGCTGGCGGCCCGCGAGGCCGAGGTCCCGCCCGTGGCCCGGAACCTGCCGGTGCGGTTCGCGGACATGCAGGGGTTCGTCGTGCGGAGCACACGTCGGCGCTAGTCCGTCGGACGCGTCGGCGTTGCCGCCGGGCGTGGTGCCGCAACCCAGGCAGCAGGACCGGCGGCGCGTGTCTCTCGACATCTCCGTGTCGCAGACGCGGCATCTCGACATGGCGGTGGCCAGAGCAACGCTCCTGGGTCGAGCTGGTTGCCCAGCCCTGGAACCTCCGGATCGCGGGTGGGTCACCGCACGGCCCGACCGGAGGGAATCAAGCTCGCCTGCGCCGTGTGCGGACCACGACGAGCGTGCCCGCCACCAGCAGTGCCAGCGCGACGGCGAACGGCCACACGCCGGCGTCGTCGATCCAGCCGCTGATCGCGCCCTGGATCGACGTGGCCGCGCCGACGACGGGATCGTCGGCGCTCCCGCCGTCGTACACCCGCAGCTCGTAGATCCCGTAGTACGCGACGTACGCGCCGGCGAGGACGAGCAGCGCTCCGCTGGCCCGCGAGACGTACGGCAGGACGCGGCGCAGTCGGGTGACCAACCCGTCCCGCGCGAGCACGACCGCGACGGACAGCACCCCGACCACGATCCCCATCCCGGCTGCGTAGGCGACGAAGGTCGCGACGCTGCTCGCGAACGTCCCGTGGCTCGTCGCGATCCCGGTGACGGCGAGGAACGGGCCGACGGTGCACGACAACGACGCCACCGCGTACGAGACGCCGTAGCCGTAGAGCGCGACGAACGACAACGTGCCGGCGCCGGCTCCGATCCGGGGGACGCGGACCAGCAGCTCACGACCGGTGAGCAGCCAGATCCCGAGGCCGACGAGCACGATGCCGATCACGACGGTCGCCCACGGCAGGTACTGCTGGAGCGGGACCGCCACCAGGGTCAGCGCGAGCCCGAACGCGCCGAACACGGTCACGAACCCGGCCGTCATCGCGGTCGTCAGCCGCAGTGCGCGCCACGGCCCGCCCGTCCCGGCGAGCAGCAGGCCGAGGTAGCTCGGGAGCAGCGCGAACCCGCAGGGGTTGAACGCCGCGAGGCTCCCGGCGGCCAGCGCGAGCGCGATCTCGTCCACGGGCTACGCGGCGTCGTCGACGAGGGCGGCGATGTCCTCGGCGCTCAGCGGTCCGGACTCCGAGACGGTGGTCCCGTCGGGGGACACGACGACGTACGTCGACTGCGTGGTCACCCCGAAGTGCCGGTAGAGGTCGCCGTCGCGGTCGTCCAGGTGCGTGATCGCGTCGGTGCCGGTGCGGTCGACGAACGACGCCATCGCGTCGGCATCCCGGTCGAGCCCGGCGACGCCGACGATCGCGGCGTCGTCACCGAGGGCGTCGGCTGCTTCGGCGACCGCCGGCCCCTCGCCCTGGCAGGTCGGGCACCACGGCGCCCAGAACCAGAACACCACCGGCGTCCCGGCGTAGGTGGTGCCGTCGACCGCCTCGCCGTCGAGGCTCGTGGCCTCGAAGCGCAGCACCGTCGGCGCCTGGACGGGCTCGTCCTCGGGTGCGGCCTCGGTCGCCGCGGTGTCCGCCGTGCCGGTCGCCGGTGCCGTCGTGGTCGTCGACTCCGTCGCGGACGGACCCGACCCGTCGTCGGTCGTCGTGCCGCAGGCCGACAGGGCGAGCGCCGTCAGCGCTGCGATCGGGATCAGGCGGTGCATGGGTCCAGGCTACGGAGGTTTCGCCCGCTGGACGGTGACGATCCGGTGACGTCCGCCCCGGTATCCTGGGCGACTGGCGCTCAGGCGAGCGACCACCGACGACACGACCGACGACGTGAAGGACTGGCGATGAGCACCCCGAGGCCCGCCTCGGACTGGCCCGAGGACCCGTACCCGGGACGCTGGCCCGACCACTCCTACGTCGTGGGCGAGGACGGTGTCGTCCACGCCGTCGAGGTCGACGCCGCGACCCCGTCGGGCTGGGCGGTGCGTTCTGGTCCCGTCCCCGTCTGTCTCGACGCGTGGCTGCGCGAGCGCGGCCTGCAGGGCCTCGCCGGCCGTACGGCCGTGCTGAGCTTCGGCTCGAACCGCTGCCCCTCGAAGCTGCTCCGTCAGGGCGGCCCCTGGGTCAACCTGGCCTGCGAGACCTCTGGGCTCGCGGCGGTCTGGAGCCACGGCACCCGCGCGTACGACGAGCAGGTCGTCGCGACCCTGGTGGGGGCACAGGACCACGCGGCCCCGTTCTTCGTCTCGCTCTGCACCGACGAGGAGCTCGCCCTGCTGGACGTGGTCGAGGGTCGGGGCACCGGCTACGACCTCGTTCCGATCGACCCGGCGCAGGTCGTGCTGGCCGACGGCTCGTCCCCCGACGCCGTCAGTGCGTACGTGGGGTTGCGGCCGCACCGCTGGCCCGTCGCCGGCGCGGACGGGCATCCGGTCCTGCTCGACGCGATGGACCAGGACGAGATCACCCGGTGGCGCGAGGGCGAGCGGTTGCACTGGGAGCCGGTGGCCGGTTCTCCGTACCTGCCCCTCACAGCCGACGCGTTCGTCTGAGCCGAGGGGCGTGCGGGCCCTCGGGGTGGCGTCCGCGATCGACCGTACGACCGTGTTCTGATGAGGCCATGCGAGCACGGCGTTCGGGGTTCGGGGTCCTCGTCGGGGCCGGCGTGCTGCTGCTCGCCGGCTGCGCCGGTGACGGAGCTGCCTCCGCCGACCCCAGCGCGGATCCCTCCGACGCGCCGACGAGCCAGCCGGCGGACTCGGAGCCGAGGCGCCACGTCGACGCGGCGGCCGACCTGGAGTCCTTCGACTGCGTCCCGGTCGGGGACGGCACGCGGTGGCGGGCGGCCGGCGTGCTGGTGAACAGCGCCGACAAGGCCGACTTCCGGGTCACGGTGCTGGTGGCCCCGCCCGGAGCGACCGGCGTCAAGGCGCGGCGCGTGGTGATCCCGAAGGTCGCGACGGGGGTGGAGACGCCGTTCGAGATCGCTGCGATCCCCGTGAACGGCTCCGACGCCCTGACCTGCCGGGTGCAGGTCACGCGGCTCCGCTGAGGCCCTTCCGCACACCTCGCCCACGCGGGCGGGATGCTGGGTCGCCCCGGGTACGATCGAGCGCGCCCGCGGTCCCCCGCCGCCCGGCCGGCTCGTTCTCGGAGGATCCCCCATGTCGTTCGGACGCCCCACGGCGCCCGGGCTCGACGGCGTGCGCGCTGTCGCCGTCCTGCTCGTCGTCGCCTACCACGTGGCGCCGGCCGCCCTGCCCGGTGGATACGCCGGCGTGGATGTCTTCTTCGTGCTGTCCGGCTTCCTCATCACGACCCTGCTCCTCGCCGAGGCGCAGCGCGAGGGGCGGGTCGACCTGCCGGGGTTCTGGGTTCGGCGGCTCCGGCGCCTGGTCCCGGCCGCGGCGACGTTGGTCATCGCCGTCGCGGCGCTGACGGTGCTCGTCGGACGCGACACGGGCGCGGGTCTGAAGCGTCAGGTGCTCGGCGGGGTGACCTGGACGAGCAACTGGCTCCAGGTCGCCGACGGGTGGGCGTACGCGGACGCCGGCGAGCCACCGATCCTCAACCACCTCTGGTCCCTGGCGATCGAGGAGCAGTACTACCTGCTCTGGCCGGTCGTGCTCGTGCTGATGCTGCGGGTGCTGCGCCGCCGGGGAGCGGCCGTGCTCGCGCTGGTGCTCGGTGGCGCCTCCGCGGTCGCGATGGCGTGGACGTTCGCACCGGACGCGCCCACCCGCGCGTACATGGGGACGGACACGCACGTCTTCGGGCTGCTGCTGGGCTCCGCGCTCGCGCTGAGCGGCGCAGCGAACCTCCTGAACGGCGCTGCTCCGGCGGCGCGCCCGGGCCGCTGGCTCACGTGGGTGGGCGCCGGCGGCCTCGTGCTGGTCGCCGGGTACACGGTGCTGGTGCCGTGGACGTCGCCGGTCGCGTACCGCGGCGGCCTGCTGCTCGTGTCGGTCGCCGTCTGCGGTGTCGTCCTGGCGGCCGCGAACCGGACGCCGCTGGCGCGGGCCCTCGCCGTCGCGCCGCTGCGATGGGTGGGTCAGCGCTCGTACGGGATCTATCTCTGGCACTGGCCGCTCGTGGTCGCGGCCGTCCGGATCGCCCCGCCCGAGCGGGCGCTCGCCGCCGGGCTGGTCGCGGTGGCGGCCGCGGTCGCCGTCGCCGACGTGTCGTACCGGCTGGTCGAGCTGCCGATGCGGCGCGACGGGATCGGCGCCACGCTGCGTGGCTGGGCGGCCGCGGTACGCCGCCCGTCGCCGGGTCCTGCGTGGTCGCGGGGCGTGCGAGCTGCGACCGCCGTCGGAGTCGGCGCGGTCGTCGTCACGGCCTCGGTAGGCGTCACCCGGGCGCCCGAGCGCAGTGGGCTCGAGGCGTCGCTGGCGCGGGGCGAGGCGGCCTTGGCCGGGATGACCACCCAGCCCGGGTCGAGCGACGGGTCCCGCGGTGCCGGGTCGCGGGCGAGCCGTGCGGGCGCGCGTCCGGCGACCTGCCGCACGGTCGGTCGGCAGGTCCCCGTGAGTGCGTTCGGCGACTCGGTGCTGATCGCGGCGGCCCCCGCGCTGGCCGAGGTGATGCCCCGCACGTCCGCGCGGGCGAAGGTGGGGTGGCAGTACGCCGACGTCGCCGGGGCGGTCCGGAGCGCGGCACGAGAGGGGAATCTGGGGCGGGTGGTCGTGATCGGGACCGGCACGAACGGTCTGATCGACACGGCCGACCTGGACCGGCTGGTGCGCAGGACCCTGGCTGGTCGCACGGTCGTGCTGATGACCCCGTACGTCCCCGGTCGGTCGTGGCAGCGCGGCGCGCTGGCGTCCGTACGAACGGTCGCGCGGCGGAACGCCCGGGTGGTGCTCGCTCCGTGGCATGCGGCCGTCGCCGGCCGGGACGCGCTGCTGTCGGCGGACCGCGTGCATCCGAACGAGCGAGGGGCGAGGCTGTACGTGCGGACGCTGCGGGAGTCGCTCGGCGGCTGCTGAGCGGGCTGTGCAAGAATTCTCGGGTTGAGCGGAATCGGCTCAACTTTCTGTGCGTTGTACTCATCAACTGATGTTTCGCTGACCACAGGGGAGAACATGGACGCTTCGAAGCTCACGACCCGCAGCCAGCAGGCCGTCGCGGCTGCGATCCAGCACGCCGCGGCTGCGGGCAACCCGGCCGTCGACCCGGTGCATCTGCTCGACGCGCTGCTCGACGCCGAGGGCGGGACGGCCGTCCCGCTGCTCCAGGCGGTCGGGGCGGACCCGGCGACCGTGCGCGCCCGCACGAAGGAGGCGCTCGGCACGCTGCCGTCGGCAGCCGGCCAGGCCGTCGCGTCGCCTGGCTACGCGCGAGGCACGCTGGAGGTGCTCCAACGTGCGCAGGACCTCGCGGACGAGCTGGGCGACGAGTTCGTCTCCACCGAGCACCTGATGGTCGGGCTGGCGGTGGTGGACTCGAAGGCCAAGGAGGTCCTCGGCGGCGTCGGCGCGACCGCCGACGCGCTCCAGGATGCGTTCCGGAGCGTGCGAGGGTCGGGCCGTGTGACCAGCCAGGACGCCGAGGACACGTACCAGGCGCTGGAGAAGTACGGCGTGGACCTGACGGCGTCGGCCCGCGAGGGCAAGCTGGACCCGGTGATCGGTCGTGACGCGGAGATCCGCCGGACCGTGCAGGTGCTGACCCGCCGGACGAAGAACAACCCGGTCCTGATCGGCGAGCCCGGCGTCGGCAAGACCGCCGTCGTCGAGGGGCTCGCGCAGCGCATCGTCGCCGGTGACGTCCCGACGTCGCTGCAGGGTCGCCGACTGATCGCGCTGGACCTCGGCGCGATGGTCGCGGGCGCGAAGTACCGCGGTGAGTTCGAGGAACGGCTCAAGGCCGTCCTCAACGAGATCAAGGAGTCCGACGGCCAGATCATCACGTTCATCGACGAGCTCCACACCGTGGTCGGTGCGGGCGCAACCGGTGACAGCGCCATGGACGCGGGCAACATGCTGAAGCCGATGCTGGCCCGCGGCGAGCTGCGGATGGTCGGCGCGACGACGCTGGACGAGTATCGCGAGAACATCGAGAAGGACCCGGCGCTCGAGCGGCGCTTCCAGCAGGTGCTGGTCGACGAGCCGAGCGTCGAGGACACGATCGCGATCCTGCGCGGGCTCAAGGAGACCTACGAGGCGCACCACAAGGTGGAGATCGCCGACGCAGCGCTGGTCGCGGCCGCGTCGCTGTCCGACCGCTACATCACCGGACGTCAGCTGCCGGACAAGGCGATCGACCTCGTGGACGAGGCGAGCAGCCGCCTGCGGATGGAGATCGACTCCAACCCGGTCGAGATCGACACGCTGCGGCGCTCGGTCGACCGGATGAAGATGGAGGAGCTCCACCTGTCGAAGGAGACCGACGAGGCGTCGGCGGAGCGGCTGGCGAAGCTGCGGGCCGAGCTCGCCGACGACGAGGAGCACCTGCGGGCGCTCGAGGCCCGCTGGGAGCGCGAGCGCTCGGGCCTGAACGCCGTCGGAGAGATCAAGCAGAAGATCGACGAGCTGCGGCGCGAGGCCGAGCGGGCCCAGAACGCCGGCGACCTCGAGACCGCCGCCCGGCTGAACTACGCCGAGATCCCGACGCTGGAGAAGCAGCTCTCCTCCGCGGAGGCCGACGAGGCCGAGTCGTCGGAGGGCGAGGGCGCCGTCGAGAAGATGGTGAACGACGAGGTCGGCCCCGACGAGATCGCCGAGGTCGTCGCGTCGTGGACCGGCATCCCGACCGGCCGCCTGCTCGAGGGCGAGACCGGGAAGCTCCTGCGGATGGAGTCCGAGCTCGGCCACCGGCTGATCGGGCAGACGACAGCGGTCGCCGCCGTCTCCGACGCGGTCCGGCGCTCGCGTGCCGGGATCGCCGACCCGAACCGCCCCACCGGCTCGTTCCTCTTCCTCGGACCGACGGGTGTCGGCAAGACCGAGCTGGCGAAGGCACTCGCGGAGTTCCTCTTCGACGACGAGCGCGCGATGGTGCGGATCGACATGAGCGAGTACTCCGAGAAGCACTCGGTCTCGCGGCTCGTCGGGGCGCCTCCCGGCTACGTCGGCTACGACGAGGGCGGCCAGCTCACGGAGGCCGTCCGCCGGCGTCCGTACTCGGTGGTGCTGCTCGACGAGGTCGAGAAGGCCCACCCGGAGGTCTTCGACATCCTGCTCCAGGTGCTCGACGACGGTCGTCTCACCGACGGGCAGGGTCGTACGGTCGACTTCCGCAACGTGATCCTGATCCTCACCTCGAACCTCGGCTCGCTCTACCTCGCCGACCCGGCGCTGGACGACGAGACGAAGAACGCCAAGGTGATGGACGTGGTCCGGACGGCGTTCCGGCCGGAGTTCCTCAACCGGCTCGACGAGGTCGTGATGTTCGATCCGCTGTCGACCGACGACCTCGCGCACATCGTCGACCTGCAGGTCGCGGCCCTCGCGCAGCGGCTCGAGGCGCGGCGGATCCGCCTGACCGTCACCGACGCCGCTCGGACCTGGCTCGCCACGACCGGGTTCGACCCGACGTACGGCGCACGTCCGCTGCGGCGGCTCGTGCAGCAGGCGATCGGCGACACCCTGGCCCGCGAGCTGCTCGCCGGTGAGGTGCGCGACGGCGACGAGGTCGTCGTCGACGTCGACCCCGAGCGGGAAGGGCTCTCGGTCGCGGCAGCTCCGCGGACCTGACCCGAGGGCCGCAGGCAGGCCGTGCGGCGGAGCCGGATGCACCGCCGTACGGCCTGGCTTGCACGTCGTGATGGGATGGCCGCATGGCCGACGAGTCCACGCCACGTCCGTCCAAGGTGACGAGCGCCTGCCTGATGGCAGGAGCCGCCGCCGTGCTCGTCCTGATCCAGGTGGTCGCGACGCTGTCGGACTGGGGGTCGCTCGAGGTCAGGGAGCAGGTCGAGAGCGCGCTCGGCACCGCGCCCGTGGACGTCTCGGTGGAGGTCGCTCTGCGGTGGCTCCGCGTCGTTCTCATGGTCGCGGGTGCCCTGTCCGCCGCCGCGATCGTGCTCGCGATCTGGACGGCGAAGCGGCACCGCGGCGCTCGGATCGGCCTCACGGTGGTCGCGGCCCTGGAGACGCTGGCCTTCGCCGCGGCCGGCCTCGCCGGTCTGCTCCCGGCGCTGCTCGGCGTGCTCGTGATCGCGTTCCTGTGGAGCCGCGAGGCACGCGCGTGGTTCAGGCCCCCAGCCGCGGCGGCTGCAGGAGGCGCCGACCCGTTCGGTCAGACTCCGCCGTCGGCGCGCTCCACCGCGCCGCCCGCGACCCCCGGGCCCGATGCGTCCCGCCGGCCGTCACCGGCCGCTGCGCCGCGCGACCGGGTCGGCGTGGGGGTGCGACCCGCCGAGGAGGGCGAGGAGGTCCCACCCGCGTCGCCCCGGCCGTACGCCTCCGGTCCCGGGCAGGCGCTCCCGACCGCGCCCGAGCAACCCCCCACGCCGCAGCCTGCGCCGTACGGGCAGCAGCCGGGTCCGTACGGCCAGCAGCCCGCCGCGCAGCAGCCTGCGCCGTACGGGCAGCAGCCTGCGCCGTACGGGCAGCCCTACGGGCACGCGGCGCAGCCGCTGCGCCCGGTCGGGCGACCGCGCCCCCTCGTGGTCGCGGTGGCGATCGCTGCCGGGCTGTCTGCGCTGGTCGGCGGCGTCTTCGCGCTGAACGCCCTGGTCTACCTCGCGTCGCCGACGGAGTACGCGCGATTGATCGCCGAGCAGCCGATGATCGTCGAGGAGCGGATGCTCGAGCAGGTCTCGATGAGTGCGACGGAGTTCGCTCAGCTGCTGTTCTGGATGTCGCTGGCGCTGGGGACGCTCGCCCTGGCGGGCCTCGGGACCGCGCTGTGGACGCTGAGCGGACAACCGGTCGCGCGGATCGCGTTCACGGCGGTGACCGGCCTCGCGATCGTCGTCTCGGCGCTGGCCTTCCCGTTCGGTCTGGTGTTCGTCGCCGCCGAGGCCGCCTGTCTCGTGATGGTGTGGCGTCGCGAGGTCAGCGCGTGGTTCCGCTCACGCAGGCCCTGACCCGATCGCCCCGTCACACAAGACGATGCGGTTCGACCACCTGATGGTCGAACCGCATCGTCGTTCGTGCAGGAGGGTCGTCGGCGGGATCAGAGGTTGATCATGTGGCCCGCGATGCCGTGGACGACCTCCTGCACGGCCTCCGACAGGGTCGGGTGCGCGTGCACGTTGCGGGCGACCTCGTCGGCGGTGAGGTCCCAGCGCTGCGCGAGCGTGAGCTCGGCCAGCATCTCGGTGACCTCCGGGCCGACCATGTGGGCGCCCAGGAGCTCGTTGTAGGTGGCGTCGGCCACGAGCTTCACGAAGCCCACGGTGTCGGCGAGCCCGGGCGCCTTGCCGTTCGCGGAGAACGGGAACTTCGAGACCTTGACGTCGAAGCCCTTCTCCTTCGCCTGCTCCTCGGTGTAGCCGAACGAGGCGATCTGCGGGTGGCAGAATGTCGCGCGCGGCATCATCGCGTAGTCGAGCGGGAAGGTCTCGGCGCCACCGATGGTCTCCGACGCGACGATGCCCTGCGCCTCGGCGACGTGCGCGAGCATCAGCTTGCCGGTGACGTCGCCGATCGCGTAGATGCCGTCGACGTTGGTGCGCATGTAGTCGTCGATCTCGATCGCGCCGCGGCCGTCGAGCTTCACCCCGGCCTTGTCGAGCCCGAGGCCGTCGCTGCGCGGTGCGAAGCCGATCGCCTGGAGCACCTTGTCGGCCTCGAGCACCTCCTCCTGGGCGTCGCCGGAGTGGTTGCGCGTGACGGTGACCTTGACCTTGTCGCCGGAGTCGTCGATCGAGTCGACGCGGGTCGTCGTCAGGATGTCGATCCCGAGCTTCTTGTACGCCTTGGTGAGCTCCTTCGAGACCTCGGCGTCCTCGTTCGGGACGGCGCGGTCGAGGAACTCGACGATCGTGACCTTCGCGCCGTAGGAGCTCAGGACGTAGGCGAACTCGACGCCGATCGCGCCTGCCCCGGCGACGATCACCGACTCGGGGACGTTGTCGGAGAGGATCTGCTCCTCGTAGGTGACGACCCGCTCGGACAGGCTCGTGCCGGGGAGCAGCTTGGTGACCGACCCGGTGGCGATGATGCAGCTGCCGAAGGTGACGCGCTGGGAGCCGCCGTCGTTGAGCGCGACCTCGAGCTCCTTCTCGCCGACGAAGGCGCCGGTCCCGTGGATCTCGGTGATCTTGTTCTTCTTCATCAGGTAGTGCACGCCCTTGACCCGGCCCTCGGCCACGTCGCGGCTGCGCGAGTAGGCCTTCGAGTAGTCGAGCGACACCTCCCCGACGCTGATGCCGAACACCGACTCCGCCTCGTGGCTGATCGTGTGCGCCAGCTCGGCGTTGCGGAGCAGCGACTTGCTCGGGATGCAGCCGACGTTGAGGCAGACGCCGCCCCAGTACTTCGGCTCGATGACGGCCACGGACTGGCCCAGCTGGGCGGCGCGGACCGCGGCGACGTACCCACCCGGTCCCGCGCCGAGGACGACGACGTCGAAGTGTTCGGTCATACGTCAATCGTAGGGGCTCGCGCGAGAGGGGCCGCGTGCGCGTACGCAACTCGTCGGTAGCCCGGCGCCCGGCGTCCGACGCACTGGTGACGCACGTCACCGCGGACCCGTGCTCGCCTCGGCCACGTCGTCGCAACCGCCCGGCCCGGCGTACGGTGGAATCCATGTCCGATCCGCGAGTCATGCCGCACACGCGACCGCACGTCGTCGTCGTCGGTGGCGGTTTCGGCGGCCTCAACGCCGTCCGGAAGCTGAAGAGGGCCGACGTCGACATCACCCTGGTCGACCGGCACACCTACAACACCTTCCAGCCGCTGCTCTACCAGGTGGCGACCTCCACCCTCAATCCCGGCGACATCACGTGGTTCCTCCGCGCCGTCCATGCCGGCCAGGACAACGTGCGCTTCATCAAGGGCACGGTCGTCTCGATGGAGCACAGCACGAAGACCATCAACCTCGACGGCGGCCTCGCGCTCAGCTACGACTACCTGATCATCGCCTCGGGTGTGACGGCGAACTTCTTCGGCATCCCCGGCGCCGAGGAGTACACCCTCCCGCTGTACCGCCGCTCGCAGGCGCTGGCGGCTCGCGACAAGATGTTCGCGATCCTGGAGGACGCCGAGATCAACGGCCAGAACCAGGACTTCCGGATGATCGTCGTCGGCGGCGGCCCGACCGGTGTCGAGACCGCCGGTGCTCTGGCCGAGCTCCGCAGCCACGACCTCCCGGTGACGTACCCCGAGATCGACATCGACCGCGTCCACATCACGCTGGTCGAGATGGCTCCGCACGTGCTGAGCCCGTTCAAGCCGAAGCTGCGCGACTACACCCGCCGGGCGCTGGAGAAGCGCGGCGTCGACCTGCGCCTGGAGACCTCGGTGAAGGAGGTCAAGCCGGACGGCGTCGTCGTGAACGACGGGGACTTCATCCCGGCCGACATGGTGATCTGGGCCTCGGGCATCACGACCCACCCGGTGCTCGAGCACTGGAACGTCCCCCTCGGTCGCGGCCGCCGGATCATGATCGACGACCACCTGCGGGTGCAGGGTCTCGACGGTGTCTACGCGATCGGTGACGTCGCCGTCGAGGACGGCGAGCGTGCGCTGCCGCAGCTCGCGCAGCCGGCGATGCAGGGTGGCAAGTACGTCGCCCAGGACATCAAGGCGCGGCTGGCGGGCAAGGAGATCAAGGAGTTCCGCTACCGCGACAAGGGCACGATGGCGACGATCGGTCGGGCCTCGGCGGTCGCGGAGGCCAAGGGCCTGCCGCTGCTGACCGGCTTCATCGCGTGGGTGATCTGGACCGTCGTGCACCTCTACTTCCTGCTCGGCGGGCGCAACCGTCTGGCGACGATGATCAACCTCGGCGCCCGCTACCTGTTCTGGGGTCACAACCACAATGCGATCGTCGGCGAGACGCCAGCGGTGATCGCACGCCACGCACCGGCGCGGGCGACGCTCAGCGCACCGCAGGTGACGCCTGCGCAGGCGCCGGCGGCGGCGGACCTGGCGGAGGACCCGGAGCCGGGCGAAGGGGTGACGGGTCTGGCCGCTGCGCAGACCCCGGGCGCGACCGAGCTCGAGGTCGAGGAGACCGGGTCGAGCGAGGACGGCGAGTCCGCGGCGGCCGACGAGGAAGCGGCGTCCGAGGAAGCGGCGTCCGAGGAGAACGCGCAGCGATGACCGTGGCGCCGCTGCGCGTCGAGATCGAGCCGGGCATCGTGCTGCGCCCGCTCGCGCTCGACGACGCAGCCGCCCTCGCCGCGACCTACGCGCGGGAGCGGCCGTTCTTCGCACCGTACGAGCCGGAGCGCCCCGCGGACTGGGCCACCGAGCCTGCGCAGGCCGAGCGGATCGGCCTGGTCCTCGCCGAGGCCGAGGCCGGGCGCAGCGTGCCGAGCGTGATCGCTGCCGGGGCCGAGGTCATCGGCATGGTGAACCTCAACAACGTCGTCCGCGGTGCGCTGCAGGGCGCCGACCTGGGCTACTGGCTCGCGCAGAGCTGGAACGGCCGGGGCCTGATCACGCGGTCGGTCGAGTCGGTCTGCGCGTACGCGACCGCGCTCGGACTCCACCGGATCGCGGCCGGCACCCTGGTCGACAACCACCGGTCGGTCGCGGTCCTGCAGCGGGTGGGATTCCAGGAGATCGGGCTCGCCCCCGCGTACCTCAGGATCGCCGGGCGCTGGCAGGACCACCGGCTGTTCCAGCGGATCCTGCACGACTGAGCCCGTCCCGGGAGGTCAGCCGAGCATCTCCACGTCGAGCAGCGGGTCGGGGATGCCGAACGCGTCGACCAGATCGCCGAGGTACGGGCGCAGTCGGCGGCACTGCCGGTCGACGAGCCGGATCACGGCCTTGGCGCGGCCGACGGACAGCCGGCGGTGCTCGAGGAACCAGGCCCGGTCGTTCTCGATCACGCTCAACGCGTAGAGATCGGCGAGCGCGTCCAGGACGAAGCGCAGCTCGTCGTCGGACGGGTCGAGCTCGGCCACCTTCGTCACGAACGACTCGAGCACGAGACGCTCCACGTGCACCCGCCCGAGCCGTACGAGGTGGTCCTGTGCCGCGTTGAACGCAGCGAACGCGTCGACGCCCTCGGCCTTGCGGGCCTCCTGCATCCGGCGGGCGAGGGTCTCCAGCACGTGCTCCTCGCGGTCGACGAGCAGACTGAGCTGCGTCCCGCGGTCGAGCAGGTCCGGCTCGTCGCCCTCGCGCTTCGTGGCGTCGAGCAGCCCGCGCACGAACCCCGACATCGGGGTGCGCTCGAGCACGGTGTCGGCGGCGTTGGTCACGGCGAAGCGGATCATCCCGACGGGATCCAGCCCGCCGACCTCGTCGGCGTACCCGGTGAGGAGCTCCTTGCCGACGAGCTGGAGCAGGACGGTGTTGTCGCCCTCGAACGTGGTGAACACGTCGGTGTCGGCCTTGAGCGTGGTGAGACGGTTCGCGGCGAGGTAGCCGGCTCCGCCGCAGGCCTCGCGGCAGGTCTGGATGGTGGCCGACGCATCCCAGGACGCGACGGCCTTGAGCCCGGCAGCCTGTGCCTCCAGGGTGCGCTGCTCGCCCGGGTCGACGGGCTCGGCCCCGCCCTGGATCCGCGACAGCGTGCTGACCAGGTCGTTCTGGGCGCACTGGAGGGCGTACGCGCGGGCGACCGCGGGGAGCAGGCGGCGCTGATGGGTCAGGTAGTCGGCGATCGTCACCTCCTCGGCGTGGCCGGGGGCGTCGAACTGGCGGCGTGTGAGGGCGTACCGCCCGGCGATCGCGAGGGCCAGCCGGGACGCCGCACCGCTCGCGCCGGCGATGCTGACGCGGCCCCGGATCAGGGTGCCGAGCATGGTGAAGAACCGGCGGTTCGGGTTCTCGATCGGGGAGGAGTACGTCCCGTCCTGCGCGACCGAGGCGTACTGGTCGAGCAGGTTGTCCCGGGGGACCCGGACGTGGTCGAAGACGATCCGGCCGTTGTCGACGCCGTTCAGTCCGCCCTTGGGCCCGCAGTCGGAGGTGGTCACGCCGGGGAGGTCGTGCCCGTCGGAGTCACGGATCGGCACGAGCAGGCAGTGCACGCCGTGCGAGACCGGCTCCTCGCCCGGGCCTGCGGTGACGAGCTGCGCGAACACGGCGGCCATCCGGGCGTCGTGCGCGGCACCGCCGATGTAGTCCTTGCGGGCGCTCGGGGACGGGGAGTCGATCACGAACTCGGACGTCCCCGGGTCGTACGTCGCGGTCGTCTCGATGCTCTGGACGTCGCTGCCGTGCCCGGTCTCGGTCATCGCGAAGCAGCCGAGCAGGTCGCCCGCGATGATCTGCTCGAGGTACGCGTGGTGCCGCTCGGTGCCGAGGTTCTCCACCGCGCCGCCGAACAGCCCCCACTGCACACCGGCCTTGACCATGAGCGAGACGTCGGAGTAGACGAGCATCTCGAACCCGGTGATGCTCGCGCCGATGTCGCCGGTGCCTCCGTGGTCGCGGGAGAAGCCCGCGGCGGGCATGCCGGAGCCGGCCAGGGCCAGCAGGGCCTCGCGTGTCGCGGCGCGCTGCTCGTCGATGCTCAGCGCGGTGTCCGTGGTGCGCGGGTCCCGGGCGAGGTCGGCGCGCACCCGGTCGCGGATCGCGGCGTACGGGCCGTCGAGGAACCGGCGCAGGTCGGTGACGAGCTCACTCATGCTCCGACCGTACCGGCGGGTCGGCGCCCGGACCGGCGGCCGGGAGTGTGGTGCAGGGCACGTCGCCGAGCCCTCCCGGTTCGTGGATCCGCGACCTAGGCTGTGAACGAAACGGTTTCGTTTCGATAGCAGGCAACCCGATCGCGTCAGCGGCCAGAGGAGGAGGTCCGATGAGCAGGCTCACGCCCGAGCGCACGGTCGAGCTCTACCGGCACGTCCTGCGTCTGCTGACCGACGTCGGCTACGACAAGCTCACGATGGACGCCGTCGCCGAGCAGGCCCGCTCCAGCAAGGCCACCCTCTACCGCCAGTGGGGGAGCAAGGAGCGGCTCGTGGTGGAGGCGATCGGTGCGCTCGCGCCCGACCCGCCGACCATCCCCGACACCGGCTCGTTCCGCAGCGACTTCATCGAGCTGCAGGCCCGCACCGACGACGCGCTCGAGTCCGACGACCTGGCGCTGATCCCGGCGGTCCTGCACGCCTGCCGGACCAACGACTCGCTCGCGGTCTCGCTGCACGAGCACCTGGTCGCGGGTCGGGTCGAGACGCTGCGCGAGCTGATCGACCGGGCTGTCGCCCGAGGCGAGGTCGCCGCGGGCAACCCCGCGATCGACTTCTTCGCGATCTCGCTGATCGGCCCCGCGATGCTGCGCGAGGTCGTCGAGGGCGTCCCGTCCGACCCCGCGTACGTCCTGGCGTTCCTCGATGCCGTCCTGATCCCGGCCCTCGGCATCACCCGCCCCGAGAACTGACCCGACCCGCGCTGCGGCGCACCGAACCTGAGGAGAAGCCCGTGTCCTGGTACCTCTACCGTCTCGGACGGTGGGCGTTCCGCCACCGCAAGAGCGTCCTGGCCGCCTGGCTGGTGTTCCTGGTCCTCGCCGGCACCGGCGCCGCCACGCTGTCCGGCAAGACCTCGGACAACTTCTCGATGCCGGGCCTGGAGTCGGTCGAGGCGTTCGACCTGATGAAGGAGCGCAACCCGCAGGCGGTCGCCGACGGCGCCACCGCCCGGATCGTGTTCGAGGCTCCCGAGGGCTCCCAGGTCACCGATCCCGAGTACGCCCAGGTGATCACGCAGACCGTGGAGGAGATGGCGTCCGAGGAGGGCGTCGTCAACGCGGTGGACCCGTTCGAGGCCCAGCAGGTCTCGCGGGACCAGACCATCGCGTACACCACGATCAGCTACGACACCCAGGCGATCGATCTGTCCTCGGCCCAGGTCGACGCTCTCGAGGAGGCGCCGGAGGCGGGTCGTGACGCGGGCCTGACGGTCGAGGTCGGCGGAGACGCGCTCACCGAGATCCCGGAGACGGGGAGCTCGGAGATCATCGGCATCGTCGTCGCGCTCGTCGTCCTCGTCCTGACGTTCGGCTCGCTGATCGCCGCCGGGATGCCGCTGCTGACGGCGTTGATCGGTGTCGGGATCGGCGTCGCGGGCATCACGACGCTGACCGGGTTCATGTCCCTGGGGTCGACCACCCCGATCCTCGCGACGATGCTCGGCCTCGCGGTCGGGATCGACTACGCCCTGTTCATCGTGTCGCGCTACCGGCACGAGATCGGGATCGGGCGCGAGCCCGAGGAGGCGGCGGGACGCGCCGTCGGGACCGCGGGGACCGCGGTCGTGTTCGCCGGTCTCACGGTCGTGATCGCGCTCGCGGGGCTGTCGGTCGTGAACATCTCGATCCTGACCGAGATGGGGCTCGCCGCCGCGGCCACGGTCGCGATCGCCGTCATCATCGCGATCACGCTCCTGCCGGCGCTGTTCGGCTTCGCGAAGAAGCGGATCGTCAAGGGCAAGATCCCGTTCCTGCGCCAGCACGATCCCGAGCTCGCCGACGAGTCCGACAAGCCGCCGATGGGCCTGCGCTGGGCACGGTTCGTCTCCGGCAAGAAGATCCTCGTGACCGTCGTGGGGATCGCGGTCGCCGCGATCGCGTCGATCCCGGTGCTCTCCCTGGAGGAGTCGCTCCCGGACGACGGTACGGCGCCGACCGACACCACGCAGCGCAAGGCGTACGACCTGATCGCCGAGGGCTTCGGCGCCGGGGCGAACGGACCCCTGCTCGTCGTCGTCGACACCGAGGGCGTCGACGACCCCGAGGCGGCGGTCGGGGCCGCGGCGTCGGCGGTCGAGTCGGTCGACACCGACCTGGCGGCGGTGCTGCCGGGCCAGCCGGCCGGCGAGAACCTTTACACGATCACGGCGATCCCGCAGACCGGGCCCGCCGAGGCCGAGACCCAGAGCCTCGTGGGCGACATCCGCGACGCGGTCGCTCCGGTCGGCGACGACACCGGCGCCGACGTCCTGGTCAGCGGCCAGACCGCGGTGACGGTCGACGTGTCGGAGAAGCTCGCGGACGCGCTGCCGGTCTACCTCGCGCTCGTGGTCGGCCTCGCGTTCCTGCTGCTGATCCTGGTGTTCCGGTCGCTGCTGGTGCCGCTGTCGGCGGTCGTCGGGTTCCTCCTGACCATCGGCATCGCGCTCGGCGCGACGGTCGCGGTCTTCCAGTGGGGCTGGCTGTCGGGCCTCTTCGGGGTCGACACCCCCGGTCCGATCATCAGCATCCTGCCGCTGCTGATGGTGGGCATCCTGTTCGGCCTGGCGATGGACTACCAGATGTTCCTGGTGTCGCGGATGCGTGAGGAGTTCGTCCACCGTGGCGACGCCGCCGACGCCGTCGTGACCGGCTTCAGCCACAGCGCCCGCGTGGTCACCGCAGCCGCGATCATCATGATCTCGGTCTTCGGGAGCTTCATCATCAGCGACGTCGCGATGATCAAGCCGATCGGGTTCGGGCTCGCCTTCGGCATCCTCGCCGACGCGTTCCTGGTCCGGATGACGCTGATCCCGGCGTTCATGGCGATCGTCGGCAAGGCTGCCTGGTGGATCCCGCGCTGGATGGACCGGCTGATCCCGAACCTCGACCTCGAGGGGGACCAGCTGACCAAGCGTCTCGACGCCGAGGCGCGGGCCAAGGAGCCGGAGCCCGCGGCCGCCGGCTGATCCATCCCGACCCGTCCCGACCACGAGGTGGGCGAAACAGGGAGGAGCTCTGCATGCAGAACCTCCCCGTACCGCCCACATCGTGGTCGGGACGGTCAGGTCAGGGTGTGCGGCGGGGGAGCAGGAGGTAGGCGCCGGCGAAGAAGCAGACCGCGCCGAGGAACGTGCCGGTGTTGACGATCGCGATGTTGCCCGGCTTCTGGTCGGTCTCCAGTGCGTACTGCGCCAGCGCGGCGATCATGAAGAAGATCGACCCGAGGTAGTTGAGCGCCGCGATCCACCAGTCGGTGTTGCGCGGCTGCCAGACCCAGACCCGGTGCGCGACGGTGAGCCAGGCGAGGTGGCTCGCGACGAGGAACGCGATCGAGCCGAAGAAGTCGGGCGCCCACACCAGCCGTACGGCCTGGGCGGTGGTGAACGTGGTCGACAGGCCCGCGATCGTGGTCACGTTGAAGAACAGCGTGCCAGCGAACTGCACCACGCACGCCCACCACGCCAGGTCGCGGGGGCGCCACCCCCAGTACGGGCCGCCGCTTCCGTCGGCGCGCCCGTGCGGGTCGCCGGCCAGGACCTGGACGAGCTGGCTGTACGACGCGGCGGTGAAGAACAGTGCACCGACGACGAAGGTCATCCCGAGGGCGCGGTCGTCGACGATCTGCGTGTAGGCCGGGAACGACCCGAGCGCGAACAGCGCCGACCCCACCATGAAGAAGACCGCGACCCGCCACGCCAGGTCGTCGAGATGCCATCCGAGCTCGCGTCGCTGCACGGTCTGGGAGCCTAGTGGACGCTCGGCGACTCCGTGGGCCCGTTGACGCTGCCGGCGACCGCGTCGGCGGTGTCCTCCGTGATCAGGTCCATGTTCATCACCGCACCGGCCATGGTCCCCGCGGCGGCGGACGCGATCACCTGGGCGGTGGGCTCGACCACGTTCCCGGCGGCCCACACCCCGGCGACCGACGTCGCCCCGGTCGGATCGGCCGTGACCTGGGTGCCCACGACCTGGCCGCCGCGTTCGACGACCGCGGTGTCCAGGCCGAGCGCATCGAGCCCGTCGAGCCGGGCCTCGACCCGGGTCGCGACGGCCAGGGCGTCCCGCTCGATCGCTGTGCCGTCGGCGAGCCGGACCGTACGGAGCCGGTCGCCGTCCGCGTCGACGGAGGCGACGGTGCCACGGATCACCGTGACGCTGCGCGCCGCGAGCTGAGCCGACTCCTCGGCGCTCGGCTCGGGCGCGGTGTGCAGGAAGAGCACGACGTCGTCGCTCCACTGGCTCCACAGCAGGGCCTGGTGCACCGACATCGCACCGGAGCCGAGGACGCCGATCCGCTGGTCGCGCACCTCCCAGCCGTGGCAGTAGGGGCAGTGCAGCGCGGTGCGTCCCCAGATCGCGTCGAGTCCGTCGACGTCGGGCAGGCGGTCGACGGCGCCCGACGCGATCAGCAGGCGGCGCGCGGTCACCGGGCGTCCGTCGTCGAGCGTGACCCGGAAGCGCCGGTCGTCGAGGCGTCGTGCCGCCGCGACGGACCCGACGACGAGGTCGACCGCGTACGGCTCGAGGTCGGCGCGTCCCGCAGCGAGAAGCTCGGCCGGGGGCGTTCCGTCCCGGGTGAGGAAGGCGTGGGCCTGCGTCGCGGGTGCGTTGCGGGGTTCGCCGGCGTCGACGACGAGGACCGTACGGCGGGCCCTGCCGAGGGCCAGGGCGCCCGACAGGCCGGCGGCGCCGCCGCCGATCACCACGACGTCGTAGGAGGAGGTGTGTGAGCTGGTCATGTCTCGACGATCCCTCCGACATCACACATTCGCAAGAAACTTTGCCGCCGTGGCAAACTTGCAGGATGGAGGAGTCAGACCCCGTCGCCGCCGTCGCCCCTCGCCTGCGCGCGCTCCGGACCGAGCACGAGCTGACGCTGGCCGAGCTGGGCAGCCGCACGGGCATCTCGGTGAGCACGCTGTCGCGGTTGGAGTCGGGCGCGCGGCGTCCCACGCTCGAGCAGCTGCTGCCCCTCGCCCGGACGTACGAGGTCTCGCTCGACGACCTGGTCGGCACGGCGACCAGCGCCGACCCGCGCGTCGAGCAGCGCCCGTTCACCCGGCACGGGCGGACGTTCGTCCCGCTCAGCCGGACGCTCGACGGGCTCCAGGCCTACAAGCAGACGATCCCGGCCCGACCGGGCCCGATGGAGGACCTCGACCAGGCGACGCACGACGGGTACGAGTGGCTGTACGTGCTGTCGGGCCGCCTTCGCCTCCTGCTCGGCACGCACGACCTCGTGCTCGGACCCGGGGAGGCCGCCGAGTTCGACACGCGGGTGCCGCACGCGATCGCCAACGCCGGACGCGAGCCGGTCGAGCTGCTCAGCCTCTTCGGCCCTCAGGGCGAGCGGATGCACGTGCGGGCCCGGCCGAAGGGCCGCTGAAGCCCACGCTCCGCGCACCTCGCCGGGCCGCGCGTACGCTCGATGCGTGGAGGCTGTCGCAGCAGGTCCGAGCGTGGAGGAGGTCACTGCGCTGCTGCGCCGTGGACGCGTCGTCGTCCTGACCGGCGCCGGGATCTCGACCGACTCCGGGATCCCCGACTACCGCGGACCCACGTCGACTCCCCGCACTCCGATGACCTACCAGGAGTTCGTCCGCACGCGCGAGGCGCAGCAGCGCTACTGGGCCCGGGCGCACGTCGGCTGGCGCCACATGACCGGCGCGGCCCCCAACACCGCGCACCACGCGCTCGTCGCCCTCGAGTCCGCCGGGGTCGTCGACGCCGTCATCACGCAGAACGTCGACGGCCTGCACGAGGCCGCGGGCCAGCGCAGCCTGGTGACGCTGCACGGCCGGATCGCCGACGTGGTCTGCCTCGACTGCCGCGCCCGGATCGCACGGTCGGCCCTGCACGAGCGCCTGGAGGAGATCAACCCCGGCTACGGCGGCGGGGCGTACGCGATCGCACCCGACGGCGACGCGGTGCTGGAGGAGACCTCGGCGTTCCGCGTCGCGGACTGTCCGGGGTGCGGCGGCGTGCTCAAGCCGGACGTCGTGTTCTTCGGCGAGAGCGTGCCGAAGGACCGCGTCGCCCGCTGCCGCGCGCTCGTCGACGAGGCCGCGACGCTGCTGGTGGTGGGGTCCTCCTTGCAGGTGATGTCCGGCCTGCGGTTCGTCCGTCAGGCCGCGAAGGCGGGCACCCCCGTCGTGATCGTCAACCGCGGCCCGACCCGCGGCGACGAGCTCGCGACGCTGCGTCTCGACGCGGGGTGCGCCGAGACGCTGGCACCGCTTGCGGCGGCCCTCGCCGCCTGACTCCGCGATCTGCCCGGCGCGTCCACCCTCGTATCCTGGCGGGGTGTCCGGGAGCCTCTTGATCGCCGCCACGAGCTCCGACGCCGGCAAGTCGGTCGTCACGACCGCGCTGTGCCGGGCGTTCGCTCGACGAGGTCTCTCGGTGGCACCGTTCAAGGCCCAGAACATGTCGAACAACTCGATGGTCACCGCCGCCGGCACCGAGATCGGCCGCGCGCAGTGGGTCCAGGCGCTCGCTGCCGGTGCGGAGCCCGAGGATGCGATGAACCCGGTGCTGCTCAAGCCCGGCTCCGACCGGCGCAGCCACGTCGTCGTGCGAGGGCGCCCGTACGGCACGCTCGGCTCCGGCGAGTTCGCCGGGGGGCGGGCGGCGTTGGCGGAGGCGGCGTTCGCGGCCTACGACGAGCTGCGGGTGCGCTTCGACGTGGTGGTCTGCGAGGGCGCCGGCAGCACCGCCGAGATCAACCTGCGCGACTGGGACTACGTGAACCTCGGCCTCGCGCAGCACGACGCGATCCCGACGGTCGTCGTCGGCGACATCGACCGCGGTGGGGTGTTCGCGGCCCTGTACGGGTCGGTCGCGCTGCTGGAGGAAGAGGACCAGGCGCTCGTGGCCGGGTTCGTGGTCAACAAGTTCCGCGGCGACGTGTCCCTGCTCGCCCCGGGGCTGGACCGGCTGACCGCGCTCACCGGCCGCCCCACGTACGGGGTGCTGCCGCACGAGTCCGGGCTGTGGCTCGACGCCGAGGACGCGGTCGCGCTCGAGGAGCGGCCGCGAGCGTCGTGGACGGGCGGGACCGACCGGTTGCGCGTCGCGGTCGTCGGTCTCCCGCGGATCAGCAACTTCACCGACGTCGACGCGCTCACCCTCGAGCCGGACGTCGACGTGGACTGGGTCCGCGGCCCGGCCGGGATCGGCGACGCCGACCTCGTGGTCGTCCCCGGCACCCGGGCCACGCTCGCGGACCTGCGCTGGCTGCGTACGACCGGGCTCGCGGAGGCGATCGCAGCGCACGCAGAGCGTGGCGGTGCTGTGCTCGGGATCTGCGGCGGGGCCCAGATGCTCGGGCGGGTGATCGCGGATCCCGACGGCACGGAGGGGGAGGCGGCGACCGTGGACGGGCTCGGGCTCGTGGACGCCGCGACGCGGTTCGGGCCGGACAAGGCGCTGCGGCTCGCGGAGGGCCGCTGGTCCGGCGAGGACGTGACGGGGTACGAGATCCACCACGGGCGGCTGTCGGTCCGGAGCGGGGAGGCGTTCCCCGGAGGGGTTCGCGACGGCGCCGCGTACGCGACGATGTGGCACGGGACCCTGGAGTCGGACGGCTTCCGGCGCGCGTTCCTGGCGGCGGTCGCGTCAGGTGTCGGGCGGGACCGGTTCGAGTCCGACCCGTCGGTGTCGTTCGCCTCCGCCCGCCAGGAGCGGATCGACCGCCTCGCCGACGGTGTCGAGAAGCACCTCGACGTCGACGCGCTGCTCGCTCTCGTGCGCGACGGCGTCCCCGCAGGGCTGCCGACGCTCGCCGCCGGTCCGGTGGTCGTGCCTCCGCAGGCACCGCCCGGGTCGGCGGTCGAGCGGGTCGAAGCCCAGCCGGCCGAGACGCCGACGGAGGGACCGGCATGACCGTGCTCCTGCTCGGCGGGACCGCCGAGGCCCGCGCCCTCGCGGGCGCGCTCCGGGACGCCGGCATCGCGGCGACGTCGTCGCTGGCGGGCCGGGTGTCCGATCCGCGCCTCCCGGTCGGCGACGTGCGGGTCGGGGGGTTCGGCGGCGCCGGCGGCCTCGCGGCGTACCTCCGTGAGACCGACGTCGACGCCGTCGTCGACGCGACCCATCCGTTCGCCGTCGGCATCTCCGCGAACGCGGTCGCCGCGAGCGCCCGGACCGGGATCCCGCTGCTGCGCTTCGTGCGGCCCGGCTGGTCCGACCACCCCGACGCCGAGACGTGGACGTGGGTCGCCGACCACGCCGCGGCCGCGCGCACCGCCGCAGGATTGGGATCCCGCGTGCTGATCACCACCGGGCGGCAGGCCCTCGGGATCTTCGTCCCGGTGCTGCGCGAGGCGCCCGTGCTGGCCAGGGTCGTGGACCTTCCGGACCTGGTGCCGCCGCCGAGCTGGGAGATCCGGCGCGACCGCGGGCCGTACGACCTCGACGGCGAGGTGCGGCTCATGCGGGAGCACGGGACCGAGGTGCTGGTGACCAAGGACTCCGGTGGTTCGTACACCGCGGCGAAGCTCGACGCGGCCCGCGAGGTCGGCGCTGCCGTGGTCGTGGTCCGCCGCCCGGCCTGGACCGGCACGGGACCGACGGTCACGTCCGTCGGCGACGCCGTCGCCTGGGCTCGCTCGACCCTCGGGCCCTGAGCGGAGCCCGGCGCTCGCACGTCACGGCCGGCGGCGACGCGCGAGGACGACGGCGACGGCGAGGGAGGCGAGGCCGACCGCGCGCGCGAGCCGGACCGTACGGACGATGTCGCTCGTCTCGACCGCCCTTCCGTCGCCGAGCGTGCCGCGGTCCTCGACCACCCCGGCGTAGACGTTCACCCCACCCAGCCGGACGCCGAGGGCGCCTGCGAACGCGGCCTCGACCGGACCTGCGTTCGGGCTCGGGTGCCGGTGCGCGTCGCGGCGCCACGCGCGTACGGCCGCGGTCGGGTGCCCACCGACGAGCGGGGCAGCGATCGCGGCGAGCAGAGCGCTCAGGCGCGACGGGACCAGGTTGAGCACGTCGTCGAGCCGCGCCGCCGCCCAACCGAACCTGCGGTAGCGGTCGCTGCGGTGCCCGACCATCGCGTCGAGCGTGTTCGCCGCACGGTACGCGAGAAGGCCCGGGACGCCCGCCACGGCGCCCGCGAGCAGGGGTGCGACCACGGCGTCGGAGGTGTTCTCGGCGACCGACTCGACCGTCGCCCGTGCCACCCCGGCAGCATCGAGAGCGGTCGGGTCGCGGCCGACGAGGTGCGTGACCCGCCCGCGAGCCGCATCCAGGTCGCCGGCGGCGAGGTGCGCACGGACGGCTTCGGCCTCGCGTTCGAGCGTTCGGCCGCCGAGCACCGCCCACGTGGCGGCGCCGACGAGCACGGTCCGCGCGCCCGGGCGGGAGACGGTCACGCGCTCGGCGACGACGCCGATCGCGCTGGACGCACCGACCAGCGCCAGGGCGTACGCGATCCCGCGGCGGCGGCGGTCTGCGTGCAGACGACGCTCGACGCTCGCGGCGACCGTCCCGAAGAGCGCGACCGGATGCCCGCGGCGCGGGTCGCCGGCCAGCCGGTCCGCCGCGAAGCCGAGCACCAGCCCGAGGGCCGTGCTCGACGTCGGGCGGGCGACGGGCACGTCAGCGTGCGGTCGAGGTCTCGACCGACGAGGGGTGCGGCTCGACCGGCGACGACCCGGCGGCCGACTGCCGCCGGGCGATGAGCGCGGTCAGGACGAGCGTCGCCGTCGCCCACAGCGCCGCCTGGGTCAGCAGCGACGAGATCCGGAAGCCGTAGAGCACGTCCGCAGAGAAGTCCGCAGGCACCTCCGACTCGCGTGGCAGCACCAGTGCCATCCCCAGGACGACCACGAGGTAGCCGACGCCGGCGATCGTGACCCCGAGGTAGCCGCGGCCAGCGCGGTGCAGCGCCCGGGCGAACGACACCGCGGCGAACGCCGCCACCACCGAGACGAGCAGGACCGAGAAGTACTGCGCCGTGCGCTCGTCGATCGTGTCCCCCGACCCGACCGCGGGTGGGTTCGGCGGGAAGAGCAGCCACGGCACGAGCGCGACGGCCACGAACGCGAGCAACCCGACGAGTGCGGTGCCGGCGAGCGGGCGCAGTGCGCCGAGCCGCCCGACCGCGTACGCCGCGACGATGCCGAGCAGCCCGCCGAACGCGGTGCCGAGCACGAGCAGTCCCGTGAGCAGACCGGTGGTCTCCTGCGTCGTGCGCGTGATGCCGCCCTCCTCGTCGCCGTGGGAGTGCGGCTCCTCCGCGGCCGACCCGTCGGAGGCGTGGTCGTGCGTGTGACCGTCGTCGGCGGCGGCGCTCGAGCCGGCCTCCTCGATCGCGATCGCGTCGCGGACCGCCGGCTCGCCGACGGTGTAGGCGACGGCGAACGCGACGACGCCGGCGACGAGCCCGGCGATCAGTCCGGAGACCAGGAACGTACGAAGTGACAGGACAGGCATGGGAATCCCCTGGGAGGTGGTGAGGACGGGACGACCGACGGCCGCCCGGTCCCGAGAGCAGGGACGGACGTCGGCAGGATCACGACGCGGCGTCGACGGCACGCCGACGCGTCGGCGTCAGTGGCAGGGGAATCCCATGAGGTGACGTGCGTCGTGCACGTACTCGTGGATCGCGGTCCCGGAGAAGAGCGCGGTCGCGCCCTGCTCGGCCCCGACGAAGTACAGCGCGAGGACGGCCAGCAGGCCGAAGAGGATCGCGTACGGGGCGACGCCGCGGGCGGAGACGACCGGGGTGACCGGGGCCTGGGCGGCGAGGGGGGTGCTGACGGACTGAGCCACGGCTCGGACCTCCTGAGGGATGATGCGTCCCTGACGATGGAATGGGTCTCGCCGCCCGCGGGGTCTGACTCGGCTCGCTCTCGCGAGGCCACACAGTAGCGCCACTGTGTCGGATTCTCACCGACTTCCCGTGCGCGGCAGGACGAACCTACCCGGTGCGCGCCGGGTCCGCGAGTGCGGGTCTCGCTCCGTGGTCTCGAACCGTGAGAACGGCCGACCGTTGGGCGACGCCGACCGACCGTTGGGCGATCCGGGCGGATCCGGCGCGCCGTCGTCGCCCGATCGTGACGCAGCATGGTGCGTGGCGCATCTGCACGTCGCGGGTGTTCCGCCCGAGGACGTGGCCTCGACGTCGTCGGGTCCACCTCGGGTTCACGGGGGTGGGGAGCGGCCGTGCCGGGATCCCCGGGACGGTCGCTCCCGCACGTGTCGGGCGGTGTGGCCTGCCCACGTGCCACGATGTCGGGCGTGACGGCATCGAGGCGCACGATCGGTCGGGAGCCCTGATGGGGTGGGCGGACGCGAGCGACGGGTCCGACCCGGATGACATCTGGCGGGTGGAGCGGCCGTGGCGCGAAGCGTGGCCGGTCGTGACGTGGGTGCTCGGTGCGTCCGTCGCGGCTGCGGCCGGGGTCACGCTCGCGATCGTCGCCATGGTCGCGATCCTGCTCGACTCGGTGCTCGAGTCGTACGCCGTGGTGCTCGCGCTGATCGTCGGGCCGCTCGCCCTGGCGCGGGTGTGGCTCTGGACGCGACGGCTCGGTTCCGTCCAGCTCGTGGCGGAGGCGGACGCCCTGACCGTGTGGCACCAGGACGATGCGTACGGGTGGTCCATGATCGCGGAGATCGACGTCATCGGTCCGCGCACCAGCCCGCGATTGCGGCAGCTCGTCGACAGCTCGCCCGGCTTCGGGCAGGTGTCGCTCAAGCCCAGAGCGCTGTGGGGCGACGACGTCGTGGTGACCGTGATGGTGACGCGCCCCGACACGATGGCCGGACTGGTCGACTTCCTGAGCCGGCACGCAGAACCGCGGGGCATCCCCCTGCGGGTGCTCAGTGGTGACTGACCTGCCAGGGCCAGCGCCGCTCGGGCGCCATCGCGGCCCCGGCTGGGCGTCCGCGTCGAGAGCGTCGCGCCGAGACGTAGCGGCCGGATCTCCACAGGGTTGATCTCCACAGGGTTGATCTCCAGCCGTGCTCACGGCGAGACTGCCTACCCCGTTCCGCTGTTCGACGAGTTCCTGCTTCGGAGGGTGCCCGACCGAGTCGGATCAGGCCGGTGCTCCGCGGCTCGGCGCCGCCGCCCGCACGGAGGCGAGGGCCGCGACGAGACCGTGGCTCGTGGCAGGGTCGCGGACGGCGATGCGGACCCAGTCCGGGCCGAGCCCGGGGAAGGTGTCGCAGCGGCGTACCGCGAAGCCGGCCGTGCGCAGGGCCTCTCGCACACCGGTGCCGACGTGCGCGAGCACGAAGGGCGCTGCGTCGCCGTGCACCGCGATCCCGAGCTCGCGCAGACCGTCGACGAGGACAGCACGGTGGCGTACGACGGCGGCCGCGCGCCGCTCCGCCTCGGCGACCGCGTGAGGACTCGAGCACGCGATCATCGCTGCCGCCGCCGGCGCGGAGACCGACCACGGAGGCTGGTGTGGTGCGGCGTCGGAGAGCAGCGTCGCGTCACCGAGGAGGTAGCCTGCCCGGATCCCGGGGATCGACCACGTCTTGGTCAGGCTGCGCACCACGAGCAGGCCGGGCGTACGGGCGCTCGCGAGGCTGTCGCGCTCGCCGGGGACCGCGTCGATGAACGCCTCGTCGACGACGACCACCCGCCCCGGCCGCGCGAGGCTTCGCAGTGTGGGCGCGGGGTGGAGCGTGCCCGTCGGGTTCGTCGGGTTGCCGATGATCACGAGATCAGCGGCCTCGGGGATCCGGGCCGGGTCGAGGGCGAAGTCGTCGGTGTCGGAGAGGATCACCCGGTCGACCTCGTGCCCGGCGGAGCGCAGCGCGGCCTCGGGCTCGGTGAACTGCGGGTGCACGACGACCGGGTGTCGCCACGTGCGCATCCGCGCGACCAGCGTGAACGCCTCCGCGCCGCCGGCGGTCGGCAGCACCTCGTCGACCCCGCGCAGATGACGCGCGGCGATCGCGTCGCGGGCGGCGTCGGCGCTGGGGTAGTCCGTGGAGGCCGTCACGGCGTCGTGCAGGGCGCGATCGAGCCAGCCCGGCCGGGGCTCGCGCGAGACGTTCACGGCGAGGTCGACGAGGTCGGTGCCGCGGACCTCGGCGTCGCCGTGGTGGTGCAGGTTGGCGGCCGGCGTGGGGGGTCTCGATCCTCGCTCCGCTCGGCCTCGACCAGCGGGGGTCGGCGTGGGGGGTCTCGATCCTCGCTCCGCTCGGCCTCGACCAGCGGGGTTGTCCTTCGTCGACGCGCGAGCCGAGCGAGTCTCCCCGTTCGTCGAGGCGCGAGCGGAGCGAGCGATCGAGACGCCGCCCGCCCGCACCGCCTCGGCGAACCGCGCGACCGCGCCCGGCGTACCCGCCGTGTGCGTGTGGAGGTACGACGCGTGCACCGTCGCGTACCCGACCCGGGCCGGATCGAGGCTGAAGCCGTCGGGCCGGCCGTCGAGCAGCCAGGCCGGCTGCTCGCCCGCCGCCGGGGCGACCGTGGTCCGGTGGAACTCGTGCCCACGGACCCGTCCGCCGGCCGGTGCGAGGAGCGTCTCCTGGGGCGCGATCGCCGTGCGGTACGCGAGGGTGAGCCGTGGCGCCATCCCCGCCCGGGCCGCGATCGCGCCGGTCATCGGAGTGCCGTCGAGCCGGCCGGTGAGGTAGAGCAGCCCGGCGCACTCCGCGATCGTCGGCACCCCGCTGCGGACCGCGTCGCGCACGGCAGCCCGCAGCGGTGTGTTCGCCCCGAGTGCCGACGCGTGCACCTCGGGGAACCCGCCGCCGAGGTAGAGGCCTGCGGTCCCGTCGGGCAGCGCCTCGTCCCGCAGCGGGTCGAACGTCACGGGCTCGAGGCCGGCGGCGCGGAACGTCTCGACGGCCTCGGCGTAGCGGAACGTGAACGCGCGACCCCCGGCGACCGCGACCACGGGGCGCGGCGCACCCGCCCGTACGTCCTCGTCGGCCGGCGGCGACCACGGTTGGTCCGCCAGGTCCGGTGCCGTTCGCGCGATCCGCAGAACCGCCTCGAGGTCGACCCGCTCGGCCACCTGCGCGGCGAGTCGGTGCACCGACGCCTCCGCATCGGCGCGTTCCTCGGCCGGCACCAGCCCGAGGTGGCGCGAGGGCGCGACCACTCCGTCGTCTCGTCCGATCACCCCCAGCACGTCGATCCCGGTGACCTCCAGTGCACGGCGGACCTCGTCGGAGTGCCGCTGCGAGCCTGCCTTGTTGAGGACCACACCCGCGATCCGGACCGCCGGGTCGAACGCCGCGAGGCCGGCGACGGTCGCGGCGATCGTGCGGGACGCATGGGAGATGTCGACGACGAGGATCACCGGCGCGCCGATCGCCGCAGCGACGTGCGCCGTCGACGCGTACCCGTCGGTGCCGATCTGCCCGTCGTAGAGCCCCATCACCCCTTCGACCACCGCGACGTCGGCCGGCGTGGGCGTCGACGCGCCGTGCAGGAGCAGCGGGACGAGACGGTCGTCGCCGACCAGGTGGGGATCGAGGTTGCGTCCGGGGCGCCCGGTAGCGAGAGCGTGGTAGCCGGGGTCGATGTAGTCGGGGCCGACCTTGTGCGCGGACACCGTGTGGCCGGCCCTGCGCAGCGCGGCCATGAGCCCGGTCGCGATCGTCGTCTTGCCGTGACCGGAGGCCGGCGCGGCGACGACGAGCCGGGGCAGCCTCACCACTCGATCCCCCGCTGGCCCTTCTGGCCGACGTCCATCGGGTGCTTGACCTTGGTCATCTCGGTGACGAGGTCGGCAGACTCGACGAGCCGGTGGTGGGCTCGTCGTCCCGTGATGACGACGTGCTGGCGCCCGGGTCGGGTGCGCAACGTGTCGACGACGTCCTCGACGTCGATCCAGCCCCACCCGATCGGGTACGTCAGCTCGTCGAGGACGTACAGGTCGTGCTGCTCGGCGGTGATCCGTCGCTTGATCTCGGCCCAGCCCTCGGCTGCCGCGGCCGCGTGGTCCTCGGACGTCCCGGCCTTGCGCGACCACGACCAGCCGGCGCCCATGGCGTGCCACTCGACCGGACCGCCGACCCCGGTCTCGCGGTGCACGGCGGCGAGCTGCTCGAGCGCGCTCTGCTCGCCGATCCGCCACTTCGCGGACTTGACGAACTGGAACACGGCGACGGACCACCCCTGGTTCCATGCGCGCAGCGCGAGGCCGAAGGCCGCCGTCGACTTCCCCTTGCCGTCGCCGGTGTGGACCATCACGAGCGGGCGGTTGCGCCGCTGCCGCGTGGTCAGTCCGTCGTCCGGCACCACGCTCGGCTGCCCCTGCGGCATCAGGCCACCCTCCCCGTACCGTCCACGATTCGTCGACTTGCGGCGGGATCCGTGCGCCTTGATCCCGCCCGAACTCGACGAATCGTGGACGTGAGGGTGGAGGCGGCGACCTCGCCGATCGGCACGTGGTCGGCGCGCAGATCCGTGGCGAGGTCGGCGGCCAGGCCGAGGCGCAGCGCGCCCGACTCGCAGTCGAGCACGACCGTACGGATGCCGGCGGCAGCCACGTCCCGCGCTGCGGCCGACGCTCGGCCGAGGGCGTCCGGACCGGCGGTCGCGCGTCCGTCCGTGACGACGACCAGCAGCGGGCGGCGGTCGGGATCGCGGCGCGACGCCCGTTCGATCACGGCGACGGACTCGCGCAGCCCTTCGGCCAGCGGCGTACGCCCTCCTGTCGGCACCGCGTCGAGTCGCGCAGCGGCGACGTCGACCGAGCCCGTCGGCGGGAGCACGAGCTCGGCACCCGGCCCGCGGAACGTCACGAGCCCGACGCGGTCGCGGCGCTGGTAGGCGTCGAGAAGCAGCGACAGCACCGCCGTCTTGACCTGCTCCATCCGGCGACGTGCCCCCATCGACCCGGACGCGTCGACGCACAGGAGCACGAGGTTGCCCTCGCGTCCCTCGCGGACCGCGAACCTGAGGTCGCTCGGGCGCAGGCGCACGGCCGAGCCGGTGCTGCGTCCGCGGGCCTGCTGGTGCGGTGCGGCGGCGCGGAGCGTGGCCAGCAGGTGCACCGGACCGCTCTCGGAGGGCGTCGCGCGACGGGACCCGACCGTACGGCCGCGGTCGGTCCGCGCGCGGGACCGGCGCCCGTCGGCACCGGCGCCGGTGCCGGTCAGGGAGAACAACCGCGGACGGTACGCCGGGCCGGCGGCGACCGGCGTCGCTGCGGGCGGGCCCGGGTCGGGGGTGGTCTCGACAGGGTCGACCGACGACGTGGGCGGCTCGACCGACGCGGTGGGCGGCTCGACCGACGACGTGGGCGGGTCGACCGACGACGTGGGCGGGTCGGTCGAGGAGCCGGTCGTCGGGGGCGGGTCCGCGGGGGAGTCGCCGGCGGAGCTCTGCGGAGGCTCGCCCCCGCCGCCAGGCCCGTCGCCGTCGCCGTCGCCGTCGCTGTCGCCGTCGTCCGGACCGGGAGCGGGCGGCGGTTCGGGCGGCTGCTCGTCTCCGAGCAGCTCGTCGAGCAGGTCCTCGTCGATCCCGGGAGCATCGAACGGGTTGCGCCGGATGCGGTGCGCGATCGCGAGCCGGGCAGCCGCCCGTACGTCCTCACGCGCGACCGTGTCGCCGCCCCGCCACGCGGCGTGCGCCCGGGCGGCCTGGGCGGTCACGAGGTCGGCGCGCATCCCGTCGACGTCGAACCCGGCGCACACCCGCGCGACCACGAGCAGCATCGCGTCGTCGAGCCGGACCGCGCCGAGCCGTGCCCGCGCGTCGGCGATCCGGGCCGCGAGCTCCCGCTCCGCACCGCCATGGTCGGCGAGGAACGCGGCCGGGTCCGCCTCGTAGGCCAGCCGACGGCGGACGACCTCGACCCGCGTGCGCGGGTCGCGCGGCGCCGCGACCTCGGCGGACAGCCCGAACCGGTCCAACAGCTGCGGGCGGAGCTCCCCCTCCTCGGGGTTCATGGTGCCGACGAGCACGAACCGCGACGCGTGGGTCACCGACACACCCTCGCGCTCGACGCGGGTACGGCCGGTCGCGGCCGCGTCCAGCAGCACGTCGACGAGGTGGTCGCCGAGCAGGTTCGCCTCGTCCACGTAGAGCACCCCACGGTGCGCCGACGCCAGCAGACCCGGCTCGAACTCCGCAACCCCGTCGGCCAGGGCGCGACCGAGGTGCAGCGAGCCGACGACCCGGTCCTCGCTGGCCGCGACGGGCAGCTCGACGAGCCGCGCCGGGCGGTCCGTGCGCACAGCGGAGGGGGCGTGCGGACCGTCCGGGCACCCGGGATCGGGCGAGACCGGGTCGCAGGAGAACCGGCACCCGTCCACGACCGCCACGTCCGGCAGCAGCGCGGTCAGCGCACGCACGGTGGTCGTCTTCGCGGTGCCTTTCTCGCCCCGGACGAGCACACCGCCGAGCTCGGGCGCGATCGCTGCCAGCACGAGGGCGAGCGTCATGTCCTCGGCGCCGACGACGGCGGAGAACGGATAGTGAGGGGTCGACGTCACGGCGGACGGCATCGCTGGGCTCCCGCAGGTTCGTGGTCGCTCGCGCGACCGGGTTCGCGAGGCCGGTCTTCGGACTTCCTGCCATGCCGCTCGGTCGCCTTCCCGGGCCGGAGCCCAGTGGCTGCGCGCACGCCGTACGGCGGGTCGCGCGTGACCGAGGACGGACAGGTCACCGCAGCGGGTCCTGTGCCGGATTCTCACCGGCTTCCCTGATTCTCCCCGTGCGCCGCAGCGCGTGGGGCACCTCGCATCCTTGCCGCCGCCACCCTAGCCCGACGCGAGCGCGGATGACAGGCGCGGTACGGTCAGCGACCATGCGAGGCATCACCGTGGTCGGCGTCGGTGCGGACGGGTTGGACGGACTCACCCCCGCCGTACGCGGTCGCGTCCTCGAGTCCGAGGTGGTGATCGGTGGGGAGCGCCACCTCGCGATGCTGCCGCCGATCGACCGTCAGATCCGGGTCGGGTGGCCCACGCCGCTGATGCCGGGCCTGCGCGGTCTGCTCGCGGCGCACGCGGACCGGGGTCTGGTCGTGCTGGCCTCGGGTGACCCGCTGCTCTCCGGCATCGGGACCGCTCTCGTACGGATGCTCGGGGCGGACGCCGTCGACGTCCTGCCGGCGGTGTCGTCGGAGACGCTGGCGCGTGCGCGGATGGGCTGGTCGGCCGAGGACACCGCCCTGGTCACGCTCGTCGGGCGCGATCCGCGTCGGGTCGTCGCCTGGCTCGCGCCGCGCCGGCGGCTCGTGGTGCTGTCGAGCGACGAGACCACGCCGGCTCGGGTCGCCGACCTGCTCGTCGCCGCGGGCTACGGCGACAGCGCGCTGAGCGTCCTCGGCGACCTCGGCGCTGCCGGCGAGTCGCGCGTCGACACGACCGCCGCGACCTGGGGAGACCGGGCCGCGCCCCGGCTGAACGTCGTCTGCATCGAGTGCGCCGCCGGACCGGAGACGCCTCCGTACGGGAGCGTCCCCGGGCTGCCCGACGACGCGTACGACAGCGACGGTCTGGTCACCAAGCGGGACGTCCGTGCCTCGGCCGTCGCCCGGCTGGTCCCGGCTCCGGGCCACGTGCTCTGGGACGTCGGGGCGGGCGCCGGCTCGATCGGGATCGAGTGGATGCGCGCCGCCGTCGGAGCCAAGGCGGTCGCGATCGAGCCGGACCCGCTGCGCGCGCAACGCTGCCGCGACAACGCGGCGTGGCTCGGCGTACCTGACCTCGAGGTCGTCGTCGGGACCGCACCGGGCGCACTGGGGGACCTGAAGCTGCGTCCGGACGCGGTCTTCGTCGGTGGCGGGGCCAGCGTCCCCGGTGTCCTCGAGGAGGCGTGGGCCCAGCTGCGCAGCGGAGGTCGGTTCGTCGCGCACGCGGTGACCGTGGAGTCGGAGGACGCGCTGCTGCGGATGTTCCGTGAGCACGGGGGCGAGATGGTGCGGCTGTCGGTCGAGCGGCTCGAGCCGCTCGGCACGCTCACAGGCTGGAAGCCGGCACGCGCGGTCACGCAGTGGAGCGCGATCCGGTGAACCGGCCCGACGCGGGACCCGGCACCGTTCACGTCGTCGGCGCCGGTCCCGGGGCCGCTGACCTGCTGACGGTGCGGGCCGTCCGGCTGATCGAGCGTGCGGACGTCGTCGTGTACGCGGGCACGTACCTCGACGACGCGACGCTCGCGACGGCACGCGACGACGCGGAGCTGGTCGACTCCCAGCACCTCGACCTGGACGAGATCACCGAGGTCCTCGCGACCGCCGCTCGCGCGGGCCGCGAGGTCGTACGGCTCTGCTCCGGAGACCCGTCGGTGTACTCCGCGATGGCCGAGCAGACCGCGCGGCTCGACGCGGCAGGCGTGGCGTGGGACGTGTGCCCGGGGGTGCCCGCGTACTCTGCGGCGGCCGCGATCCTGGGGGCCGAGCTGACCGTGCCGGAGGTTGCGCAGACGGTCGTGCTGACCCGGGCGCAGGCGCGGTCGACGGCGATGCCGCCGGGGGAGACGCTCGCGGCCTACGCGGCGACCGGCGCGACGCTCGTGCTGCACCTCGCGATCACACGGACGCGCGCGATCGCCGACGAGCTGGCGGCGTTCTACGGATCCGACTGCCCGGTCGCGGTGGTGTTCCGGGCGTCGCAGGCGGAGGAGCTCGTGCTGCGCGGGACGCTCGGGTCGATCGCGGACGCGGTGGAGTCCGCAGCCCTGCGGCAGGCGGCGGTGATCCTCGTCGGGCCGGCGCTCGGGGTCGCCGGGAGCGGGCCGCTGGTCTGCGAGTCGCACCTGTACGACCCGGCGCGGCAGCGCTGACCCGCTCGCGCACTACCCTGGCTGGTAACCGACATTGAAACCTAGCGTTAAGAAGGCGTGGGATGAATCGCACGCGAGTCGTACTGGGGGGTCACGCTGGCCCTGATCCTCGTGCTGGTCGGTACAGCAGCTGCTTCGGCCGCAAGTACCGGATGGAAGGCGGTCAAACAGGGCAACGGTCAGGCAGAAGCGAAGTTCGTCGGCTACAAGAAGTGGTACAGCCGGAACGATCATCACGGCGGATTTCGCATCAAGGGGCAGCTCAAGGACCTGAAGAACAATGACCGGGCCGTCAAGTTCCAGATCAAGGTTGTCGGGTACAGCCCGAAGGTGTACAACGCTCCGGAAGATGCGAACCGGACCATCCCTGACCGGATCCACCATGACCCGGCCATGACGATCACTCCTTGCGCTCGGATCCAGACGTGCGAGCGCAACGTCGGGCCCGACGACTGTTCGGCGTGGCGCAAGTACAGCAACCCGTACTACGACTGATGGCGACGCTCGCGCCGCAAGGTCCTGCGGCTCCTGCGGGATCGACGTGCTTGGCCGTCACCGACGTGCATCACCAGTACACGAGCGAGCCGGTGCTCCGGGGCATCGACCTTGCGGTGGCACCCGGGGAGCGTGTCGCACTCATGGGGCCCAGCGGGTGCGGAAAGTCGACGCTGCTGTTGGTGGCGGCTGGGATCCTTGTCCCGACCGCCGGCTCGGTCTCGGTCTGCGGTGAGCTCATCTCCGGGCTCGGGTCGGACGAGCGGGCTGCCGTCCGGCGGCGAAGGGTCGGCTTCGTCTTCCAGTTCGGGGAGCTGGTGGCCGAGCTGTCCCTCCGTGACAACGTCGCGCTCGCGGCTGAGCTGGCGGGAGCTCCGCGGCGGGAGGCCCTGCGGGACGCCGATGGCATTCTCGATCGCGTCGGCCTGCTCGCGCTCGGTCGCCGAAAGCCAGGCGAGGTGAGCGGAGGGCAAGCCCAACGAAGCGCGGTCGCACGAGCCCTGGTCCACCGTCCGAGCCTGGTGCTCGCCGACGAACCGACAGGGGCGCTTGATCGCGAGAACGCGGCTGCCGTTCTCGATCTGATGGTGGAACTGGTCGCCGAACGCGATGCGGCCCTGCTCGTCGCGACCCACGACGATGCAACAGCTGATCGCTGTGACCGTGTCGTCGGGATCATCGATGGCGCGGTCGACCGGTGAGTCGGCCTCGGATCGACGACGTGCGGCTGGTGGCGAGGATCGTTCTGCGGACCTGGCGTCCGCGCTCCAGGCACGAGTGGGGGACGATCGGATGGGCGTTCGCCGGGTCGGCGATGATCGTGGTCGCCGCAGCGCTCGTGCTGGCCCAGCTCGCATCCTACGGAGCGCGTTCGGCGGTACTCGAGTCGCGGAGCCCGGTCTGGACGGACGGCGAAGGACCGTGGGTCAACGAGGCGTCGCTGGACGTCGGCACCGGTGAGCTGGTGCTTGTGCACCTCGGCCCGCGCGACCCCGTGGTCGGGCTGCCCCCAGGCGTCGATCGGTGGCCCGGGGCGGGCGAGGTCATCGCGTCTCCCGCCGTTACGAGAGAGCGTGACTCGAACGTCTATCTCGCGGAGCTGGTGCGAGGCGTGGTCATCGGAGACATCGCCGCTGACGGCCTTCGCGACCCGGACGAGCGGCTGGCGTACGTCGGGGCGACCGAGCACGAGATCCGTGAGCTGGGTGGCGTTCGGATCTCGGGCTTCGGGGGTACGAGTGGCCAGGTCGAGGATCTGAGCGCGGGGGAGCGGCGCATGGTTGCGCTCTGGGGACTCGTGATCCTGCTCGCCGGGATCGCAGCGCTGGTCCTCGTCCTGGGGCGTCTGGCCGCCGCCGGGAAGCAGCGGCGATACGCCGTTCTGCGACTCCTTGGCGCGCCCGAGCGCTCCGTCGTGCTGGTGACCGGGATCTCGACGATGCTGGCGTCCACACTCGGGGGCATGGTGGGCATCGTGCTCGCGGGACCCGTGATCCGCATGAGCGGGTCTGTGCCGTTTGTCCCGCTCAGCCGCTGGCCGGTCGACCTCGCGGCTCTGCTGCCTGCGCTGGCCGCAGTAGCGGCCCTTGTCGGAGCGGCGACCGGCACGTTCGCCGCTCGCAGCGCAGCCGGAGACCCGTGGAGGGTGCGCCGTCGTGGTGCGGATCGACGCCTGTCATCGTGGCGCCTGCTCCCTCTCGCGTCTGCGGCACTGGTCGTCGGTGCGCTCGCTGCGGCCCAGCAGGCTCGAGTCGGCTCGGGGGCAGCCACACCCATGAGTGGAGTATGGCTGCTCGTCGGCGGGATCCTCCTTGCCTGGTGGGGATTGATCCTCAGTGGTCCCGTTCTCGTACGGGGGGCTGCAGCGCTCGGACGCCGTGGACCGTTGAGCATCCGTGTCGCGGCCGCGCGCACGGATCACCACGCTCGCGCGACGTCGCGGCTCGCGGCGGCCCTTGTCACCCTCATGCTGGTCGTGGGCGTAGCGGGCGGCGCCATCGCTGGGGCGACGGACGACGGGACCGATGGGTGGCGCTTGATCGAGCTTGATTCGCCGGACGCCTATTCGGATCCCGCCGCGTTGCGCCGAGCCGTTGCCGCAGCGCTCGGAGCCCGGGGCGTCGAGGAGGCGTGGGTGACACGCGCGAACACCCGAGATCGGCGTCTGCTCTCGGCAGACGGCGTTCGTTCGGACGACTTCGGCTACACGTTCGTCGTCGCTGACGAGGCACTCTCCGGCACCGCCGCCGCCATCGTCGAAGAGCTGCCGCAGGCAGCCGGATCGCTGATCGCCGGCTATCCAGCCGGCGAGCGACGGACCGCGATGACCAGCGCGGTCACCATCCTCGCCCTGATGCTGTGCTTGATGCTGCTCACGGTCGCACTCGGCCTCTCGGTCGCCGCGATGCAGGCGGAACGAGAGGATGCGGATCGCGCGCTCTTGGCTTCTGGGATGGGGCGGTCGCGGCTCCGTTCCGTCCGCGGTGCGGAGGTCGTCCTCGCGACACTGCCGGGTCCTCTCGCGGCCGCTGCGATCGGCAGCCTCGTCGCGGTCGCGGCGGCCTGTGTCGACGATGTCGCAGTGCCGGTACCGTCAGCGGTGCTGATCGGGCTTGCGTGCGCACCGCTTGCCTGCGCGTTCGCGCTCGCGGGTGTCGCAGCGCTGCTGACGCCGAGGGCGGCGGAAGTCGCTCGGCGACGGGAATGAGTCTCAGTCGGCGACGCCGAGGAAGGTGAGCACCGACCGCTCCACCTCGACCATGAGCGCCGCCGGCAGGCGGCCGACGCGCGTCTGCACGCTCGTGCGTCGCACGGTCGTGATCTTGTCCACCATGATCCAGCTCGGCTCACGGATCCCTGTCGTCGTGGTGGCGGGACTGCGGTCCGGAGCAGCGGAGCGTCGACCGGCGTGGTCGTCAACGGGGCGACGGTGACGGAGTCCGTCGCATCGAACCGGTCGTCCTGGAGGATCAGGGCTGGTCTCGGCTTGGACGCGTCGACACCTCCGGCCACGGTCCAGAGCTCTCCGCGATTCACTCGTCCCGGGTGTCCGAGACGGCCTCGACGAAGTCCAGGTCGTCGCTCGTCTGGGCTGCGCGTGCCACGGCAGCCGCCTGACGGTGCGCCTCCGCGGTGAAAGCCTCGGAGTGCACGTCGGGAAGCCAGATCTGCACCGGACGGCGTTCCATGTAACGCATGGGCGATGGAGCCGGTCTCCACAGGAGGTGGCCGGCGGTCCCCTCTGCTCGCACAGCACTGGGGGCGAGGTGCCTCGACGCACCCCGCCCCCAGCGGGCCGTACGGATCAGCCGATCGCAGCGATCAGGTGATCAGGAGCGGCAGAACTTCTCGATCCCCATCGCGCTGAGGATGCCGTTGACCACGTGGTCCTGGAAGTACTCGTCGCCCTCCATCTCCTCGTCGGTCCACGCCGCGGTGTCGTGACCCAGGGTGGTGAGCCACGCCTTGCCGCCGTCGTAGTAGTGGCACCAGCTGACCGGGTGGCCCTTGGGGTGGCCCGGGTGGCCGGAGTCGCGCTCCGGCGTCACGCTGGTCTCGGAGTCGACCTCGGCGAGCACGTTGACGTAGCTCGGGAACGGCACGAGGTTGTACCACTCGTCGGTGAACGTCCACTCGCGCGGCAGGTTCTTCGTCGAAACGTCCTTGCGGTTGACGGTCTCGACCGTGCCCTCGCGGTTCGGGCGGTGGTCGAAGAAGTTCGCACCGCCGAGCAGACCCTCGTACCAGGGCCAGTGGTACTCGGCGCCGAACGCGTTGTGGATGCCGACGAAGCCGCCGCCGGCCCGGACGAACTGCTTGAGCGAGGTCTGGGCCGTGTCGTCGTACGCGTCGCGGTTCGCGCTCAAGGAGATGAACGCGTTGTATCCGCGGATGCGCGACAGCTGGCTGACGTCCTCGGTGTAGTCGACCTCGATCCCCTCGGCCTCGAGCCAGGCCTTCAGGTTGGACTGGGCGACGTTGGTCTCGTTCAGCGGCGGGTTCATCCCGGGCTCGAGCCGGTCGCCGAGGTGCGCGTGACGCGGTCCGGGGGTGTAGCTGTAGATCAGGACGCGCTTGGTCTCGCCCTCCTCCCAGCCGTTGCCCCAGTCGTTGTAGAGCTTCGACGAGGTGCCGCGCTCGACGCCGTAGTCGGTGATGCCGTCCGTGTAGATGTTCTCCGCCGTACGCGACTCACCTCGGTCGTTGCCCCAGCCCCAGCCGTTGCCGTGCCCGGTGACGGCGGCTGCGCCGCTCGCTCCCAGGACAAGCGTTGCCGCGATGGCCGGGATGCTCAACCCTCTGAGTTTCATGCTCGTTCCTCGATTCCACTAGGTGGACCGTGAAGGCCATTTCCGTGCGGTCACTGTAACCACGGTCACACGGCTCGGCAAGGGGTTCGCGACGTACGGCTGTCAGAACTAGCAGCCTGTGAGTTGATTTCGGGAGGGTTGCCACGCTGCGTCGCTCGCACTACGGTCAAGTCACCAGTCGGTTCAAATGGACCGCTAGATGGTTCACGCCGACAGGCTCGCTCGCGAGTCGCGGGCGAGACGGACGGACGTCGGGTCCGTCCGACCGACCAAGGAGAATTGGCATGCGCACACCTCTGACCAAGAGGCGGGCTGTGTTGGTGCTCGGGAGCGTGCTGGCGCTGACGCTGGCAGCCGCACCCGCGACCGGACTCGTAGCCGCCGATCCCAGCTCACCACCAGGGCCGAGCGCCGTCGACCCCGCCGGAGCCGACATGCCCACCGTGGGTGGCAACTACGGCAACCAGAACTACTCGGCGCTCACCGACATCAACAAGCGGAACCTCAAGAAGCTCGGGCCGGAATGGCGCACGCACGTCTCCGCGGTCGCGCCCGCCTCCGACGACACCGGCTCGCAGACGCACCCCATCGTCTCCGACGGCGTCATCTACCTCGACACGCCCAGTGGGGGCGCGATCGCGGTCGACGGCGCGACGGGCGAGGCGAAGTGGAAGTGGGAGCCCGAGGTTCCGGCCCGCACCCGCCGGGGTGTCTCGGTCGGTGACGGCAAGGTCTATGCCATGGCGGCCGGTGGCACGGCCGGCAACGACCAGAACCACGACCCGGACGCGCCTCCGGGAGAGGACGTCCAGATCTTCGCCCTCGACCAGGAGACCGGCGAGGAGGTCTGGGTCTCGTCACCGCTGAGCCCGGACGGCGACGCGCTCGGACGGGACTCCGGCCCGGCGACGCGCTACCACGACGGCCTGGTCTACATCCACACCAACAACGGCGACCGCGGCTCGGTCTCGGCGCTCGACTCCTCAGACGGCAGCGTCGTCTGGACGTTCTTCGGCGTGCCGAGGCGCGGGCAGACCTTCACCGACGTCAACGGCGAGACCTTCGAGCCGGGCGACACCTGGGGCCCGGTGCTGCCGGACGGCACCGACTGCGGTCTCGAGGGTGGCGCCACCCCGTGGATGCACGGCGCGCTCGACCCCGAGCTCGGCATGTACTACATGACCTTCGGCAACCCCCGCAGCTGCAACACCTCGCAGGACGGCTCGCTGCGTCCGGGTGACAACCTGTTCTCCAGCTCGATGGTCGCGGTCGACATGAAGACCGGCGAGTACAAGTGGCACTACCAGTCGATCCCGCACGACGTGTGGGACATGGACAACGTCCACCCGATGACGCTCGCCGACGTCGAGGTCGACGGCGACGAGCGTCAGGTCGTCTTCTACGGGAGCAAGTCCGGCCACCAGTTCGTGCTCGACCGCACCAACGGGAAGCCGGTCCTGCCCACGGTGGACAAGCCGATGATCACCGACTCGCGGCAGGCTCACTCCGAGACCCAGCCGTTCCCCGAGCAGCGTCTCCTTCCCGAGTGCCTCGTCTGGGAGAAGCTCGACCCGGACAACATCCCGGGAGACCCGTGGCGCGCGGTGCCCAACTACAACGGCTACCAGCCCGACGAGGACGGGAACCTCGTGTTCAACCCGGACAGCTACGTCAAGGAGGACGAGCCCTTCCTCACCTATCCCGACGGCGACCCGAAGCGCGAAGGCCACCGTCAGGGCTGCATGTACGACCCGCAGTGGGACCTGCCGATCCTGTCCACCACCAGCCAGAACGGCGGCGGTGACTGGTCCAGCAACTCCTACAGCCACCGCACCAACATGGTGTACTTCCCGTACGGCACGAACCCGGTGGCGCACTGGAACGGCGCGAGCGCCAACGGCCAGCGCGCGATCGGCCAGTACCAGACCGGCGGCATCCTGGCGTACGACGCGTCGACCGGCGACGTCCAGTGGACCAACCACCTCGGGACCGACATGTCGCACGGCCAGAGCCCGCTGACCACGGCGAGCAACCTGCTGTTCGTCGGCCAGACCGACGGCCGCCTGCTGGCCCTGGACGCCACCGACGGCGACGAGCTCTGGGAGTTCCAGACCGGGTCCGCCATCTCGGCGCCCCCGATCACCTACGAGGTCGACGGCGAGCAGTACGTCGCGATCTTCGCGGCCGGCGCCACCAACCCGTACGGCGGGTCGGTGACGCAGGGAGACTCCCTGTGGGCGTTCAAGCTCGGTGGCGACTACACCACCGAGTCCGGCAGCCAGGAGGGGCCGGACACGGCGCCGCTGACGATCCGACGCCCCGTCCAGGGCGGTCCGGTCGAGGGCGACACGGTGGACAACACCGTCCTGCTGGCGCGTACGGACCGGACCGACTCGGCCGGCTCGCAGGACAGCACGTCACAACGCGGCATGGCTCCGACGCACCTGCGGGTGCCCGTGGGGTCGACGGTCACGTTCCTCAACCCGGGCGCGGAGACGTTCCCGAACTTCCCGAACCAGCTGGAGCACTGTGCCACGCAGTACTTCGAGGGTGAGTTCAACGAGCGTCTGCAGCCAGGCGAGAGCTACGAGCACACCTTCGACCGTGCGGGTGAGTACTTCTTCAACGACTGCACCGACCCGCGTCCGGTGGGCAAGATCGAGGTCTACCTCGAGCCGAACGACCAGCCGGGCGACCTGCACTTCCTGCCGGGGTGGCTCGACTTCCGGTCGAAGCAGTTCACCCAGGTGAAGGGCAAGGTGACGGCGGTGTTCGACGTGCCGCGTGGCTACCGCTACCAGAGCGGCGCTGTGCTCGAGACGCCGTTGTCGGAGTCTCCGGTCGCGGCGACGAAGGTCCGCACCATCGGGCTGGGCAAGCTGTTCCGGTCCCGGCTGATCGTGCAGTTCGACAAGGCGGCGCTCGACAACAACGTGCCCGAGGGGCGCGACGTGCCGCTGACGCTGGTGGCGAACTTCCTGCACAACGGCGTGCAGAAGCAGCTGGCCTCGACCGACACGGTGAGGGTGATCAAGTAGCAGCAGCGGCAGGCCGCCGGACACGCCTCGCGTGTCCGGCGGCTTCGTCGTTGTGCCTGTCGAAACCACACGGGTCTCGATCGTCGCTTCGCGGCGTGCCCGTTGGTCGAGGCGGGCGAGGAACGAGCCCGATCGAGACCCGGAGGTTCGGCCACCCGGGGGTCTCGATCGTCGCTTCGCTCCGCCTCGACCAGCGGGGTGGTGCTCCGCCTCGACCAGCGGGAGGTGTCAGGCGTCCGGCGAGAGCCGGGCCGGCAGGATGCTCGGCGGCATCGGGCCCTTGTTGCGGCGACCGGACTGCGACTCCTCCCACGCGTGGGCGAGGATGCCGACGCTGCGGCTCAGCACGAACAGCCCGCGGGCCAGCGGCGGCGGGCACCCCAGCTCGCCGTAGATCACCGCGGTCGCACCGTCGATGTTCATGGGGACGGGGCGGGCCCGCCCCTCGGCGAGCGCGTCCTCGATCGCGAGCGCGGCGGCGAGGTGACGCCCGGGGACCGTACCGTCGTCGCGGGCCTGCTCGACCAGGGCGAGCAGCGGGTCGCGGCGCGGGTCACGAGGGTGGAAGCGGTGGCCGAAGCCGGGGACGTACCGGCCCTGCGACCGGACCTCCGCGACCACCTCGCGCGCCGCCGCCGCCAGGTCGTCGCCCGCGTCGGCGCGCGCCAGCAGGGCGTCGTACAGCGCGAGACACTGCTCGCCCGCGCCACCGTGGACGTCGCCCAGGGTGTTCACCGCGCTGGCCATCGCATTGTTGAGCCCGACGCCGCACGTGGCCGCCATCCGCGCGACCGCGATCGACGGCGCCTGCGGGCCGTGGTCGGTGGCAGCGACGAGCGCGGCCTCGAGCAGGCGGGCACGCGGAGGCTCGCAGCGCTCGCCGGTGACCATGAACCAGATCATCTCGGCGAACCCGGTCCGGCCGATCAGGTCGGCGACCGGCACCCCTCGGTGCTCGATCACGCCGGGCTCGATGTACGTGATCGCGGTCCCCCACCACGCGGACACCGCGGAGGCGTCGGGGTGGTCGGGTGCAGTCATCGTCCGGCGCCCCGGGCGGTACGGGTCGCTGCGTCCTCGACGCCCGCGCTGTGCTCGCCGAGCCGCGGAGCGCGTTCGAGGGGGTGCTGGGCGAGCCCGTCGACGAGCACGCCGGACCCCGCGACCCGCACGGCGCGGTCGGGCTGGTCCGGGAGCGGGAGGTCGGTGAAGAAGTCGCGGTGCCGCAGCTGCTCGAGCTCGACCGCCTGCGGCACCGTGAGGATGCGCGCAGCGGGCACTCCGTGACCCGACAGCAGGTCTTCCCAGTGCTCGGCGCTCTGCTTCGCGAGCGCACCGTTGATCTCGGCGTTCAGATCCTCACGGTTGAGCTTGCGGTCCTCGCGCTGGGCGAAGCGGGGGTCGTCGATCAGGTCGCCGCGCTCGATCAGCCGGCAGAGCGTGACGAACTGCTCCTGTCGGTTCGCCGCGATGTTCAGCGGGCCGTCGGCGGCGTGGAACGTGCCGGACGGAGCGGCCGTCGCGTTCTGGTCGCCCATCGGCTCCGGAGGCACACCGCTGATCGTATAGTTGGACACCGCCCAGCCCATCGCCGAGAGCGACGCCTCCAGCATCGAGACGTCGAGGTGGGACCCGTGCCCCGTCCGCTCCCTTCGGAGCAGCGCGGCGTTGATCGCCATCGCGGCGGTGAGCCCGCCGACGGTGTCGCAGATCGGGAAGCCGACACGCTGCGGCGCGGTGTCGGGGGTGCCGGTGATGCTCATCATCCCCGACAGACCCTGGACGATCTGGTCGTACGCCGGGCGCTGGCTCATCGGACCGGACTGTCCGAACCCGGAGATCGCGCAGTAGACGAGCGCCGGGTTGCGGTCCCGCAGCACGGGCCACGGGTAGCCGAGACGGGCCATGACCCCGGGCCGGAAGTTCTCGAGCAGGACGTCCGCGTCCGCCACGAGGTTCTCGAAGGCCTCCCGGCCGTCCGGGGACTTCAGGTCGAGCTCGACCGACTGCTTGCCGGCGTTCTGCGCCAGGAACGAGGCGCCGAGCAGCCGCGTGTTCAGGTCGGGGTCGGGACCGAGCTGGCGGGCGAGGTCGCCGCGGCCGGGGACCTCGACCTTCACGACCTCAGCGCCCATCAGCATGAGCTGATAGCTGCAGTACGGTCCGGCGAGGACGTTCGTCAGATCGAGGACGCGGATGCCGGCGAGGGGGCGCGTGGCCGCGGGTGGGGCGTCGCCGTCGTCGCCGCTCATGCGCCGGCTCCGCGGAAGGCGGTGCCCAGGCCCCGGGCCGACATGGCGATCGAGGCGCTGCGCAGGGCCGAGGCGAAGTCGGCGACCGTGTCGTCGGTGAAGCGGTGGGTGGCGCCGCTCATGCTCAGGGCTGCGACGACGCGTCCGCCGTCGTCCTTGAGCGGGACAGCGACCGCGGAGACGCCGGACTCACGCTCACCGTGCGAGACCGCGTATCCGACGTCGGCCACCTCGGCGACCTGTCTGCGCAGGTCGTCGAGGTCGACCCGGCCCCTCGGCGCGCCGGCCACCACCCGGGCGAGCAGGCCCTCCGGCGCTCCGTGCAGGAGCACCTTCGCCGACGCGCCCGTCCACAGCGGGAACTCGTCGCCGACGTTGATCACGTGGCGCAGCGTCCTCGGGGACTGAGCGCTGGCGATGCAGAGCCGGTGGATGTCGCGTCGGATGTAGAGGTTGACCGTCTCCTGGTGCTCGCGCGCCATGTCGGTCATCATCCGGCGGATCTCGGGCGGCAGCTCCCAGGCGTTCTTCGCGAGGTGCGCCCACCGCCACAGGCCCGGGCCGGCCATGAAGCCGCTCTCCGTCCCCCACAGGAGTCCCGCGTTGACGAGCGTCTGTGCGAGGCGGATCGCCGTGGTCTTGGCGAGTCCCGTGTTGTCCACGATGTCGCGGATCGTGATCTGCGGGCGCTCCTCGTCGAGGAGGTTCAGGATCTCCAGCGCGCGCTGCACGCTGCGTACCCCACCGGCGCCTCCGTCCAGCGCGGATCCGTCGATCGCGTCGGGCTCTGCGGGCCGCTTGGCCATTCGACCTCCTCGAGACAACCGGGGCCGGGTGTCCCTCACCCCGGTGACCTGTTTCACATCGTCCCCTTGCCAGATCGGCGGGGCACGCCCTACCTTACTCACAGACCACTCAGCGGTCCAATAGGTCCGCTAGACGGATATCAGGAGATTTCAGGTGCACCCACCGGACAACCTTCCGCTCCCCACGCTCAATCTGGTCGCGGGTGAGTGGACCGACCGGGAGCAGCGGTCCGAGCGGATCGGTCCGGCTCTCGGCTCGGTCGTCAGCACGGCGGCCCAGGCCGACGGTGAGCTGGCCGATCGTGCGCTCGCCTGGGCCGAGAGTGCCGCGCGGCGGGTCGCCGCATGGTCGCCGGCCGCGCGGGCGTCGGTCCTCGAGCGAGCCTCGGACCTGCTCCAGGAGCGCCGCGACGACGTGGCGCGGCTGCTCGCACTCGAGCTGGGCAAGCCGATCCGCGACTCCCGGGGCGAGGTCCAGCGGGCCGCCGAGACGCTGGCCGTCGCGGCGGCGGAGGGACGCAGGATCGGTGGCGAGGTGCTCCCGACCGCGGGCTGGGAGCGGGGCGTCGGCTCGACCGCGATGACGATCAGGGCGCCCGTCGGGGTGGTCGTCGCGATCACGCCGTTCAACGCCCCGGTCAACCTGCTCGCGCACAAGCTGTCCGCGTCCTTCGCGGCCGGCAACACGACGATCGTGAAGCCGCCGCCCCAGGCACCGGCCAGCTCGACGGCCCTGGTCGAGATCATGATCGAGGCCGGGCTCCCGCTCCAGGCCGTCCAGGTCCTGCACGGTGGGGTCGAGGTGGGAGAGCGCCTGACCTCGAGCCCGGTCGTGGCGGCGATCAGCTTCACCGGCAGCGCGGCCGCCGGCCACGCGGTCGCGCGCTCGGGCGCCGGCAAGCGGCTGGTCCTCGAGCTCGGCGGCAACGCGGCGACGCTCGTCTGCGACGACGCGGACCTGGCCGACGCCGCCCGCCAGTGCGCGCGTACGGGCTTCAGCAACTCGGGGCAGAGCTGCATCTCGGTCCAGCGGATCTACGTCCCGCGCGCTCTCGCCGCTCAGTTCGCCGACCTGCTGGTCGAGGAGGTCCGGGGCCTGCGGGTCGGTGATCCCCTCGACGAGAGCACGGACATCGGCAGCATGGTCGACGAGCAGGCGGCCGAGCGGGTGCGCTCGTGGGCGGCCGAGGCCGAGCAGCAGGGCGCGAAGCTCCCGTGCGGCGCGGAGCGGAGCGGTGCCACGCTGCGCCCGGTCGTCGTCGTCGACCCGCCGCCGAACGCGCGGGTCGTCACCGAGGAGGCGTTCGGCGCGGTGGTCGTCGTGCTGCCGTACGACGACCTCGATGCCGTCGTCGAGGAGTGCAACCGCAGCCGCTACGGCCTCCAGGCCGGGCTGTTCACCTCCGACGCCTCGCGGATCTTCGAGATCTGGCGGCGCCTGGAGGTCGGCGCCGTCGTGGTCGGCGGGACGTCGAACTACCGCCTGGACCACGTCCCGTTCGGCGGGGTGAAGGACTCCGGGATCGGCCGGGAGTCTCCCCGCTGGATGATCGACGACTACACGTACGTCAAGACGCTGCTGTGGAAGTCGGAGTCCGCGTGGGGGACCGGGCCGTGACCGCCGACGCCGACCGCAGTGCAGAGACGACCGAGACCGACAGGGAGCAGACCGAGATGACCGCCGACAACGCCGCCGCCGCCGCGACCACCGGAGCGCACGTCGTCGTGCGCCAGCTGGAGCAGTGGGGCGTCACGCACGTCTTCGGCCTGTGCGGGCACACCAACATCGCGTTGCTCGACGCGCTGGGCCACAGCGACATCGAGTTCGTGGTCTTCCGCCACGAGCAGACGGCCGCCCACGCCGCCGACGGGTACGCCCGGGCGACGGGCAAGCCGGGTGTCGTCGTGGTGCACGTGGGGCCGGGCATGATGAACGCCGTCACGGGCGCCGCCACCGCGGCGCTGGACTCCGTCCCGCTCGTCGTGATCAGCGGCGACGTGCCGTCGTACTACCGCGGACGGCACCCGCACCAGGAGGTCAACCTGCATGCGGACGCCGACCAGACCGGGATCTACAAGCCGTTCGTGAAGCGCGCGTGGGACGTCGCCCGCGTCGAGGACCTGCCGCGCTTCCTCGAGCGCGCCTGGTGGACGGCCTCCAGCGGACGTCCGGGGGCGACCCTGCTCAACGTCCCCATGGACATGTTCTCCCGGGAGCTGCCGATCGAGGCCGCGAGCCGGTCGGTGCTCCCGGGTTCCACGTCGGTCCCGTCCGTCGACGAGGCCACCCTCGACCAGGTCGTCGACCTGCTCGCGTCCGCGCAGCGTCCTCTCGTGTACGTCGGCGGCGGTGCCCGTGATCCCGAGGCCCGCGACGCGCTGCTGCGGATCGCCGAGCACCTCGACCTGCCGATCGTGCACTCCCTGATGGCGAAGGGGCTGATCTCGGACGACCATCCGCTCCTGCTCGGGATGCCCGGGTTCTGGGGGCTGGAGTTCACCAACACGTACGCGCGCAACGCCGACGTCGTGCTGGCGCTCGCGACGCGCTTCGCCGAGACCGATGCGAGCTCGTGGGACCCGGCGTACACCTGGCAGTTCCCGCCCACGAAGCTGGTCCAGGTCGACCTCGACCCCGCGGAGATCGGGCGGAACTACCCGGTCGAGGTCGGCGTGGTCGCCGACGTCGGGCAGACGCTGTCCGCGATCGAGCGCCGGCTGCGCGAGCGCGACGTCGCGCCGGTGGACCGCCCGGAGCTGCGCGACCAGATCGATCGGACCCGGTCCGCGCTCTGGGCGGAGACCGCTGATCGTGGTGCTGCTGAGGACTTCCCGCTCAAGCCGGAGCGGATCCTGCGCGACCTGCGGGAGGCGATGCCGGCCGACACGGTGCTGGTCACGGACGTGGGGTGGAACAAGAACGGGGTCGCCCAGCGGTATCCGATGCGGGACGTCGGCCGGTTCATCACGCCCGGCGGTGCGTCGACGATGGGATTCGGACCTGCGGCTGCGCTCGGTGTCCAGCTGGCCTGGCCCGACCGGCCGGTGGTGGCGCTGGTCGGCGACGGCGGCATGAGCGCGCAGCTCGCGGCGCTGCCGACGGCAGCGGAGCGGGACCTGCCGGTGATCTTCGTCGTGATGAACAACGCGGCCCACGGGACGATCGCGGACCTGCAGGCGTCGAGCTACGGCGCGAGCTACGGCTGCGAGTTCGTCGACGCCGACGGACGGCCGGCCACGCCTGACTTCGCCGCGCTCGGGCGTGCCTGCGGCCTGGACGGCTACCAGATCGGCGAGGTCGGTGAGCTCGCGAGCGCGCTCAAGGCCGCCCTCGCCGCCCGCCGGCCGGCCGTGATCGACGTGCCGATGGTCAACGACCCCGTCCCGACCCCCGGCCACTGGAACATCAACGACATCTACCGGGGCCGATTCGACTGAGACCGATCTGTGACCTGGGGATCGCGTCCCAGGTGTTCCGCGTCACACGGTTCACAAGTAACGTACTAGTTAGGTAACTCGCTCCGCCGGAGCGGACAAGGGAGGAATCCATGTCAGTCATCAGGAAGAGGAAGGGCCTCGGCCTGGCGGCGGCCGCCATGAGCGGCGCGCTGCTGATCACCGCCTGCGGCGGGGACGACGACTCGGGCGGGAGCGGCGGCGACGAGTCGGTCACCCTCTCCTTCGCCAACAGCTACCCCGACGAGCACCCCCACAACCAGTGCGGCGCGATGGTCGTCCAGGAGACGCTCGCCGACGGCGACAGCGGCGTCGAGATCGAGGTCTTCTCCAACAGCCAGCTCGGTCCGGACGCGGAGCGCTTCACCTCCGTCGCCTCCGGCGACATCGACATCGACATCCAGGGCAGCTCCGCGATCTCGGCCTCCTTCGAGGAGATCGGGGCGATGGACGCCGCCTACGCGTTCGCGGACGCGGACGAGCTGTTCACCTTCGTCGACACCGACGAGTTCGACGCGATGGCGGAGCGTCTGCTCGAGGAGACCGGCGTGCGCGTCCTCGACGTCTGGTACTTCGGCATGCGGCAGTTCACCGCGAACCAGCCGATCCGCACCCCCGACGACTTCGACGGCCTGCGGATGCGCTTCCCCGACAGCCCGCAGTACCTGATGAACGCCGAGGCGCTCGGTGCCGAGGCCACCCCGGTGGCGTTCGAGGAGGTCTTCCTCGCGCTCCAGCAGGGCACGATCGACGGCCAGGAGAACCCGGTGCCGACGATCCAGGACATGAACTTCACCGAGGTGCAGTCGCACGTCAGCCTGACCGGGCACCAGGTCGGCTCGGTGATGGCCATCATCTCCGAGGAGAGCTGGCAGAGCCTCTCGTCCGACCAGCAGGAAGCCGTCCAGGCCGCGATCAGCGACGCGCGCGAGGGCGATCGCCAGTGCGTCGAGGAGGCGGAGAACGACATCCTCGCCGAGTGGGAGGAGAGCGGCACGATGACCGTCGTGGACGACGTCGACCTGGACACCTTCTCGGAGCAGGCCGAGACGTTCTTCAACGAGAACTACGAGGGCGCTCAGCTGGAGCTCTACCAGGCGATCCGCGAGTCGGTCGGATCCTGATGCGAGCGCTGGTGACGGGAGGGCGCGGCGGCATCGGCCGCGCCGTGGTGGAGCGGCTGTCCGGCCGCGGCTACCACGTCGTGGTCGCGGACGCCGCGGCCCTCCCCACCAGCGCCGACCCTTCCACGAGCCACCTCCAGGTGGATCTGACCGAGGCCGACGAGGTCCGGGACGCGGTCGTCACGGCCGCCGGTGACGAGGGCCTGCACTGCCTGGTCAACTGCGCCGGCATCTCCCCGAAGCGCAACGGCGCGGCGCCGCAGATCCCCGAGATCGACACCGACGAGTGGGATCGCGTCTTCGCCGTCAACGTGCGCGCGTGCTTCCTCACGCTGCGCGAGTCCTGGCCGCTCCTGGTCGAGCACGACGGTGCGAGCGTGGTGAACGTGGTCTCCGCGGTCGCTCGGCTCGCCGCGGCGGGCCCGCCCGGCACGCAGTTCGGCCTCGTCCACCCCGCCGGCGCGCACTACACCGCGTCCAAGGCGGCGCTCGCGAACCTCACGTGGTCGGCGGCCCGCGCGCTGGGCCCCCGTGGCGTCCGCTGCAACGGAGTCGCACCCGGCTACATCAACTCGGGCATGCGCAACGCCACCGACCCCGAGGTCGAGCAGGCGATCGTGCGGCAGCTCCCGCTCGGCCGGCCCGGCACCAGCGACGAGGTCGCCGCCGTGATCGACTTCCTCGTGTCGCCCGAGGCTGCGTACCTCACCGGCGAGATCATCGACGTCGACGGCGGGTGGAACCCCGACTGACGCCCTGACCTGTCCCTCCCCACCAGCGATCAGGAGAACCCATGCCCGAGACGACGCGACCACGGGTCGCCCTCCAGCGACCCCGGTGGCTCGTTCGCGTGCTCCGCGGCGTCGAGCTGGCCGAGCTCACGCTCGGAGCCGTGCTGCTCGCGACCATCCTCGTCCTCGTGGTGCTCCAGGTCGTCACGCGGATCACGCCGTTGGACAGCAACGTCTGGAACGGCGAGATCGCGAAGTACGCACTGGTCTGGCTGGCGTTCGGGATGTCCGGCTACCTGCTCGGGCGCGACGAGCACATCACCCTCGACGTGATCGACAAGGTGCTGCCACCGCTCGGACGTCGGCTGGTGCAGGCCTTCGCGATGCTGGTCGTGGCGGCGACGTGCGGCCTGTTCGCGTACGAGGGATGGGACCTCGTCTCCTCGGGGTCGCCGATCAAGTCGCCGGCCGCGGGCATCCCGCTGCCGTGGATCTACGTCATCCCCACCATCGGGATCGCCCTGACCGCGGTGCGCGCCGTCCTGGAGGTCGTCTTCCCGACGTCCCATGAAGGCGTGGTCCACGTCGCCGGCGAGGCGATCGCCGACGAGTCCGTCCACCAGCCCGACGACAGGAGCGCGGTGTGAGCGTCGCAGTCCTCGGCATCGCGATCGCGGTGCTCATCGCCCTGCGGGTCCCGATCGCGTTCGCGATCCTCGGGCCCTGCCTCCTCTACATGTGGTCCCACGACCAGTCCGTCGGCTTCGCGATGCGGACCGCGACCAACGGCGTGAACAGCTGGCCGCTGCTCGCGGTGCCGCTCTTCATCCTGGTCGGGTTCCTCGCCACCCGAGCCGGCATCGCCGAACGTGTCTTCGCGCTCATCCTCTCCCTCGTGGGTCGGGTCCGCGGGGCGCTCGGCTACGTCAACATCGGGGTCAGCCTCGGCTTCTCCTGGATGAACGGCTCGGCCCTGGCGGACGCTGCAGGTGTCGGCTCGATCGAGATCCCCCACATGCAGAAGAAGGGGTACCCGACGAAGTTCGCGGTCGGCCTGACCGCCGCGTCGTCGGTGGTCGGTCCGATCATGCCGCCGAGCATCCCGGCGGTGGTCTTCGCCTCGGTCGCGATCGTGTCGACCAGCGCGCTGTTCGCGGCGGCGATCGTCCCCGCCCTGCTGATCTGCGTCGCGCTCGCGGTCTACGTCTTCTTCTGGGCCCGCGGGCACGAGGAGCTGCGCAGCGAGGAGTTCTCCTGGCGCGAGGTCCGCTCGACCCTGGTCGGGGGCCTCGGCGCGCTGTTCGCGCCGGTCATCATCCTCGGCGGCATCCTCGGCGGCTACTTCACCCCGACCGAGGCCGCGGCCGTCGGTGCGGTCTACATGCTGCTGCTCGGCTTCCTCTACCGCTCCCTCAAGCTGCGCGATCTGCCGAAGGTCTTCGCGGACACCGCGGCGACGACGGCGGCGATCATGGTGATCCTGGGTGCTTCGAGCCTGCTGGGCTGGATCCTCGCCCGCGAGCAGGTCCCGCAGAACGTCGCGAGCGCCTTCCTCGAGCTGACCGACAGCACGTTCGTCTTCCTCATCATCGTCAACCTCCTGCTTCTGGTCCTCGGTGCGGTGATCGAGCCGACCTCGGCCCTCGTGATCAGCGTCCCGGTGCTGCTCCCGGTGGCGACGCAGCTCGGGGTCGACCCGGTGCACTTCGGGGTCATCGTCGTGCTGAACCTGATGATCGGACTGATGACACCTCCGATCGGCGGGGTGCTCTTCGTGCTCAGCTCGGTCACGAAGACCCCGGTGTCCACCGTGTTCAGCGGTGTGGCGCCGTTCCTCGTCCCGCTGCTCGCCGTGCTCCTGATCGTCACCTTCGTCCCGGCCCTGTCGTTGTGGTTGCCCACGCTGCTCGGCCTGTGACCGGACCCGACGTCGGCACTCCGCTGACCGTCCGGGACCTCACCCTGCGCAACCGCGTGGTGGGCGCCCCGATGGAGCGCAACCTGTGCGACCTCGCCGGACGCGTCACTCCCGCGTACGCTGCCTATCTCGAGGCACGTGCGGCGGGCGGGACGGCGCTGGTCTTCACGGAGTCCAGCTACGTGCGGGCGGACTCGCGGGCGCGGCTTCGGCAGATGGCGATGAGTGACGACGGGGTCGTCCCGGGCGTCCGGATGCTCGCCGACGCGGTCCACCGGCACGGGTCTCTGCTCGGCGTGGAGCTCAACCACGCCGGCCGGGTGGTGCCGCGCGCGGTCTCGCAGCGACAGCCCGTCGGGCCGTCTCCCGTGCCGTGCGTCGAGATCGGAGGCGACCTGCCGCGTGAGCTCGGGCTCGGTGAGATCGACGAGCTGGTCGAGGCGTTCGCGGACGCGGCCCAGCGAGCTCTGGACGGCGGAGCCGACGTTCTCTCCGTGCACGCGGCGCACGGCTACCTGATCGGGCAGTTCCTCTCGCCGCGGTCGAACCACCGCGACGACCGGTACTGCTCTCCGACCGCGTTCCTGGACGACGTCCTCGTCGCGGTGCGTGACCGGATCGGCCCGCGGGTCCCGCTGTTCCTGCGCTGGTCGGCCTTCGAGGGCCTCCCGGGTGGCCGGGACCGCGACGACGCGCTGGCGACGATCACGCGGACCCGGCTCGACCTGGTCGACGTCGTGGACCTGTCGGCGGGGACCTACGGCGCGGGACAGTGGATCACGCCGAGCGGTGAGGTCGAGGAGGCGTACCTCGCCGAGACCGCGCGTCGCTACCGCGAGGAGACCGGGCTGCTGGTGGGGCTCGCGGGGCGGATCACCCGGCCCGAGACAGCGCAGCGGCTGGTCGCCGAGCGCGCCGCCGACCTGGTGGCGGTCGCTCGTGCCCTGCACGCCGACCCGACGTGGGCCCGGCACGCTGTCGCCGGCACGCAGCCGCGGCCGTGCATCGCCTGCAACCAAGGATGTGCCGACGTCGTCTTCGCCGGCAACCCGCTGTGGTGCACCGTCAACCCGCGGACGGGGCACGAGGCCGAGTCGGACGGGGCAGGCTCGGTCGACGGCGCGCGGGTGCTCGTGGTCGGCGGTGGCCCTGCCGGTCTCGAGGCCGCCGCGACGCTCGCCGAGCGCGGCGCCTCCGTGATCCTGGCGGAGGCCACGTCCCGTCTCGGCGGTCAGGTCGTGCCGACCGCGGCGATGCCGTCGCGGCCACAGCTGGGACGCATCCTGGTCTGGTGGACACGACGGCTCGAGAGCCTCGGTGTCACGGTCCTGCTCGACACGCCCCTGGTCGGGAGCGAGGTCGCGGAGCGGTTCGAGGTCGACGCCGTCGTCGACGCCACGGGCGGTGTCGACAACGTTCCCTCCGTCGTGGGCGACCACGACCGGCTCGTGGGGATCCGGGCATGGCTCGCCGACCCGACCGACGACGCCGAGGTGGCGGTGTGGGGCGCGGACCGCGCCGCCACGTACACGGCGGATCTCCTGCGTTCCCAGCGACGGCGGGTCGTTCTGGTCTCGACCGAGCAGAGTCTGGCGGCCGAGGCCGGCGCGCGGGAGCGGCTGCACGCGGTCGAGCGGCTGACGGGCGACGACGGGGTCGAGCTCGTCCTTGGGCACACGCTCGAGCAGGTCGGCCCCGAGGCACTCGTCGTGGCCGACCCCGTGGGCCGGCGTCGGTCCGTGGAGTCGCGCGGGCCGATCCTGGTGTCGCAGGGGTCGCTCCCGCTCGGGCTCACCGACGTGGATCCGGACCTGGTCGTCGAGACCGCGGGGGAGGCCGGCGGCAGCCGGTCGCTCGACGCGTCCGTCGCGTCCGGGCACGATGCGGCGCTGCGGACGCTGGCCCGGTTGCTGGCGCCGCGTCCGCGTGCGAGAGCGCGCACGTGATGGTGCCGGACCCACGGCGCGCCTGGGTCAGCACCTACACCGGCCTGGGCCGCCGCGAGCTCGGTGACCTGCTCGGCGATCTGGCGGAGGCCGGGTGCCCCGACGTCGAGGTGCTCGCCGCCCCGCCCCACCTCGATCTCGAGCACGGCGACGCCCCGGCGCGCCTCCGGTCGGCCACCCGACGGGCCGGAGTCCGCGTACGCAGTGTCGTGCCCAGCGGAGTCGACGTGAACCTGGCCAGCCCGCACGCGGGCATGCGTGCATGGAGCGTCGCCCAGTTCGGCGCGGTGGTCGCGATCGCCGCTGCGTGCGACGCCGACGTCGCGGTCGTCCACCCGGGGCGCCGCCACCCGCTCCGGCCGGCGCCGGCAGCGCAGCTCGCAGGCTGGGTCGTCGACGGGCTGGAGCAGGTCCTCGCTCTCGGTGACCGCCACGGTGTCCGGATCGCGCTGGAGAACGTCCCGACCGGGCTGTTCGACACGGTGGGCGAGTGCCGTGAGCTCGCCGCGTCGTTCGACGGCCGCCTCGGGACGTGCCTCGATGTCGCGAACGCATTCATGGTCGAGGACGTCGTCGCGGCCGTGCGTGACGGGCGCGCCGCGCCTCCCGACCTCGTGCACCTCTCCGACACCACCCGCGCCCGCTGGCTGCACGACCCGATCGGCAGCGGCGAGGTGGACTGGGTCGCGGTCGGCGCGGCGCTGGGCGCGATCGGATACGACGGTCCCGTCGTGCTGGAGACGCTGCACGACGGCGAGGCAGCAGCAGGGTTCGCCGCCGACCGCGACGCCCTCGCCGCCCTCGGGTGGGGTCGCTCTCGATGAGCGCGGCGGAGGGCGGGACGGCCTCCTCCGGGTCGACTCCGGGTGGGGGTCGGCTCGCGCAGGGCGGTCCCGCACGGGTGGACCTGACGATCCTCGCGGGCGCGGTCCTGTGCGCGTCGACGGCGCCGCCGCTGACCGCGGCGATCGCGGCCCCCGCACTGGCGATCGCGTTCTGGCGCAACGCGATGGCGCTGCCGGTCTCGATCCCCATGGCGTGGTGGTACGAGCGCGGCGGCCTGCGCGGGCTCAGCCCGCGCGTGGCCCTGCTGGTCGGGTTCGCCGCCGTCATGCTCGCCCTCCACTTCGCCTCCCTGGCGGCCGCGCTGGACCGTACGTCGGTCGCATCGGCGGCGACCCTGGTGTGCGGCCAGAGTGTCTGGGCCGCGCTGTTCGCCGGGGCGCTGGGGGAGAGGCTGTCCCCGCTGGGCTGGGTGGGGACCGCCCTGGCGCTCGCCGGCGTCGTGGCGGTGACGGGGGTCGACGCGGTCGTCTCCGAGGGAACGCTCACCGGCAACCTGCTCGCGCTGCTGTCCGGCGTCGCCGGCGGCGCGTACATGGTCTCCGGCGGGGTCGCGCGTCAGCACGTGAGCGCGTCGCTGTACACCGCGCTGTGCTACTCCGCCTGCGCGGCGGTCCTCCTGGGCGCAGCCGTTCTGACGGGAACGGCGCTGACCGGCTTCGGGCCGGCGACCTGGATCGGGCTGGCGGCCCTCACCCTGCTCGCTCAGCTCCTCGGGCACTCGCTCTTCAACTTCGTGATGCGGTCGGTGAGCCCGAGCCTGGTGTCGCTGAGCCAGCTGATGACGGTGCCGATCGCGTCCGTCATCGCCGCCGTGGCGCTGGACCAGACGCCACCGCCGGCGTTGCTCCCGGCCATCGGCCTGATGGTGGTCGGGATCGGCCTGGTCGTCACGTCGCACCGGCGCCGTGCCGTGCGGCTGGTGGCGGACGAGTCCTGACGCGCGGCCGGGGCGTCGAGCAGCGGCGGGGCGATGCCGTACGGGACGCTCAGGGGGCTGAGCGGGCGACGAGCTCGTCCAGGTCGCCCAGCATGAGCCTGTGGTCCGGCACCCGGCCGGTCACGAGCGTGAACGTGTGGCTGGCCTGGTAGACCGCCATGTAGCCGCCGTGCAGCACCTGGCACCCGCGTTCGCGGGCACGCACGAGCAGCTCGGTCTCGAGCGGACGGTAGACGATGTCGGCGACCCACTGCGACGGCTCGAGGAGATCCACGTCGAACGGGACACCCGGGTGGTGTGCCATCCCGGTCGGGGTGCAGTGCACGATCCCGTCGGCGTCGCGGAGCGCGTCCGGGAGGTCGGCGTACGAGGCTGGGCGGACGTCCACGCCGGGGTGTCGCGCGGACAGGTCCGCAGCGAGGTCCTGTGCGCGTCGGTCCTCGGCGTCCACCACGACGAGCGGGCTTGCGCCGAGCCCGGCCGCCGCCTCCGCGACGGCCGAGCCCGCGCCACCCGCGCCGACGACGAGCACGTGGCCGAGGGGGTCGGCGGTCAGGTGCTCGCGTACGGCGGTGGTGAAACCGGTCAGGTCGGTGTTGTGGCCGACCAGCCGGCCGTCTTGGATCAGGACGGTGTTCACGGCGTTCAGCCGCCGCGTCGCCGGCTCGAGCTCGTCGAGGTGGGCGACGACAGCCCGCTTCAGGGGGTGGGTCACGTTCAGCGCGTCGAACCCGAGCACGCGCGCGGAGTCGAGCAGGCCCTTCAACGCGTCACCCGTCGGTGCCTGTGCCGGCATCTCCACCGGCCGGTACACGTAGCGCAGACCTTGCCGGTCGGCCTCGAGGCGGTGCAGGGCCGGGGTGAGGGAGGCCGTGACGCCGTGCCCGAGGAGCCCCATCAGGTAGCCCTCCGCGCCGCGCTCCGTCGCCTGGACCGCGCCCGTCACGCGACCACCGTCTGTGCCGCGAGCCGCACCGGTGCGTTCGGCGCGCCGAAGCCGTCGTAGGCCTGGCGACGCTCGACCAGCTCGAAGAACACGTCCCCGATGGTGCGCGTGTAGCAGTGCAGGAACTCGCCGTCGGCATCACGGTCGTAGAGCAGGTCCAGCGAGCGCAGCGACGTGACGAAGTCGGGGTCGAGGTCGAAGCGGGCGGTGAGGTCCTCGTAGTAGTTGTCGGGGACGTCGAGCACCCGTAGCCCGTGACGCCGCCCGTGCTCGACGGCGGCCCGGACGTCGCTGGTCGCGAACGCGACGTGCTGGGGGAGCCCGGCGCCGGCGGCCAGCCCTGCGGGGAGCAGGTTGAGCGCGAGCCGGACCGCACCGTCGGCCGTCCGCATCACCCGGCTGAGCACGAGACCGGCCGGCCCCGCCACCTCCTGGGCGGGCTGAGCGTGCAGCGCGAGCACGCTCTCGTAGAACAAGGCCGCCTCGTCGTAGTGCTGCCAGGGCTGGACCAGGTTCACGTGGTCCACACCGAGGATCGTCGACCCCGGGGGTGGGGATCCGCCCTCGAACTCGTCGACCCACCCCGGCTCCCGGCCGGATCCGGTCGCCGCGGACAGCATGATCTCGGTCCCGTCGGGAGCAGCGAAGGTGGGCAGCTCCTGCTCGCCCGCGTACGCCTGGCGGAATCGCGTCGGGGCGGCCAGGGCCTCGGCGCGGCGCTCCCCGGCGCGCGGGTCGGTGACGTCGAACCCGAGTGCTGCCAGGGACGGAGCCGAGTCGCGGGCGTGCTGCTCGTTGCACACGACGTACGCGTCGCCGGCGCTCCAGAGGCGCACCGGCTTGGTGCGGTGCCGACCGCGGAACGTGAAGCCCAGCTGGCCGAGCAGCGCCTCGACCGGTGAGGTGTCCTCTCCCTTGACCTCGACGAACCCGAACGCGGTCGGATGCTGGACGTCGGGCAACGGCTCCATCCCCGCGCCGACGCCGGCGGCGGCCGCGTGGTCCTCGAGCCAGCGCAGGGAGCGACGGGCCTGGAGTGCGGTGCGTTCGGGATCGGTCTGGCGGAAGGTGTCGTTGAAGACCTCCAGCGAGATCGGGCCCTCGTACCCCGCGCGGAGGACGTGCCCGAGGAACGCCGGGAGGTCGAAGCCGCCCTCGCCCGGGAACAATCGGTGGTGGCGGCTCCACGACAGCACGTCCATCGTCAGCACGGGGGCGTCGGCGAGCTGGAGGAAGAAGATCTTGTCGCCGGGGATCTGCTCGATCCCGGCGGGGTCGTGGCCGCGGGACAGGATGTGGAAGCTGTCGAGGCACACGCCCACCTGCGGGTGGTCGGCCCGCTCCACGATCCGCCACGCGTGACGGTAGTCGTCGACGAACCGGCCCCAGGCGAGCGCCTCGTACGCGAGCCGGATCCCGTGCTCGCCGGCGACGTCGCCGAGGGCGGCGAGCTGGCGAGCCGAGACGTCGTCGCTGTCGCGGGTCGCTGTGGCGACGTTGCTGCAGACGAGCATCGTGTCGATGCCCATGCGGTTCATCAGGGCGAACTTCGCGCGCGCTCGCCGCACGACGTCACCGAAGGAGGCGTCGTCGACGCCTTCGGCGTCCCGGAACGGCTGGTAGAGGTCGAGCGCGAGCCCGAGGCGGTCGGCGAGGGCCGCGATCTCCTCGGGGCTGTGCTGGGAGACCACGAGGTCCGGCTCGAAGATCTCGACGCCGTCGAACCCGGCATCCGCAGCAGCATGGAGCTTGCGGTCGAGCGCGCCGCTCAGGCACACGGTCGCGATCGATGTTCGCATGGACTCCCTCTCGTCGGTTAAGTAACTATACGGTACGTACGTTACCGGTGTCAGCCCCCGCTGCCCGTCCCGATAGGGTTCGGTCATGGCGGAGCAGACTCCTGTGGCGCGCACGCGCGATGCCGAGCGGACGCGCGCGGAGGTCCTGGACGTGGCCGGCGAGGTGTTCGCCGAGGCAGGGCTGGCCGGAGCGCGGGTCGACGAGATCGCGGCGCGCACCTCCACGACGAAGCGGATGCTCTACTACTACTTCGGCAGCAAGGAAGGGCTGTACCTCGCCGTCCTCGAGCGTGCCTACCTCGGGATCCGGCAGGTCGAGACCACCCTCGACCTCGAGACGATGAGCCCCCACGAAGCCGTCCGTCGGCTCGCCGAGCTCACCTTCGACCACCACCTGCAGCACCCGGACTTCATCCGTCTCGTCGCGATCGAGAACATCCACCACGGCCGGTTCCTGCGCAAGATCGAGAGCCTGAACGAGCTCGGGACCCCGGCCGTCACCGTGCTGGAGGACCTGCTCGCGCGAGGGAAGGCCGCGGGGGAGTTCCGCGGAGACGTCACCGCGATCGACGTGCACATGGTGATCAGCGCCTTCTGCGTCTTCCAGGTCGCGAACAACCACACCTTCGGCTACCTCTTCGACTACGACATGTCGGCCCCGGAGGTGTCGGCACGCAACCGCGCGATGATCGGCGACGTGGTCGTGGCGTGGCTGACCGAGCCGGGGTCGGAGTCACGCTGAACGGCGTGCTCGCCGACGGCGCGCGCACCTGACGGACGTCAGTCCCGCTCCGGGACGAACCGCGGGGTCCACGCCGCCCCGCCGGCGCCGATCCGCGTCGACGAGGCACCGACGAGGATCAGGCACTTCATGTCGATCGACTCGGGGTCGAGCCCGCCGAGCGTGGTGACGGTCAGCGACTCCTCCGCGCGGCCGACGTCGCGCCCGACGACCACGACGGTGGCCGGATCCCGCTCGGACAGCAGCACCCGCTTGGCGTCAGCGACCTGCGTCGTGCGCGAGCGCGACCGCGGGTTGTAGATCCCGAGGACGAGGTCGGCGCGCGCGATCGCGCGCAGCCGGTCCTCGATCACCGTCCACGGCTTGAGCCGGTCCGACAGGCTGAGGACGGCGAAGTCCGCCCCGAGGGGCGCGCCCGCGCGGGCGGCGACCGCCTGCACGGCCGTCATGCCGGGGACCACCCGCACATCGAGGCGGGCGTACGCAGGGTCGCCCGCCACGGCCACGTCGAGCGCCTCGAACACCGCCGACGCCATCCCGAAGACTCCCGCGTCGCCGCCCGAGACGACCGCGACCCGCTCTCCCTCGAGCGCGAGATCGAGCGCGAACCGGGCCCGGTCGATCTCGACGGTGTTCCCGGACGCGTGCCGCTGCAGTCCGGCGCGCTGCGGGACCCGGCTGACGTACGGGCCGTAGCCCACGACGTGGTCGACCGCAGCGAGGACCTCGGAGGCCTCGGGGGTCAGCCACGCGTCCGGTCCCGGTCCGAGCCCGACGACGTGGAGGGTCGGTACGGGGTCTCGATCCTCGCTGCGCTCGGCCTCGGCCGACGGGTTCCCATCGCTGGTCGAGGCGTCGGCGAGGGACGAGCCGGCGATCGAGACCCCGCCCTCCTCGTAGCGTCGCCGCGACGGCGAGCTGTCGCCGGGCACCAGGACGATCGAGAAGTACGGGACTGAGTCCGGATCGACCTCGGCGACCGGGAGCAGGCGCTGGGAGTCCATCGATGCGCGCTCGACGTACACGGCGTCGTCGAGCCTCCCGGCCTGCGCGAGCGCGGACCGCACGGCAGGGAACCGGCGCCCGAGCTTCATGATGATGGCTCCGTCGGTGTCGGCGAGCCGGCGGGCGAGCTCGGCCTCGTCGAGGGTGCCCGGGAGCACGGTGAGCACGTCGGTCTGGCGCACGAGCGGGGCCGCCGCGGTGGCGCTCGCCGCCGCGAACGCCGGGACGCCGGGCACGATCTGGCTCTCGTACCGTCCGGACAGCCGGTCGTGCAGGTACATGAACGACCCGTAGAACAGGGGGTCGCCCTCCGCGAGCACGACCACGTCGCGACCCGCGTCGAGGTGCGCGGCCACGCGAGCCTCGCAGTCGGCGTAGAAGTCCGTCATCGCCCCCGCGTACCCGCCCGGGTGGTCGGTGGTCCCGGTCGTGACCGGGTACTCGAGCACCTCTTCGTGGGCATCCGGTGGGATCAGATCGTCGGCGATCCGGCGGGCGTTCGAGCGCTTGCCGCGACCCTGGTGGTACGCGATCACGTCCGCGGCGGCGATCAGCCGGGCCGCCTTGAGCGTGACGAGCTCGGGGTCGCCCGGGCCGAGTCCGACGCCGTACAGCCGGCCGGTCACGCGTCGCCCTCGCGGACCACGGTGAGCTCGCGCTCGGCGGCCAGCGCGTTGAGCGCCGCCGACGCCATCGCGGATCCGCCCCGGCGCCCGTGCACCACGAGGTACGGGACCGTCGGTGCGTACGCCACGAGCGCCTCCTTCGACTCGGCCGCACCCACGAACCCGACCGGGACGCCGACGATCGCGGCCGGCCGAGGTGCGCCGTCGGCGAGCAGCTCGAGCAGGTGGAACAGTGCCGTCGGCGCGTTGCCGATCGCGACCACCGCCTCCTCGAGCCGGTCAGCCCAGAGCGAGACCGCGGCCGCGGACCGTGTCGTACCCCAGGCGCGGGCGAGGTCAGGCACCCGCGCGTCCTTCAGGGTGCAGACGACCTCGTTGTCGCGGGGCAGCCGGGCCCGGGTGACGCCGCTCGCGACCATGTGCGCGTCGGTGAGGATCGGTGCACCGGCGGCCAGGGCCGTACGGGCGGCGCCGACCAGGTCCGGGTGGATCGCGAGGTCGCGTGCGAGATCGGTCTGGCCGCAGGCGTGGATCATCCGGACGGCGACCTTCTCCGCGTCGGCCGGGATCGCGGACAGGTCGGCCTCGTCGCGGATCGTCGCGAACGACGCGCGGTAGATGTCGTCGCCGCCGCCGACGTAGCCGTACCGGCGGGTCGGACGGTCCGGGACTGGGGTCGTGCTCACAGGCGGATCTCCGGTCGTTCGGTCGGCAGGTCGGGCAGGACGACGGTGCGGGCCGGCGTGACGATCACCTCGGCCACCGCGCTCGCGGCGATCGTACGAGCCGCGTCCGCCGTCACCACGCCCTCCGGCGCCTTGATCACGTGCGCGTACCGCCCGTCCCGCTGCGCCAGCACCCCCGCCCTCGCCCACACCTGCCCCGTCCCCGACGTGTCGAGTTGCGGCGCGAATCCGCCGGGTGAATCCGGCCCCGACTCGACGAATCGCGGTCGGGGTCGGAGGGGGTGGGGGAGCTCGCGCACGTGCCAGGGGGCGGACGGGCCGGTGCCGGCCGCGTCGAGGAACGCATGGGCGAGGTCGATGAGGGCCGGGACGGCGTCGGGCCACGCCACGACGCCGGTGTCGTGCTCGCCGGCCACGAGCCGCGCACCTCCGCCCGAGCCGCCCGTCGCGATCGCCGCCAGGTCGACGCCGTCGCCCGCCACGTCGTACGAGCCGTCGTCGAGCGCGAGCAGGAACTTCCCGGGCAGCCCGGCCAGCCGCTCGTCGGCGAGCAGCGCCGCGTCGAGAGCGGCGAGGACGGGGCGCAGGTCGACCGCGCCGCCGACCCGGCCGGTCAGCGGCGAGCAGGCCAGGTTGCGGACGAGGTCGTGGGCGCGCGAGGGCAGCAGGTGCGCCCGCTCGAGCGCGGCGGTGAAGGCCTCCACCGGTCGGCCGTCCGGGCCGACGGCGACGCTGCGGAGCTGGAGGTTCGCGCGCGACGTCAGCGACAGACGGCCGACGCCGTACGCATCGGCGAGGTCGGCGACGAGCCGCAGCTGGTCCGGCGTGATCCGTCCGCCGGGGAGTCGCAGCCGGACGAGAGCACCGTCGTCGGCCGGCCACGGACGCAGCACCCCCGGGCAGCGGTCGACGCGGGTCCGGTCCATGGCGGCATCGTGGCACGGCCCGCTCGGAGCGCCGATCACCGCTCCCTGCGCAAGACCGTCTCAGCCCGCGTTGCGCAGCTGGACCCGGACGTAGACCGGCAGATGGTCCGAGGCTTGCGACGTCCCGGCCTGCGGGTCACGGACCTTCAGGCTGCGGGTCGCGAGCAGGTGGTCGATCCGGCGCTGTGGATCGTCGGCCGGTGAGGTCGGCGGGTCGGACCGGCGGAGCGCGTCGCGCAGCGGGCCGTCGGTCAGCTCCGCGAACGCCGCGGAGTCCGGCTCGGTGTTGAGGTCCCCGCCGAGCACGACGGGGATGCCGTCGGCGATCCGCTCCTGAGCGAGTGTCGCGAGGTCGCCGGCCTGCTCGTCGACGCCGTCGTCGTTCGGCTGGAGGTGGGTCGAGATCATCCAGAGGTCGGTGTCGGTGCCGCGCACCCGCACGGACAGGGCCTGCGCTCCGGTCACCGCGCCGTACGACGGGAGCGGCGTCCGCTCGACCGCAGCGACGGGCAGGGTCGTGATCACCGCATCACCCCAGACCGGGTCTGCGGCCGGCGAGAACACGGCGTCGCGGTCGAGCAGCCGTGCGAGGATCGCGAGCTGGTCCTGGCCGCCGTTCAGCAGCCACGCCCGGTCGACCTCGCTCAGCAGCGCGACGTCGGTGTCGGCGAGGTCGGCGGCGACCAGGTCCGGGCGGAACGTCCCGTCCATGCCGTACCCCATCCGGACGTTGTACGCCGCCACGCGCACGTCTCCCGGCAGGACGTCGCCTGCGGACTTCGCGTCGGCGCGAGCGTCGACGCCGTCGAGCGGGCGTACGGTCGCGGCCGGCCCGGCCAGCGCGACGATGACCGCGATCGCGGCTGCGGAGGCGAGCACGACGAGCGAGCCCGCCGCGGTCACAGGCGTCGAGCCGTCGGCGTCGGGTCCGGTGGCAGCGACGATCCCGAGCACGAGGGCGGCCAGGACCACCAGCCAGGGGGCGGTGTACCCGAGGTCGTAGCCGGCGTAGTAGCCGAAGATCAGCGCGACCCAGATCAGCCCGCCGTACGTCGCGGTGGTCGCCGTGGCGCGCGCACCTCCGGAGGCCGCGACCCACAGGTGCGCCAGGGCCGGCATCCCGAGCAGGTACGCGGGCAGGCTCCACGGCGGGAGCGACCCGCTGATCGCGTCGACCTCGGCGGTCGCGAGCATCCCGAGAGCGACCGACCCCACGAGGACGGCCGCTGCGATCCACGCGGACGTCCGCGAGGCCGCTACGGTGCTGACGCCGACGGCGACGACCGAGCTCAGCGCCACCGTGGCCAGGCCGACCCAGTCCGCGGCCACGGATGCGCGGGCGGCGTCCGCGAGCACGATCCCGGCCAGGAACAGCCCCGGCATCAGCAGGCAGGCCACCCGCGCGCTCGCCCGTACGGCGGGGCCGCCGCGTGCGGCCTGTGCGCAGCCTGCCGCGAGCCCGACCTGGACTCCGAGCAGGAGCCACCCCCACGGGTCACCCCGCCAGACCGCACCCCAGGTCCCGAGCCCGGCGTGCGTCACGACCGACAGCGCGATCCCGGCGGTCACACCGGCCACCAGGACGTCGCCGTGACGCACCGCCACCGTGCCCAACCACCACAGACCGAACGCGACGCCGAGCGAGGCGACGAGCAGCTGGGGGCGACCGCCGTCGGTGGCCTGCAGCCCGATCCGGCAGAGCCCGAGCAGGGCGAGGGCGAGGGCCCACACCGGCGGACGGCTGCGGGTGATGGAGGCGAGGAGCACGGCGACCACCGCGCAGCCCAGCGCGTACGCTCCCATCAGCTCGGGAGGGGTCTCGGCGGCCTGGCCGAAGATCGTGATCAACGACGGGGTCCAGACCCGAACGACGTCGATCAGCATCCACACCCCGGCCCCCACCGCGAGCATCGCGGCGCTGCGGGACCGGGGGGACGCCATGAACGAGTTCTACCCGCCTGGGCCTCGCAGCGCCAGGGGGCTGGCCGTCACCGGCGCCAGCACTCGGTCCGCACACCCGGGACGCGCCGGAACTCGCGGGTGTTGCCGGTGACCACGACCAGGGAGAGGCTGCGCGCGTGGCCCGCGACCAGGACGCCGTACGCACCGATCTGCGTGCCTCGGCTCGTCAGCGCCGCGCCTCGATCACTTCGTCGGTGTCGAGCAGGTGCGTGATCACCAGCCGTGCTCCTGCGGCTCGGGCTGCTCGCGGTCGGCCAGGAAGTCCGCCGAGACCTCGGGACCGTGCTCGAACCAGAAGTCCCACCCGCGACGCTCACCAGGCACGATGGAGACATGACGAGCACTTCGCCGGGCACTCCCCGCTGGTTCACCGATACCGGCGACGGCCACGCGCAGTGGTACATCGAGCGGTTCCGGGCGATGGCGCGCGACGGCGCCGACCTCGAGGGCGAGGCGCGGCTGGTCGATGCGCTCGTGCCGCCGCAGTCGCGCATCCTCGACGCCGGGTGCGGGCCGGGACGCGTCGGCGGTGCGCTGCACGAGCGCGGGCACGACGTCGTCGGCGTCGACGTCGACCCCGAGCTGATCGCGGCGGCGCGCGAGGACCACCCCGGCCCGGACTGGGTGGTCGGTGATCTCGCGACGCTCGACCTCGGTGACGCCGAGCCGTTCGACCTCGCGGTCGTCGCCGGCAACGTGATGGTGTTCGTCGCGCCGAACTCCGAGCGGGCCGTCCTCGAGCGCCTCGCAGCCCACGTCCGACCGGGTGGACGGATCGTGCTCGGCTTCCGCACCGACCGGCCGTACGGTCCGGCTCAGCTCGCGGCCGATGCGGAAGGTGTCGGACTCGCGCTCGAGCAGCGGTTCGCGACGTGGGACCTGGTGCCGTACGACCCGGCCGCCGACTTCGCGGTCACGGTGCTGCGTGTGCCCGGGCATTGACGGCCGGACGACCGCGCGGACGTACGATTCCGCGCCGATGAGCTGCGCGCCGGGCCGGGCCGGACCGAGTCGTACGTCCGGACGGTCGTGCCGTCCCGTAGTCTGAGCGCGCACCTCCCACCGCGGACCCAGGAACCCGGCGCAACTCCGGGGCGGTTCCGCCACTGTGACCCGGCCGTACGGCCGGCAGCCAGACACTGATCGCGGTGGATCCGATCGAGACAGGGCGAGAACCCTGCGAAGGAGCATCGATGACGCGGATCGCGCTGCTGTCCACCTCCGACACCGACCTGCTCGCGGCTCGCGCGAGCGACGCCCCGTACGTGCTGGCGAACCCGTCGCGGCTGGACGTCGCGACCGAGGTGGAGCCGCTGGTCGCCGATGCGGATCTCGTGATCGTCCGGATCCTCGGGACGTCGCGGACGTGGGCCGACGGGCTCGCGCTGCTGCGGGCGACGGGGCGGCCTGTCGTCGTGCTGGGCGGTGAGCAGAGTCCGGATGCGGCGCTGATGGAGCTGTCGACGGTCCCCGTCGGTGTGGCGGCGCAGGCACACGCGTACCTGGCGCACGGCGGCCCGGCGAATCTCGCGCAGCTGCACGGATTCCTGTCCGACACGGTTCTGCTGACCGGGGTCGGGTTCGAGCCCCCGGAGGCGCTGCCGACCTGGGGCTGGCTGGAGCGGGACGGGTCGGCCGAGCGCGACCCGTCGGTCGAGCCTGTCGAGACCTCGGCCTCCACCAGCGGTCTCGATGCGAGCGACCGAGAGCCCTACCGCGTCGGCATCCTCGTCTACCGCGCCCACGCGCACGCGGGCAACGACCGCTTCGCCCACGACCTCGCCGACGCGATCGACGCGACCGGCGACGCCGTCGGTCTCCCGCTCCACACGTCGTCGTTGCGCAACCCGCCGCAGGACCTGATCGCGGCGCTCGGCACCCTCGACGCGCTGGTCGTGACCGTCCTCGCCGCGGGCGGGACGCGCCCCGCGAACGCGAGCGCCGGCGGTGACGACGAGGCGTGGGACGTCGCCGCTCTCGCCGGTCTCGACATCCCGATCCTGCAGGGGCTGTGCCTGACGTGGTCGCGCGAGGAGTGGGCTGGGTCCGACGACGGCGTCTCACCGCTCGACTCGGCGAACCAGATCGCGATCCCCGAGTTCGACGGCCGGATCATCACGGTCCCGTTCTCGTTCAAGGAGGTCGACCCGGACGACCCGACTGGGCTCCCGCGCTACGTCACGGACCCCGAGCGGTGCGACCGCCTCGCCCGCACGGCCGTCGCGCACGCCCGGCTCCGCCACACCGCCCCGGCCGACCGGCGGATCGCGATGGTGCTCTCGGCGTACCCCACGAAGCACGCGCGGATCGGGAACGCCGTCGGTCTGGACACCCCGGTCAGCGCCGTCCGCCTGCTGCGCGCGATGCGCGAGGCCGGGTACGACCTGGGCCCGACGGGTGTGATCCCGGGCCTCGACGCGGTCGATCGCGTCGACGGCGAGGACCCGGACACTACGGCCGGCAACGCGCTGATCCACGCCCTGATCGACGCCGGCGGTCAGGACGAGGAGTGGCTGACCGACGCGCACCTCACGGCGAGCCACGTCAGGATCCCGGCGGCGCGGTACGCCGCGTGGTTCGCGACGCTCGACCCCGCACTGCGCGAGGACGTCGAGCGGACCTGGGGACCGCCGCCGGGCCGGCTGTTCGTCAACCAGGACGACGAGATCGTGCTCGCGACGCTGCGCGCCGGGAACCTCGTGCTGCTGATCCAGCCGCCCCGTGGGTTCGGAGAGAACCCGGTCGCGATCTACCACGACCCGGACATGCCGCCGAGCCACCACTACCTGGCGGCGTACCGCTGGCTGGAGAACGGCCCGGACGTCGGTGGGTTCGGCGCGCACGCGGTCGTGCACCTCGGCAAGCACGGCTCGATGGAGTGGCTGCCCGGCAAGAACGCGGCGCTGTCGGCGGCCTGTGCGACCGACGCCGCGATCGGATCGATGCCGCTGGTCTACCCGTTCCTGGTCAACGACCCCGGGGAGGGAGCGCAGGCGAAGCGCCGCGCGCACGCGACGATCGTCGATCACCTGATCCCGCCGATGGCGCGCGCCGAGTCGTACGGTGACATCGCGAAGCTCGAGCAGCTGCTCGACGAGTACGCGAACGTCGCCGCGATGGATCCTGCGAAGGTCCCCGCCCTCCGTGCGGAGATCTGGACCCTGATGACCGCGGCGCAGATGCACCGTGACCTCGGGCTCGAGGAGCGGCCGGGCGACGAGGAGTTCGACGACTTCCTGCTCCACGTCGACGGGTGGCTCTGCGAGGTGAAGGACGCCCAGATCCGCGACGGCCTGCACGTCCTCGGCGCGGCGCCGACGGGAGCAGTACGGGTGGATCTGGTGCTGTCGATCCTGCGGGCGGCGCAGGTGTGGAGCGGGCGGAGCCACGCCGTACCCGGGCTTCGCAGCGCGCTCGGGCTGACCGAGGACGCCGACGCGCGGACGACCGACGCGATCGAGGCCCGGGCGCGGGCGCTGGTCGAGGCGATGGAGGACGCGGGCTGGGACCCGACGGCGGTGCCGGCGGTGCTCGAGGGTCTCGATCACTCGCTCCGCTCGCGCCTCGACCAGCGGAACGACGCCTCCCTCCCGGTCGTCGAGGCCGAGCGGAGCGGCTCCCTCCCGGTCGTCGAGGCCGAGCGGAGCGAGGATCGAGACGCCGTCGCCGAGGTCCTGACCTTCGCCGCCACCGAGGTCGTCCCCCGCCTGGCTCGCACCACCGACGAGATCGGGGCTGTCCTGCACGCGCTCGACGGCGGGTACGTCCCCGCGGGTCCGTCCGGCTCTCCCCTGCGCGGCCTCGTCAACGTGCTCCCGACCGGGCGCAACTTCTACACCGTGGACCCGAAGGCCGTGCCGAGCCGCCTCGCGTACGAGACGGGCGTGCGGATGGCCGACTCGCTGATCTCGACGTACGTCGCCGACCACGGCGAGCACCCGCGGTCCGTCGGGCTGTCGGTGTGGGGCACGTCGGCGATGCGCACGTCCGGCGACGACGTCGGCGAGGTGCTGGCGCTGCTCGGGGTCCGCCCCACCTGGGACGAGGCCTCGCGACGCGTCACCGCGCTGGAGCCGGTCGACCTCGCCGAGCTCGGACGGCCGCGGATCGACGTGACGGTGCGGATCTCCGGCTTCTTCCGCGACGCGTTCCCGCACGTGGTCGCGATGCTGGACGACGCCGTACGCCTCGTCGCGGAGCTGGACGAGCCGGACGACCAGAACTTCGTCCGCGCCCACGCCCGTGCCGACCTCGCCGAGCACGGTGACGAGAGGCGCGCGACGACGCGGATCTTCGGCTCCGCCCCCGGCGCGTACGGCGCGGGGATCCTGCCGCTGATCGAGTCCGGGACATGGCGCGACGACGCCGATCTCGCCGAGGTCTACACGACGTGGGGCGGGTACGCGTACGGCCGCGGGCTGGAGGGGCGTGCGGCGAACGACGACATGCGCACCGCGTACCGCCGGATCGCCGTGGCGGCGAAGAACACCGACACCCGCGAGCACGACATCGCCGACTCCGACGACTACTTCCAGTACCACGGCGGGATGGTCGCCACGGTCCGCGCGCTGACCGGCGCCGCGCCCGAGGCGTACGTCGGGGACTCGACCACGCCGGACGCGGTCCGTACCCGGACGCTGGAGCAGGAGACGAACCGCGTGTTCCGCTCCCGGGTGGTGAACCCCCGCTGGATCGCCGCGATGCAGCGGCACGGCTACAAGGGCGCGTTCGAGCTGGCGGCGACGGTGGACTACCTGTTCGGGTACGACGCGACGACCGGGGTCGTGGCGGACTGGCAGTACGAGGCGCTGGCGCGCGAGTACGTGCTGGACAAGGCGAACCAGGAGTTCATGCGCCGCGCGAACCCCTGGGCGCTGCGCGGGATCGTGGAGCGGCTGTCCGAGGCCGCCGACCGTGGGCTGTGGGCGGAGCCCGACCCCGACGTGGTCGCGCAGATGCAGCAGGTCTACCTCGACGTCGAGGGCGACCTGGAGGACCGGGGGTGAGTGCGGGGGCCGGCGCTGCGCGGCGGCGGGTCGACGTCCGCGTGGTCGGGATCGGCCCTGGCGGCGTGGACCAGCTCACCGTCGAGGCGGTCGCGGCGTTGAACGCGGTCGACGTCTTCGTGGTCGCGGACAAGGGCGCGGCGTCGGCGGACCTTCGGCGTCTGCGCGAGGCGATCCTGGTCCACCACCGGACCGGTCCGTACGAGGTGGTCGACGTCGCGGACCCCGAGCGCGACCGCGGTCGCGCGGTCGCGGCCGACGCCGCGGCCTACGACCGGGCGGTGACCGACTGGCACGACGCCCGCGCCGAGGCGTACGAGGAGGTGCTGGCCGGTCTCCCGGAGGGAACCGTCGCCGGGTTCCTCGTATGGGGCGACCCCGCGCTGTACGACTCGACGCTGCGGATCCTCGACCGGATCGCGGCGCGGGGCCTGGTCGCGCCGGTCGTCGGGGTGGTCCCGGGGGTGAGCGCGGTCTCCCTCCTCGCGGCCCGGCACGGGCTGGTCCTGAACCAGGTCGGCTCAGCGCTCACGATCACGACGATGCGGCGGCTGCGCGATCACGCCGACGCCGGGCACGACAACCTCGTCGTCGTCCTGGCCGCCGACGCGCCGCCCGTGGACCTGCCGGGGGAGTGGGACGTGTGGTGGGGCGGCAACCTCGGGACCGACGGTGAGCTGCTCCTCGCCGGGCCCTTGAGGGACGTCGCCCCGCGGATCGCGGACGCCCGCCAGGCGCTGCGGACCGAGCACGGCTGGGTGATGGACACGTCCCTGCTGCGTCGCCACGGATGACCGGTGGACGACCGCGACGTGACCACCGGGTGACCGCGAGGTGACCGCATGGTGGACGCCGGGGGGTGCGAACGGGGCGGTGGCGTGCGACGCTGCCCGCATCGGATTCCTCCAGGGGCGAGAGGGGCACGACATGGGGCGCAAGGTGCTGGTGACCGGCGGGGTGCGGTCGGGCAAGTCGAGGTACGCGGAGTCGGTCTTCGCCGACGAGCCGGACGTGGCGTACGTGGCGCCGGGCCCGATGCCGGACGAGTCCGACCCCGAGTGGCTGGCGCGGGTCCGCGAGCACCAGGCACGACGGCCCGCGACCTGGCAGACGGTCGAGACCGCCGACGTCGCCGGGGCGCTGCGCGGCGTGGAGACGCCGGTGATCGTCGACTGTCTCGGCACCTGGGTGACGGCGACGCTGGACGAGCTGGAGGCGTGGGACGAGCCCGACGCGCAGTGGCGACCGGAGCTCGGCAAGCGGATCGACACCCTGACCGAGGCCTGGGCCTCGCGGACCCACCTGAGCGTGGCGGTGACGAACGAGGTCGGGTTCGGAGTCGTGCCCGACCACCGGTCGGGTCGGGTGTTCCGCGACGTCCTCGGTCTGCTCAACCAGCGGTTCGCGGAGGTCTCCGACGAGGTCGCGCTCGTCGTTGCGGGTCGCGTCCTCTACCTCTGACCGGCGACCGCGCCGCGGGTGACTCGCGACCGCGCCGCGGGTGACTCGCGAGGGAGGCCTCAGAGCTCGCGGAGCGGGGACGTCATCGCGCCTCCGGCGTCGCCGGTGTTGACCGTCCCCTTCGGCTCGAACAGCAGCGCCTCGACCTCGCCCTCGGCCTTCGGGCAGTGCTCCACCCCGGCGGGGACGACGTAGACGTCCTCGGGGCCCAGCTCGACGTCGTGGTCGCGCAGCTGGATCGTCAGGCAACCCGACCGGACGAGGAAGAGCTCGTCGGTGTCCGGGTGGGTGTGCCAGACGAACTCACCGTGGATCCTCACGACCTTGACGTCGTAGTCGTTGATGCTGACCAGGCGGTGCGGCTGCCAGAAGCCCTCGACGGACTCCAGCGCCTCGCCGATGTTGCGGGGCTGCTCCGACATGCGTCCAGGATCGCACCGCCGCGGGTGAGGCGCCCGGGCCGCACGGCCGCGGATCGCTCGCGTCACGCCGTGATCGTGAACAGCACCGCGACCGTCGCGACCTCGATCGAGGCGCCGATCACGTCGCCGGTGATCCCGCCGAGCACCGTGACGCACCGCCGGACGAGCAGCCCGACGGCAACGATCATGATCGCCACGGCGAGCAGGCCCCGCCACCAGTCGATCGGAGTCAGCAGCAGCGCACCGCACAGGGCGGCGGTCATCAGCATCAGCACGCTCACGGCAGTCCCGACGGGGACGGTCCCGGCGACGCTCGCGCCGAGCCCGGTCGGAGTCGCCGCAGGCACCGGCCGCATGCAGACCAGCACGGTCGCTGCGCGCGAGACGCAGACCGCGACGCCGGCCGCGAGCCAGCCGAGCTCGACCCCCGCCAGCACGTCGAGCGCGCCCGCCTGGAGCAGCAGCACGAGGAAGAGCGTCGCCGCCCCCGCGGGACCCAGATCACCGGCCCGCATGATCTCGATCCGCCGGGCGGGCTCGTACGGTGCCGTCAGACCGTCGGCGGTGTCCGCGAGACCGTCGAGGTGGATCGCGCGGGTCGCGAGCGCGAGCGCGCCGACGGCGATCGCGCCCGAGAGCAGACGCGGCACGTCGAGCGCGTGCGCCAGCAGCAGCACCCCGCCCACGACGACCGCGAGGGGGAGCGCGGCGACCGGGGTCACCGCCATCGCGATCCCTGCACGGCGCCGGTCCACGCGGCTCGGGGCGGGGACCCGGAACACCGACAGCGTCCCGGCGGCGAGCAGCAACCCGTCGACCAGCGGCGAGCGGGAGCCCGCCGAGGGGGACTCAGCCATCGTGGTCGGGTGCTGCCGCCGAACCGTCGGACCCGGCCGCCAGCACGTCCTCCAGCAGCGACACTTCGCCCAGCAGCGCCGCTGCGGCGCGCAGCACCGGTACGGCGGCGACCGCGCCGGATCCCTCGCCGAGCCGCATCCCGAGGTCGAGCAAGGGCTCGATCCCGAGCTTCGACAGCGCGAGCGCCTGGGCCGGCTCGGTCGAGCGGTGGCCGCCCGCGAACCACGCGGCAGCACCGGGCGCCAGGTCGTCGGCGACGAGCGCGCAGGCTACCGAGATCACCCCGTCCAGCAGCACCGGGACACCGCGCTCGGCCGCACGGACCAGGAAGCCGACCTGGGCCGCGAGATCGGCCGAACCGAGGGCGGCCAGCCGCTGGGTCGGGTCCTCCACCCGCGACCCGACCCGTGCCAGCGCCTCGTCGACCAGCGCCTCCTTCGCCGCCAGAGCGGTGTCGCCGACGCCCGATCCCCGGCCGACGACGTCCCGCGCCGGCAGCCCGAGGCTCGCGGCGATCAGCGCGGCGCTCGGCGTGGTGTTGCCGATCCCCATGTCGCCGGCGATCAGGAGGTCGGCACCCGCAGCGATCTCCGCGTCGGCGATCGTACGGCCGGCCGCGAGCGCGCGTACGGCCTCGTCGGCGGTGATCGCGTCGCGCAGGTGGAGGGGCTCGGAACCGCGGCGGACCTTGTGCGCGGTCACGTCCCCGGGGACGCCGTCGAGGTCGTCGTCGACGCCGAGGTCCACGACCTTCAGCGCGACGTCGTGCTGACGCGCGAGCACCGCGACCCCGGCCCCGCCTCCGAGGAACTGCCGCACCATCAGGGCGGTGATCTCCTTCGGGTACGCGGAGACGCCGTACGAGGCGACACCGTGGTCGCCAGCGAACACGACCGCGCGGACGCGGCTCGGCGCCGGTGCCGGGCAGGTCCCGCTGACGGCCGACCACCAGACCGCCGCCTCGCCGAGCCGCCCCAGCGCCCCCACGGGGGTGGCCAGCCCGGCGAGCCGGGCGGCGGCCTCCGTACGGACGTCGTCGTCGGGCGGGGTCACGCGCACGGTGCTCACAGGTCCTCCTGGTCGGGGTCGGGTGCCGCTCCAGACTAGGCCGCGGCGCGTCTCACGCCTCGGGGTCGAACCCCGCGACGGCGCCGATCACCGTGATCGCGGGAGCGCCGATGCCTTCCTCGGCCATCCGCGCGGCGATCGTCGCCACGTCCGCGCGCACCACGCGCTGGGTCGGCAGAGCCGCGTCGGCGATCGTCGCGGCGGGAGTCGCCGGGTCGAGCCCCTCGGCGACCAGCGTGGAGGTGATCGCCGGCAGGCTCGCCACCGCCATCAGCAGCACGAGGTCGGTGCCGGAGCGCGCGAGGGCGCCGTAGTCGATCGTCGAGCGAGGGTCGCCGGGAGCGACGTGCCCGGAGATCACCGTGAAGCCCTGGTTGAGGCCGCGGTGCGTCACGGGGACGCCGGCGAGCGCGGGACCGGCGAGGGCGGAGCTGACCCCGGGGACGACGCGGACCGGGATGCCGGCACCCGCGCAGGCCGCGACCTCCTCGCCGCCCCGTCCGAAGACGAAGTTGTCGCCGCCCTTCAGGCGGACCACCCGGCGTCCGGCCCTCGCCTGCTCCACGAGGATCCGGTTGATCTCCTCCTGCGCGGTGAACCGGCCGCGCGGGATCTTGCCGACGTCGATCACGTCGACGTCGAGCTCCGCGAGAGCGCCGAGCGGCGCGAGCCGGTCGACGACCACCACGTCGGCCGAGCGCAGGGCCTCGAGCCCGGAGACCGTGAGCAGGCCGGGGTCCCCCGGCCCTCCGCCGACGAGGGTGACCGAGCCCGGCTCGAGCGACGCCCGCTCGTCGGCACCGTCGCGTCCGCCGCGGTCGGTCCTGCGGCGCGCGGTGATGCACCATCGGTCGCGCTTGCGGGCCTCGGCGGCGACGTGCTGGTCGACCTGGGTCCGCCCGGTCGCGGCAACGACCAGCTCGGCCTCCTCGAGGTCGGTGACGTCGAACGGGCGGCGGTGCCAGGTGACGACGCCGCGCTGCGCGAGATCCTCGACGGACTGGACGGCGTCCGGTGCGACGACGGTGACGGCCGCGTCGGCGTCGCGCAGGGCGGTGACCTGGGCCAGCGCGGTCGCTCCCGCTCCGACGACGAGGACCCGACGGTCGGCGACATCGAGCTGCGCCCGGAATCCTGCGCTGCCTGCCATGGGTGTCCCTTCCTCGGTGCGTCTGCCCGAGAACGCCGTCGTACCGGGGTCTTCGATGGTAGTCAGACCGGGCGACCCCGGCGCCCGGTGGCCGGATCGCGGGACGGCGTCCGGGACTGGGGCCGGGTGCGGGTTCCCGGTGGGCCCCGCAGCCGATAGCGTCTGCGCATGCATCGGATCACGGTGGTCGGAATCGGTGCGGACGGTTGGGACGGACTCGCGATGTCGTCGCGCAAGATCGTCCGCGAGGCCGAGGTGGTGATGGGCGGCAAGCGGCTGCTCGACACCCTGCCCTGGGCGTGGTGGCAGGAGCGTGTGGAGTGGCCCGCCTCGCTGGAGGACGCGCTCGCCACGCTCCTCGCCGAGCACGAGGACAAGAAGGTCGCCGTGATGGCCTCCGGCGACCCGCTGGTCGCCGGGATCGGCGGCCTGCTGGTCGACGCGGTCGGCGCCGAGTCGGTCGAGATCCTGCCCGGGCTGTCGTCGGAGACGCTGGCGCGTGCCCGGATGCGCTGGTCGTACGAGCAGACCTCGCTGGTCTCCCTCGAGGACCACGAGGTCCGGCGCCTGGTCCAGCACCTGGCTCCGGGCCGCCGGTTGATCGTCCTGTCCGGCGACGGAGGCACGCCGTCGTCGGTGGCCTCGCTCCTGCGCGAGCGGGGGTACGGCGGCAGCACGATGACGGTCCTCGGCGACCTCGGGGCGATCACCGAGTCGCGCACCGAGGCCCGTGCGGACGCGTGGGCGGACCGCGTCTCGCCGGAGCTGAACGTGATCTGCCTCGAGTGCGTCGCCGATCCCGACCGGCGCTCGGCCACGTCGCGGGTCCCCGGGCTGCCCGACGACGCCCACGCGACGGGAGCGCTCGCCCGCGACCTCCGTACGGCGGCTCTCGCCCGCCTGGGACCGGCCGCGGGCGACCTGCTGGTCGACGTCGGCTCCGGCGCCGGGTGCGTGGCGGTCGAGTGGGTCCGGGCCGAGCCGCTGGCCCGCGCCGTGACGCTCGTGCGCGGTGCCGGTGAGGTGCGCGAGGCCCGCGCCGTCGGCACCGAGCTGGGCGTGCCGGCACTGGAGCTCCAGGAGGCCACGGACGAGGACGCGGTGATCGCGGCCCTCGTCGCCCTGGATGCGCCGGACGCCGTCTTCGTCGGACCGCGATACCTGAGCGCGGCCGTGCTCGACGCAGCGCGGGGTTCGCTGAAGCCCGGGTCCCGGCTCGTCGCACAGGCGGTCACGCCCGCGGACCAGGCGATGCTGACCGGCCAGTTCCTCGAGCTCGGCGGCGAGCTCGTGCGGCTCCAGGCCGACGTGGCCCAGGAGGCGGCGTGGCAGGTGGCCGAGCCGACCGTGCAGTGGAGCCTGCTGCTCTGAGGCCCGGGCCCGCCCCACCAACGGTCCGGACTCCCGTAGGCGGGTCGCTTGCGCACCACCGGCGCGGGCTATCGTGAGCGGGTGCCCGACGACGCCTCCGGACCGCCGACCGCGGCCCTGCTGACCCCGGCGGCACTGACCGCCGGCCCGGTCCGCGCGGTCCGTTCGGTGGCAGTCGCTGGTCTGATCGGGGCCACCGCCCTGAGCGCGCACCTGGCCGCCGGCGGGGCCGCCCCCGCCGACCTCGCGCTCCTCGCCGCCGGCCCGATCGCGGTCGGCGCGTGCTGGCGGCTGAGCGCTCGGCGCTGGTCGGTGCGCGACCTGCTCGGCCTCTTCCTGGTTGCGCAGGCTGCGGTGCACGTCCTCGCGATGCTCGCTCCGGCGGCGGGTGCGGTCGACCAGACACGCGCCGCGCCGATGGCGATCTCGCACGTCCTCGGTGCGCTCGTCCTGGTCGTGCTGGTCCAGCACGGCGAGGGGGTCCTGTGGACGCTGACCCAGCACCTGGGGCTGCGCGCGGCCGGACTGCTGGACGCGCCGAGCGCGACCGGGACCTGCCGGTCCGTCCCGGTCCTGGCGCGCACCGCCGAGGTGGTGCCCGGACCGGAGCGCCGGGTCTGCCGAGGGCGTTCTCCGCCGCGGTGACGTCGGCGACGCGTCGTGCGTCGCGCGTCCCTGTCCGCACGGCCCCGCCCCTCGGCGGGGTGTTCGCCGCGCCCACGTGGGTGCGGCACCACGAGGAGAACACCCGACATGAGTCTGTCCCGCACGGGACGGGCGATCCTGGTGAGCGTCCTGGTCGTGGCCTCGAGCAGCATCGCGCTGCCGAGCGCCTCGGCGCACGCGTCCCTGGTGAGCTCGTCCCCGTCCGACGGCGAGGTGCTCGATGAGCCGCCTCGATCCCTCAGCCTGACCTTCACCGATGACCTGATGGATACCGCCCCGGCGCTGGTTCTGCTCGACGGCGAGGGGTCGGTCGTCGCGAAGCCCGAGCCCACGGTCGAGGGCGACACCCTGCTCGCTGCCGGTCCGTCCGACCTGCTCCCGGGCGACTACACCATCGGCTATCGCGTGGTCTCGGCCGACGGCCACCCGGTCGACGGCGAGATCGATTTCACCATCGAGGGCGAACCGGCGGCCGCGACGACGGCGCCGGAGTCCGCGACGCCGTCGTCGGACGCCACCGCGGGCGCGTCACCCGATGCCGCCACCGGCGCCGACGTCGGTGGCGACGAAGCCGACGGCGACGCGATCGACGGCACGTCCGACGACAGCAGCGTCGGGCCGTGGGCGTTCGGGGCCGCCGTCGCCGCCACGGTGGCGGTTCTGGCCGCCGCCGCGATCTGGCTCACGAGGCGCCGTCGTCGCGACACCACCCCTCCCACATACCCCTCCTCAGGAGATTCCGCATGAACCGCACCCTGCCCGGTACCCCCGCCCCCGTCCGTACGCGCGGACACGTCCGCCTGCGCCGTGGCGCCGCGGCCCTGGCCGGCGCCGCGCTCGCCGTCACGGCGCTCGCCGCGTGCGGCGACGACTCGTCGGCTGCTGATGCCGGCGACCAGGCCTCGAGCGTCAGCATCCAGGATCCGTGGGTGAAGGCCGTCGACTCCGGCGCGACCGCCGCCTTCGGCATCGTGACGAACGACGGCGACGCCGACGTCACGATCACCGGAGCCGACTCCGAGGTCGCCGGCACGACCCAGCTGCACGAGACCACGATGAGCGACGACGGCGGCATGTCGATGCAGGAGATGGAGGGCGGCCTCACGGTCGGGGCGGGGGAGGACCACGCGCTCGAGCCGGGCGGCGACCACGTGATGCTGATGGAGCTGACCGAGCCGCTCGAGCCGGGTGCCGAGGTCGAGGTGACCTTGACGTTCGCCGACGACTCGCAGACGACCTTCACCGCGCCGGTCCGCTCGTACACCGGCGCCCAGGAGGAGTACGAGCACGACCACGGCGACGACGGGCACGACCACGAGCATGAGTGAGCGCGACCCCGAGCAGACGGACCGGCGGGCCGGGCGAAGCGGCGTCAGCCGCCGCGGGCTGCTGGTCGGCGCTGCGGCGCTCGGCGGGGCCGGTGTCGGCGGGGTCGCCGGCGCCGGCCTGGCCCGCGCGTCGGCGGCGGACGTTCCCGCCGCAGACGCAGCGGGACAGCGGGTCGTCTCGCCGTACGGTGCGCACCAGGCGGGGATCGCGACGCCGGCGCAGGGGTTCGCGACGCTCGTGGCGTTCGACCTCGTCGCCCGGACGGACCGGGACGCGCTGGTCCGTCTGATGCGGATCTGGAGCGACGACATCGGTCGTCTGTGCGCCGGGAGGGCGGGGCTGTCCGACACCGAGCCGGAGCTCGCCCAGGTCCCGGCCGCGCTCACGATCACCCTCGGGTACGGCCCGGGACTGTTCACGGCGGCGCGTCTGGAGTCCGAGCGGCCGAGCTGGCTCGCGCCGCTGCCGCCGTTCGGAGTCGACCGGCTGGAGGACCGCTGGAACGGTGGTGACGTGCTGCTCCAGGTGTGCGCGGACGACCCGACGACCGTCGCGCACGCGGTCCGGCTCCTGACGAAGGAGGCGCGGACGTTCACGACCGTCCGCTGGGTCCAGCACGGGTTCCGCCGGGCCCCGGGGTCCACGCCGCCCGGCACCTCGATGCGCAACCTGATGGGCCAGGTCGACGGCACCCACACCATCGCCGACGACGAGATGGACGGGCTGGTGTGGGTGGGGGACCGCTCCGCGGAGTGGTTCGGAGCCCAGCCGGCGTGGCTCGAGGGCGGCACGTCGTTGGTGGTCCGGCGGATCGCGATGAACCTCGACACCTGGGACGAGCTCGACGCCCCGGCGCGCGAGGACGTGATCGGGCGCAGGCTGGCCGACGGTGCCCCGCTCACGGGAGGCGCCGAGCACGACGACGTCGACCTGGACGCGGTCGGAGACAACGGGCTGCCCGTGATCGGGGCGTACGCGCACGTGCGCCGGGCCCGCAGCGACGACCCGCACCAGCGCTTCCTCCGGCGGCCCTACAGCTACGACGCGGCGCCGACCGGGGGCGCCCTCAGCGACTCGGGGCTGATCTTCGCGACCTACCAGGCCGACGTGACCCGGCAGTTCACGCCGATCCAGCAGCGGCTCGACGAGCTCGACCTGCTGAACCAGTGGACGACCCCGGTCGGGTCGGCGGTCTTCGCCGTACCGCCGGGGTTCGAGCAGGGTGGGTGGCTCGGCGAGCCGCTGCTCGGGTGAGCCGTTCCCACCGCCCGGCCGGCGCTCGTTCCGGGGCGCCGGCCGGGCTGGGATACCCTGAGGCGGACGTCAGGGGAAGCCGGTCGAAGTCCGGCGCTGACCCGCAACCGTAGGTCCCGGTCCCCGGGACGAGCCGGAGCACCTGCCGTCAGCCCCGCTCCGCGGGGTCCTGACCACCTCCACGACGCTGCCGAGGTACGCGGGCGAGTCCGCCGCAGCGGGAAGGATCGAACGATCGTGCGTCTCTACGCCCTCGCCGCCGCCACCCTGGTCGGCGCCGCTCTCTCGTTCCCCCTGGCGGCCCACGCCTCGGTCCCTCTGGCGGCCTCCGCCTCGGTCCCTCTGGCGGCCAAGGCCGACGTGGCCCCCGTCACCGGTGAGGTGTGCGAGGACGCCACCGGCACCACCGTGGTGGTCGACTTCACCGACCTCGGCGGCGACGTCGAGGCCGGGTGCGCCGCTGACTCCGTCGGGATGACCGGGCTGCAGGCGCTCGACGCGGCGGGCTTCGAGGTGACCCCGGTCGAGACCGGCGGGCTGACCGCGATCTGCCGGATCGACGACCAGCCCAGCGGGTCGGAGGCTCTGACCGTCGAGGGGCAGGACTACACCGAGGCGTGCGAGGAGTTTCCCCCCGCCGGCGCGTACTGGTCGTACTACGTGGCCGAGGACGGCGGCGCCTGGGAGTACGCGCAGACCGGCGCCGACGCCAGCGAGGTCGTGCCCGGCGGGTACGAGGGCTGGCGCTTCCAGCTGAACCAGTCGCTGGAGTCTGCTCCCAACCCTGCGTTCGACCCCGCGAACCCGCCGACGCCGACGGCGCCGGAGTCCGACGAGGACGCGGAGGCGTCGGGCGACAGCGGCGACGACGGGGTGTCCCCCGTGGTCTGGGTCGTCGTCGGCGCCGGTGTCGTGGTCGTGATCGGCCTCGGCGTCGCCGCGTCGCGCCGGCGGAGCTCCGAGGACGGCTGAGTCGTGTCCCGCCCTCGAGAGCGGCGGGACCTGCACCCGGGGGCCTGGTGGGTGTGGGCGCTGGGTCTCGCCGTCGCGGCGAGCCGGACGCTCGACGTCGCGATCCTGCTCCTGATCGTCGGAGTGGCCTCGTTCGTCGTGGTCGCACGCCGGCCGGTCGCCCCGTGGGCGATGTCGTTCCGGCTCTACCTCGCGCTCGGCGCGCTGGTGATCGTGACCCGGGTGTTCTTCGGCGTTTTCCTCGGCGGCTCCTCGACCGGCACCGTGCTGATCGACCTGCCCGAGATCCCGCTGCCGTCCTGGGTCGAGGGGATCCGGCTGCTCGGCCCGGTGACGCTGGAGTCGTTGCAGCGCTCGTTCGCCTCCGGCCTCCAGCTGGCCGCGCTGATCATCTGCGTCGGCGCCGCGAACTCGCTCGCGAACCCGCGCCGCCTGCTCAGGTCGATGCCGGGCGCGCTCTACGAGGTCGGGGCAGCCGTGGTGGTGGCGATGACGCTGTTCCCGCAGCTCGCCGAGTCGATCGGCCGGGTGCGGCGCGCTCGGCGGCTGCGCGGTGAGCAGAGCCGCGGTGTCCGGGCACTGCGGTCGGTCGTGGTGCCGGTCCTCGAGGACGCGCTGGACCGGTCCATCCGCCTCGCCGCGTCGATGGACGCGCGCGGGTACGGCCGGGCGGCGGTCGCGTCCCGGCGCAGTCGGAGTGTGACGGGGGCTGCGCTGCTGCTCGGCCTGCTCGGGCTGTGCATCGGCGTCTACGCCACCGCCGACCTCACCGCGCCGCGGGTGCTGGCGGTGCCGATGCTGGCGATCGGGGTGGCGCTCGCCGGGTTCGGGTTCTGGTGGTCGGGCCGTACGGTCGCGCACACCCGGTACCGCCCCGACCCGTGGCTGGCGGCCGAGTGGTTCACGGCCGGCTGCGGTGCCGTGACGGGAGTCGTGCTCGGCGGCGCGGGCGGTCTCGGAGCCGTGGCCCTCGTGGGGCTGGCGGTCGCCGCGCTGCCCGGGATCGCCACGCCCGAGCCGCTCTCCCCGTACGCGGCTCTGCGCGAGCGCGCCGCGGTCGCCGAGGGGGCAGCGGCATGATCGATCTGGACGGCGTGACGTTCACCTACGACGGTGCCGACGCCCCGGTGCTCCTCGGCGTCGACCTGCACGTCGAAGAGGGGGAGCTGGTCGTGGTGACGGGCCCGACCGGATCCGGCAAGTCGACCCTGCTCGGTCTGCTCGACGGGCTGGTCCCGCACTTCAGCGGCGGCCACCTGCGCGGCACGGTCACGGTCGACGGCGTCCGTACGGACCGGGCCCGCCCGCGTGACCTCGCGTCGGTCGTCGGCTGGGTCGGGCAGGATCCGCTCGCCGGGTTCGTGACGGACACGGTCGAGGAGGAGCTGGCGTACGGGATGGAGCAGCTCGGCGTCGATCCGCAGACGATGCGTCGGCGGGTGGAGGAGACGCTGGACCTGCTCGGCATCGCCGATCTGCGCCGCCGCTCGCTGCGCTCGCTGTCCGGGGGACAGCAGCAGCGCGTCGCGATCGGGTCGGTCCTGACGATGCACCCGCCGGTGCTCGTGCTCGACGAACCGACCTCCGCCCTCGACCCGACCGCAGCCGAGGATGTGCTCGCGACGCTGACACGGCTCGTGCACGACCTCGGGGCGACCGTGGTGGTGGCGGAGCACCGGCTGGAGCGGGTGGTGCCGTTCGCAGACGTCGTCGTCCGGGTCGAGAGGGACGGCTCGGTGGTGGCGGGAGAGCCCGCGGCTCTGCTGGCGGACTCGCCCACCGCGCCGCCGATCGTGGGGCTCGGCCGTCTGGCGGGATGGGACCCGCTTCCCCTGACCGTGCGCGAGGCCCGTCGCGCCGGACGTACGCTGCGCAAGGAGCTCGCCGACCTGCCGGCCCCGGTGTTCGAGGCGGAGCGCAGCGACGATCGAGAACCGGGTCTCGATCACTCGCTCCGCTCGCGCCTCGACCGACGGGGGAGTGAGCGCAGCGAGGCCAGGTCGGTGTTCGAGGCGGAGCGCAGCGACGATCGAGAACCCCTCCTGACCGCGCGCGGGATCGGCGTGCGGTACGGGCCGCTGGCCGCCGTACGGGACGTGGACCTGCGGCTGGACGCCGGTGTGGTGACGGCACTGATGGGCCGCAACGGCTCCGGCAAGTCGAGCCTGCTGTGGGCCGTGCAGGGTGCCGGGCCGCGTCAGCAGGGCAGCGTCGAGGTCGCCGGGGAGGACCCGGCTGCGCTGTCGCGACGGGCTGCGCGCCGCCGGGTCGGTCTCGTCCCGCAGACCGCGAGCGACCTGCTCTACCTCGAGACCGTCGAGCGCGAGTGCGCCGCGGCCGATGCCGAGGCCGACGCGTCGCCGGGGACGTGCGCGGCGCTGCTCGAGCGCTTCGCCGGTGCGATCCCGACCGACGCCAACCCGCGCGACCTGTCCGAGGGGCAGAAGCTCGCGCTCGTCCTCGCGGTGCAGCTGACGGCGGCTCCGCGGGTGGTGCTGCTCGACGAGCCGACCCGCGGGCTCGACTACGCCGCGAAGGACGCGCTCGCCGCGACGCTGCGCGGGCTGGCGGCCGACGGGCACACGGTCGCCGTCGCGACCCACGACGTGGAGTTCGTCGCCGAGGTGGCCGATCGCGCGGTGGTGATGGCCGACGGCGAGGTGATCGCCGACGGGGAGGTCCGTGACGTGCTGGCCGGGTCGCCGGCGTTCGCCCCGCAGGTCGCGAAGGTGCTCGGCGACCGCTGGCTGACCGTCGACGACGTCCGCGCCGCGCTCGAGGGGCGCGCGCCATGACCACCTCCGTACGGCCGGACTCCACGCGGTTCGGTGCCGTCCCGGTCGGGCCGCGCTCGGTCACCGTGCTCGTGCTCGCGACCGTCGCCGGGCTGATGATGTT